>DASQNO010000067.1:0-10493 GCA_035644935.1 Sphingomonadaceae bacterium
CCCCCAGCGCGCCCAGCACGACGCGTTCGGACCCGGGCATGTGGAGCGGCTTCAGCCCGACATCGGCGATGCGGGCGAGCAGGGCGTCGGCGTCGGCGGTGGTGGCTTCGGGGCGAAGAACGATGATCATGAGCTTTTCAGCATCTTTCGATAAACGGGGTCGATGCCGAAGCGTCATCCCGGCGGAAGCCGGGATCCAAGAACACCGAAGCTGACGACGCGGTTCGAAAATGGCGCTGCGCCGCTCGAGTTCGTGTTCTTGGGTCCCGGCGTGCGCCGGGATGACGAACACGCTTCGATGCGTCAGGCCGCCTCGCGCGCGGGCTCCGGCGCGAGATCAGGCAGCGCGTCGAGCTCTCGCCACAGCGCTGGAATGTCGCCCCGCTGCAGAAGCTTAAGCACGTCCTCAAACCGATCCACTACGAAGTAGTTCTGCTGAAACGAGTCCGTCTTGTACTGCGTGCGCATGACCTGCGGCAGGTCGAAGGCGAGGCGGCGCGGGCGCGGGCTTTCCAGCGCGTAATGCGATTCGCCAAAGCTCGACAGGATGCCCGCGCCATAGATGCGCAGATCGTCATTCTCGCGCGCGAGGCCGAACTCGACCGTGTACCAGTAGAGCCGCGCCACCCGGTGCAGCGCGCCGCGATCGATCGCCTGGAGCCCCAAATGACCCAGCGCCTGCATGAAGTCGGCGATTTCCGGTTCGGCGAGCAGCGGCACATGGCCGAACACGTCGTGGAACGCGTCCGGCTCCTCCAGATAATCGAGCTGGTCGGCGCGGCGGATGAAGTTGCCTGCCGGGAAGCGCCGCTCGCTCAGGTGCGTGAAGAAGGCGTCGTCGGGCACTAGGCCCGGCACCGCCACCACCGTCCAGCCGGTGCGCGCGTGCAGGCGGTCGTTGAGCTCATCGAAATCGGGAATACCGGGCCGCGACAGGCGCAGAACGTCCAGGCTGCGGCCGAATGCCGATACCGCGCGGCCCGCCAGCAGCGCCTGCTGCCGCGCGAACAAAGTGTCCCAAACCCAATGGTCCTCGGGCGTGAACTCCTCCCATCGCTGCGGCACCGTCCAGTCGGCCGCGACGCCGGGGGGCGGGGTGGCGGAGGCCAGCGCACCGTGCTTTTCGGTCTGTTCCTGCATTCTGGGACGTCCTTGTTCGAACAATAAAAAACCCGCCGGGGGCGCCGGCGGGTCCGAAGAAATCAGCGTGCTGTTCGCGCGCGTCAGTCGGTGCCCGCCAAGGCGCAAGTCCACCAGACGCGGTAATAGCGCGCGGCGTTCGTGTGGGCGGTGAAGCCGAAAGGCGACGGGTTGATCACGAGCGGCAATGTCGCGCGCGGGGCGCGTGCTGTCAACCGCGTCGCGCCCCGGGGACTGGCGGGCGGGCGAAATCGCCTTAAGCTTGTTGCATGTCCGACGTGCTCGCCGTGCTCCTCGCCATCACCCTCGCGGTCCAGCCGGCCCCGCCCCCGATCGCGCCCGCGACGATCGACGACACGCTGGAAGTGGACGGCGAAAGCGTCGCGGCGCGCCAGGTGAAGACGCGCATGACGGTGGCGGTGGCGGTGAACGGCAGGGGTCCGTTCCGCTTCCTGGTCGACAGCGGCGCGGACCGGTCCGTCGTCGGCGCCGGCCTTGCCGCGCAGCTCGGTCTGCTGACGCGGGGAACGGTGACGCTGCACGGCATGGCCGGGACCAGCCGCGTCGGCACCGTCGCGGTGGACCGGCTGCAGGTCGGGGGCAACATGATCCGCGACCTGTCCCTTCCCGCCTTGTCGGAAGCCGATCTCGGCGCGCAGGGCCTGCTCGGGATCGACGCGCTCGCGGGTCAGCGCGTGATGCTGGATTTCGACGCCAAGACGATCACGTTCCAGAACACGCGCCGGCCGCCGTCGGCAGCGGCCGGACCCGACGAGATCGTCATCACGGCGCGCCGCCGCGGCGGGCAGCTGATCATCACGGAGGCGAGCGTCGGGCTGACGGGTATCTCCGCCGTCGTCGACACCGGCGCGGAGGTGACGATCGGCAACAAGGCGCTCTACGCGGCCGTGTTCGGTCGCCGCCGCAAGCCGCCGGAGTCCGTCCCCACCAGCCTGATCAGCGTCACCGGCGCGGTGCTGCCGGCCGAGATGATCGTTCTTCCGGAAGTGCGGCTGGGCGGGCTGACGCTGCGCAACGTCACGCTGGCTTTTGTCGACGCGCCGCCGTTCGCGCTGTTCGGCCTGGCCGACGAGCCGGCGATCCTGCTCGGCACCGATGTGCTGGAGGTTTTCCGCCGCGTTTCGCTCGACTTCGCGCGCCGGCGTATCCGGTTCCTGATGCGCTCCTGAAGTCCCGTCAGCCCATGTGGCTGGCCAGGAAGTGCCCGACGTCGCCGAGTTCGACATCGGCGTCCACGAAAGCTCGCCCGATCCCCCGCGCCAGGATGAAGGACACGCGCCCGGCCTTGCGCTTCTTGTCCCCTGCCATGTGGCGGACGAGTTCGGCAGCGGTGGCAACATTGCCGATCTCGGCCAGGCTGGTGGGAAGGCCGACGGCGGCGAAGTGGGCCGCAACGCGCTCGGCGTCCGCGGGGGGACACAGGCCCTGTTCCGCCGAAAAGCCGAAGGCCAGCGTTAAGCCGACGGCGACCGCCTCGCCGTGGAGCACGCGGCCGTTGTAACCCGCCGCCGCCTCCAGCGCATGGCCGAACGTGTGCCCGAGGTTGAGCAGCGCGCGAAGGCCGGTGGTTTCGCGCTCGTCCGCCGCCACGATCCGCGCCTTGCCCCGCACTGCGGCGGCGATCGCCTGGGTGCGGGCGGCGAGATCCCCGGCGATCACGGCGGCGCCGTTCGCTTCCAGCCACGCGAACAGCTCCACGTCTTCGATGAGCGCGTATTTGGCGATCTCTGCATAGCCCGCGCGGATCTCGCGCGCGGGCAAAGTGTCCAGGCAGGTCGGGTCGATCAGCACCAGCGACGGCTGGTGAAACGCGCCCACGAGGTTCTTGCCCGCGGCGACGTTGATCCCCGTCTTGCCGCCCACCGAACTGTCGACCTGCGCCAGCAAGGTCGTCGGGATCTGCACGAAGGGGCAGCCGCGGTTGACGATCGCCGCCGCGAACCCGGCGAGATCGCCCACCACCCCGCCGCCGAATGCGACGACGTGGTCGGTGCGTTCGACCCCGGCGGCCAGCAGGCGGTCGATGAGCGTCGCCAAAATCGCCCAGCTCTTGCTCGCCTCGCCCGGCGGCACCAGGATCGGCACGGCTTCCACCGGGTCCAGGCCGCGCGCGAACCGCCGCCCCTGCGCCGCCCACACCGCATCGTCGCTGACGATCAGAAGGCGGCCGCCGCGCGCGAACGGCGCGAGGTGCCGGTGCGCGTCGTCGAGCGCGCGGTCGGCGATGACCACATCGTAGGGCTTCGACGCGAGCGCGACGGGAACGGTGATGTTCGCGGTCATCGTATCCTCGTGCGGGAAGCGCCGGCTACCCGCACTGCGCACGGTGGAGCAGCTTGTGGTCCGCCAGCACCAGCGCCACCATCGCCTCGACCACGGGCGCGCCACGGATGCCGACGCAGGGGTCGTGCCGGCCGGCGGTGGCGATTTCGGTTTCCGCACCGTCGCGGGTCACCGTCGGCGTGGCGATCCGGATCGACGAGGTCGGCTTGAATGCGACGCGCACCACGATCGGCTGACCCGTCGAGATCCCGCCGGCGATACCGCCCGCATGGTTGGCGAGGAACACGCCGCCCGCGCGCATCCCGTCCGCATTGTCCTCGCCGCTGAGAGAAGCGGCGGCGAAGCCGTCGCCGATCTCCACGCCCTTGACCGCGTTGATTCCCATGCAGGCCGCGGCGAGTTCCGCGTCGAGCTTGGCATAAACGGGCGCGCCCCAGCCGGCCGGAACGCCGGTCGCGACGCATTCCACCACCGCGCCCAGCGAGGAGCCCGCCGCGCGCGCCTCGTCGACCAGCGCCTCCCAGCGTGTCGCCGCCGCGCGATCGGGGCAGAAGAAGGGGTTCTCGTCGATCGCCGCGTCGTCGAAGCGGTCGCGGTCGATGCCGTCGCCGCCGAGCGCGACGAGGTAGGCGCGGAGGCCGACCTCCGGCACGACCAGCCGCGCCACCGCGCCCGCCGCGACGCGCGACGCGGTTTCGCGCGCCGAACTGCGCCCGCCGCCGCGCGGATCGCGCAAGCCGTATTTGGCCTCGTAGGCATAGTCGGCGTGACCGGGCCGGTAGGCGTTCGCGACGGCGGCGTAGTCCTTCGACTGTGCGTCGACATTGTCGATCATGAGGCTGATCGGCGTCCCCGTGGTCCGCCCTTCATACGTGCCGGAAAGGATGCGGACCCGGTCGGGCTCGCGCCGCTGCGTGGTGAAGCGCGACGCGCCCGGTCGCCGCCGGTCGAGCCAGGGCTGGACGTCGGCCTCGCTCAAGGCGATTCCGGGGGGGCAGCCGTCCACCACCGCGCCGATCGCGGGCCCATGGCTTTCGCCCCAGGTGGTGAAGCGGAAGACCCGGCCGAAGCCGTTGAGGCTCACCGGGGGCCGAGCACGCAGAACGTCGTGATGTTGTCCGTCCGATCCTGCATGTCGCTGCGCAGGATCTCCAGGCCGTAGGTCTTGGCCGCGGCCTCGGACGCCAGAACCGCCGTGGAGGCGTCGCCGCTCTCGGATAGCGCCTTGGCGGCCATCGCCGTGTTGGCGCCCGCCTCGGTGGCGACGCCCAGTTCGCGCAGCGAGTTGCGGCATTGGGCGAGGCCCACCGGATGGCTGATCACCAGGCGGACGTCGGACAGGGCGGTCCCTGGCCTGGCGAGCAGGTGCATGCGCACCGACATGTCGCGCATCACGAAGGGGATGCGGCAGCCGGACAGCAGGTCGGTCGCATCGTACACCGGACCCGCGGCGCTGTTTTCCACCGGCAGCACGCCATACTTGCTCTCGCCGCTCGCCACCGCGGCCAGCACCGCCACGAAGCTCGGCTTGGCGATCGGCTCGTGGTCGGGAACGAACTGGAGGCAGGCGGCGTGGCCGAAGGCGCCAGGGACGCCCTGATAAGCGACGGTCATATTGAGCATCCGATCGAACGCATGAGGGAGACGAAACCGGGAAAGCTGGTGGCGATCATACCGGCGGAGTCAACGGTGACGGCCGCGCGTGCGCCCAGGCCCAGCACGAAGAAGCTCATGGCGATGCGGTGATCGCCGTGCGCCGCGACGTCGCCGCCGCCGGGGGGCGGGCCGCCCTGCCCTTCGACGATCAGCGTGTCGCCCTCCGCCCACGCCTCGACGCCGCAGGCGCGCAAGCCCGCGATCACCGCCGCAAGCCGGTCGCTTTCCTTGACCCGCAGTTCGCCGATGCCGTGCATCGTCGTCCGGCCCTGTGCGAAGGCGGCGGCGACCGCGAGGACGGGATACTCGTCGATCATAGACGGCGCGCGGGCGGCGGGCACCTCGACGCCCTTGAGCGGGCCGGCGCGCGCGGTGATGTCCGCGATCTCCTCGCCATTGGCCTCGCGCCGGTTCTCCACGCGGAGGTCCGCGCCCATTTCGGCCAGCGTGGCAAGCAGCCCGGTTCGCGACGGGTTGATCATGACGTCGCGCACGGTGACCTGCGAACGCGGCGACAGCAAAGCCGCGACCAAGGGAAACGCCGCCGAAGACGGGTCGCCGGGCACCACGATCGCGGTCCCCGTCAGCGATCGCGCGGCGCCGAGCCTAACCGCGCCGCCGACCGTCGCGACGTCGCAGCCGAACGCGCGCAGCATGCGTTCGCTATGGTCGCGGCTGGGCGCCGGTTCGATCACCTCCACGGGGCCGGCGGCGTTCAAGCCCGCGAACAGGATCGCCGACTTCACCTGCGCCGACGCCCGCGCGTTGGTGTAGGACAGCCCGCGCAAGCCCCCGCCGCGCAGCGCGATCGGCAGGCGGTCGTTCTCGCCGGACGCGGTCGCGCCCATGTCGCGCAGCGGCTGCAGCACGCGGTCCATCGGCCGGCCGCTCAGCGATTCATCGCCGGCGAACGTCGCTTCGAGATCGAACCCCGCCGCCGCGCCCATCAGCAGCCGGGCGGCCGTGCCGCTGTTGCCGCATTCGATCGGCCGGGCGGGGCTCGCCCACCGCGCGCCCCGTACGCGCCAGCTGCCGTTGGCGGCGCGATCCACGTCCGCTCCGAACGCGCGCACGGCGGCGGCGGTGTTGAGCACGTCCTGGCCTTCCAGCAGCCCGTGGATCCACGTCTCGCCCGTCGCCATGCCGCCCAGGATCAGCGCGCGATGGGAAATCGACTTGTCGCCCGGTACGACGATGTCGCCGCCAAGCCCGGGCGAGGGCGTCGCGCGCAGACGGTCGCCGTCGTGCGGGTGCGTGTCGGCGCTCACGCCGCGCTCCGTTCGCGCGCTTGCGAAACACCCGCGTCGCGGGCGAGCAGCCGGGCGACCTCGCCCGCGACATCCAGCGCCTGGCGGCCGTTCAATCGCGGATCGCAATGCGTCAGGTAGCGGTCGGGCAGGTCCGCCTCCACAAGCGGCCGGCTGCCGCCCAGGCACTCGGTGACGTCCGCGCCCGTCATTTCCAGGTGAACGCCGCCGGCATGCACGCCCTCCGCCGCCGCGATGTCGAAGAAGCCGTCGATCTCCGCGACGATATCGCCCAGCAGCCGCGTCTTGAGGGCGCCGGAGGTGCGCGTGTTGCCGTGCATCGGATCCACCGACCAGATCACGCGCCGGCCAGCCCGCTCGGTCGCGCGCATCAGTTCGGGCAGATGCCGATGCACCTGCCCCGCCCCGAAGCGCGCGATCAGCACCAGCCGCCCGTGCTCGTTGCCGGGGTCCAGCCGGTCGATCAGCCGCAGCAGCTCGTCCGCGCGCATGGTCGGCCCGCACTTCAGCCCCACGGGGTTGGCGACGCCGCGCGCGTAATCGACATGGCTGCCGTCCAGCGCCCGCGTACGGTCGCCGATCCAGATCATGTGCCCCGACAGCGCCCACCAGCGCTCCGTCGCCGGGTCGAACCGCGTCAGCGCCTGTTCGTAGTTCAACAGCAGCGCCTCGTGACTGGTGAACATGCTGACCGGCCGCGTCGGGCCATCGATCCCCATCTCGCGGTGAATTCGCGGCAGGTCGGCGTAGGACGCGGCGGAATAGGCGCCCAGCAGTTGGATCGTGACCTGCGCCTGCCGGTGCGCGGCGAGCAGCCGCTTGGGGTCGGGCGTGCGGGCGGTGGCGGTAAACTCGGGTCCGTTGACCGCGTCGCCGCGGTAGCTCGGCAGCGTTACGCCGCCGACCGTCTCCTCCGCCGACGAGCGGGGCTTGGCGAACTGGCCGGCGATGCGCGCGAGGTGCACGATGTTGAGGCCGGCCGCGGCGTGCAGCATCGCGCCCATGCGGAGCAGCAGGTCGAACGTCGTGCGGACCTTGTCCGCGCCGAACTCCGCGAAGCTTTCGGCGCAATCGCCGCCCTGAAGCAGGAACGCGCGGCCGTCCGCGACCTGCGCGAGCTGCGCTTTCAAGTGCAGGATATCCGCGACGGTGGTCAGCGGAGCGGACGCGGCGAGCCGCGCTTCGACCCGGCTGAGCGCCGCCGCATCGGGGTAGACGGGCATCTGCGCCATGGGGCCGGAACGCCAGCCGTCGGCCGACCAGCCGCTCACTGGCCTGTTCACTGGCCCGCTTCCTGCACGATGTCTTCAGCGGCGACGCGCCCGATCGCGTGGAGGCGTCCGCCGCCGGCGAGCGGGAGCGTGTCGAACAGGCGCAGCGCATCCTCGCCGGCCGCGAGCGCGCCTTCATCCAGGATCGCGATCGCCTCCGTCTCGCGCGCCGCCGTCAGCGCCGCGTGGCGGCTGGCGGCCCACAGCAGCGTCGCGGCGGGCCCGAAACGCGCGCGAACGACTTCCGCCAGCATCTGCCGATCGCCGGCGGCGTGGACGACGAGCCGCACGGGCGACTGCGCCTGCAGGCCGTAGGACATCAGCGTGCGCCACAGATGCGCGACCATGTCGGGCGGCGCGCGCCGCGCCCGGCGTTGCAGCCGCGCGACGATTTCGGCCTCGCGCTGCGGTCGCAGCTTGAGCAGGTGGGGCGCTTCGCAGTCCTTGAGCGCCGCGACCTGCGCGGAAAGTCCGACCCGCCGCTCGATCAGGTCGAGCAGCCGGTCGTCGACCGCATCGATCTCGCGGCGCAGGGTCGCCAGGTCGGGCGGCGTGGAACGTAGGTTCGTATGTGACATGTCGTAGTCTCGCGATTGCGAGGGTCCCGTCGGCGACGGGGAACGGCGGCGTGCGGCGGGGCCGGTCACGCAGCCGGCGGCAGGTCCGGTACGCCCGTCAGGCGTACCGGCCGGTAAAGCCGCGAAATCGATAGCCATAAAACGGGCGACGCATCGGCGAGGAGGTGTCCTGTCCCTTGCGCATCGTCGTCTACTCCCATGCGGCGCCCGGGGCGCCCGCCATGCCGGAATGATCAGCGCGCCCGCGGCTGTCAAGCGCGCTAGAAGCCGAACGCGACGGAGGCGACGACCCCCGCCCCGGCCGCGTTGCGCCCGCGCGGGGTGCGGACCCGCGCGTCCGTGTCGACATAGGCCAGCCCGAAGGTCAGGTCGCGCACCGTGTAGTTCGCGGCCAACGACCAGTCGGTATAGTCGTCCGCCAGCCCGAGCTGCGTTGGGCCGCTATTGTGCCCCAGGTGCGCGGCGACCGTGACGGGCGTTCCCGGAACGAAGCCCGACAGGTCGCCCGACAGATAAAGATTGTCCTCGCGGCCGCGGCCAACCGACAGCGCCGACTGGCGCGGGGCGTAGGTGGCGCCCAGCTTCGCCGTCACGGGGCCGAGCGTGTAGGCGACGGAGGCGTAGGGTTCCAAGAAGTCCGACGCCGCCGCCCCGGCATCAGGGTAGAGATAGTAGAGCACGCCCGCGTCCACCGTCGCTCCGCCGAAGCTGCGCCGGTAGCCGGCCGACAGGTCGATCTCCGCCGGGGCGTTTCCCGCGACATAGTCGTGGATCGAGGACCCCCAGACGCGGGCGTAGACGCCGGACACGTGGTCCACGGTGACGCCGCCTTGCACCGCCGGCCGCCGGTCGGAATGCGAGATACCGCGGAACCGGTAGTCCGACACGGCCGTGACGCCGCCGCTGACGGTGATGTCGCGCGGCGGGTCGGTCGGGCTCTGCGCGGCGGCCGAGCCGGACCAGAGGAAAAGGGCGCAAACGACGGGGAGGAACGCTTTCATGCGGCGGCTTTAGGGCCGCGGGGCGCGGCGACCAAGGCCCGCGTCGATCTGGCGTTCGCGCGCAGGCGTTCGTATGGGCCATTTCCCTCCCTCAGAACCGAGCCCGCCATGAAGACCCGCGCCGCCGTCGCCGTCGCCGCCAACGCCCCGCTCGAGATCCACGACGTCGACCTCGAAGGCCCGCGCGCCGGCGAGGTGCTGGTGGAGATCATGGCCACGGGCGTCTGCCACACGGACGCGTACACGCTGGAGGGCAAGGATTCGGAAGGCATCTTCCCGTCGATCCTGGGTCACGAAGGCGCCGGCGTCGTGCGCGAAATCGGCGCGGGCGTGACCTCCGTCGCGGTCGGCGATCACGTCATCCCGCTCTACACGCCCGAATGCCGGCATTGTAAGTCGTGCCTCCACCCGAAGACGAACCTCTGCACCGCGATCCGCAGCACGCAAGGTCAGGGCCTGATGCCAGACGGCACCAGCCGCTTCAGCCTCGATGGCCGGCCGCTGTTCCACTATATGGGCTGTTCGACCTTTTCGAACTTCACCGTGCTGCCCGAGATCGCGGTGGCCAAGGTCCGCCCCGACGCGCCGTTCGACAAGATTTGCTACATCGGCTGCGGCGTCACCACGGGCGTCGGCGCGGTGATCTGGACCGCCGGCGTGGAGCCCGGCTCCAACGTCGTCGTGTTCGGCCTGGGCGGCATCGGCCTCAACGTCATCCAGGGCGCGCGCCTGGTCGGCGCGGACTGTATCGTCGGCGTCGACATCAACCCCGCCAAGCGCGCGATGGCGGAACGCTTCGGCATGACGCACTTCATCAACCCGCTGGAGGTCGGCAACGAACATGTCGTCGCCGCGATCATCGACGCCACCGGCGGCGGCGCGGACTACAGCTTCGACTGCACGGGCAACACGGAGGTCATGCGCCAGGCGCTGGAATGCTGCCACCGCGGCTGGGGCACCAGCGTCGTCATCGGCGTTGCCGAGGCCGGTCGGGAGATCGCCACGCGCCCGTTCCAGCTGGTCACCGGCCGCACGTGGAAAGGCTCCGCCTTCGGCGGCGCGCGCGGCCGCACGGACGTTCCGCGAATCGTCGACTGGTACATGGACGGCAAGATCCAGATCGACCCGCTGATCACGCACACCATGCCGCTTGACCGCATCAACGACGCGTTCGACCTGATGCATGCGGGGGAGAGTATCCGGTCGGTGGTGGTCTACTAGCCTCAACCCCGTTCGTCCCGAGCTTAGTCGAGGGGCGCTGTGCAACGAAAGAAC
>DASQNO010000068.1:0-32962 GCA_035644935.1 Sphingomonadaceae bacterium
TGCGATGTTCGGCGATTCGATCACCACCGACCACATCAGCCCCGCCGGGTCGATCAAGGCGGATTCGCCGGCGGGCAAGTATCTGCAGGAGCACGGCGTCGATCGCGTCGACTTCAACAGCTACGGCGCGCGCCGCGGCAACCACCAGGTGATGATGCGCGGCACGTTCGCCAACATCCGCATCAAGAACGAAATGGTGCCGGGCGTCGAAGGCGGCATCACGGTGTGCAACGGGCAGCGCATGCCGATCTACGACGCCGCCATGTGCTACCAGGCGGAGGGCACGCCGCTGGTGATCGTCGCGGGCAAGGAATATGGCACGGGCTCGTCGCGCGACTGGGCGGCCAAGGGCACCAACCTGCTGGGCGTCCGCGCCGTGATCGCCGAAAGCTTTGAGCGAATCCACCGCTCCAACCTCGTCGGCATGGGCGTTCTGCCGCTGCAGTTCGCGCCCGGCGAGGATCGCAAGACGTTGGGCTTCGACGGCACGGAAACCTTTGCCATCACCGGCGTCGCCGACCTGAAGCCGCGGCAGGATGTCGAGGTCCACGTCACCAAGGCCGACGGCGGCACCTCCAGCTTCACCGCGCGCTGCCGCATCGATACCGTCAACGAACTCGACTATTTCCGCAGCGGCGGCATCCTGCAGTACGTGCTGCGGAACCTGGCGGCGTGACCGACCTTTTCGTCGAGGCTGTCGGCTGGATCGGCGCGCTGCTGATCCTGGCGGGCTATGCGCTGCTCACCTCCGGCCGGGTGACCGCGCAATCGCCCTTGTACCAGTGGCTCAATGTCGTCGGCGCCGCCGGCTTCATCGTCAACGGCGTAGCAAACGAGGCCTATCCCTCGGCGGGGTTGAACATCGTCTGGATGGGCATCGGAGCCGTCGCCTTATGGAACATCGCCCGAAGAAGAGGCCAGGCTCCGGTTTGAGGCTGATCGACCTCAGTCACGTGATCGAGGCGGGCATGACGACCTTCAAGGGTCTGCCCGGCCCGCATATCTGCGACTATTGGACGCGCGAGGCGTCGGCGACGGGGTATGATGACGGGTCGAGCTTCCAGATCGGGCGCATCGACATGGTCGCCAATACGGGCACCTATGTCGACGCGCCGTTCCACCGCTACGCCGACGGCAAGGACCTGGCCGCGCTCGATCTGGCGTCGCTTGCCTGCCTCGACGGGATCGTCGTCCGGCGGCCACACGCGGCGGGCCTCGCCACTGACGCGGCGGATCTCGGTGGCCTGGACGTGCGCGGCAAGGCGGTGCTGATCCACACCGGCTGGGACCGGCACTGGCGCCAGGAGGCGTACTTCACCGATCACCCGTTTCTAAACGGAGCCGCCGCCGAGTGGCTGGTCGCGGAAGGCGCGGCATTCGTCGGCATCGACAGCCACAATATCGACGACACGCGCACCCGCGCGCGGCCCGTGCACAGCCTGCTGCTGGGCGCCGACATTCCGATCGGCGAGCACCTGACCAACCTGGGCGCGCTGCCCGATACGGGCTTCCGTTTCTCCGCCGTGCCCCCCAAGGTCGCGGGCATGGGGACGTTCCCGGTCAGGGCCTTCGCCGAAATCTAGCCGTCCAGCGCCGCGCGCAACGCATCCTTGCTCATCGCCGAACGTCCCTTGATCCCACGCGCCTTGGCCCGCGCCAGCAGGTCCGCCTTCGTTTCCACATGGTGCCGCACCCGCGACGCCTTCGCCGCCACATCCTCGGGCTGGGCGGAGAACTGCTTGCCCTCCGCCAGGGCCTTCTTCTTGGCCTCCGTCGTGCGGGCATATTCCTCCTCGCTCATCGCCTCGCGCGCCGCCTTGGGCAGGTAACGCTCGCCGCTCTCGAGGCTCTCGGCCCCCGACTTGGTGCCCCATTCCTCTTCTGTCCATTCGACGAGGTGATTGTGCGGGTCCCGTTCACCCAGATAGCCGCCACCGCGCTTCTGGTACTCCCGGGCGGCCATCTGCGCCTTGCGCGCCGACCACTGACCGGGCCTGCCGCCCTTTTCGCCTGCGGTGATCTCGGCTTTGACCTCCTCCCAAAGACTTGGGTCGGACTTCTCGGCGGTGGCGGACATGGGCGACGACTCCTCGGTCGGCAAACGGGAGTCAGGCGGCGAGGGTTCCAGCCAGCCACGTGGGCACGATCGCGCCATCCAAGTCCTCAACCCGGCGATGCTCAACGGCAAGGCCCAGATCGGGATAGACGATTCGCGTGCGCGCGCCTTCCGCAACTGTGGGTACCACCACTAGCCGCCGTCCCACCTTGGAGCGGTGATGCATGCGGGCGGTGTTCTCCTGCCCGACATAGCAACCCTTGGTGAAGCTCACCCCGTTGAGCTCGCGCGCATTGCATTCCAGCCAGAGCGTCTTGTCGGACCCAAGCTCGGCCAAACCTTCGGTAACACCGAATGAAAGCCTGTGCCCATGCCAAGCGCCGCCTTCGGGCCCGTTGTCGGGCGCAAGCCAGCGCTTGCCCAAGGCGGGGAGGCGCGGGTCGGCGGGCGCCTCGGCCTCGGGCGCCCAGTGCACGCACAAAGTGGGCTCCCGTTCAATGCTGATCGCCCGGCGCAGGCGGTACATCGTCAGTCGCCGTGCCAGGTCGCCCGCCGCCGCCCGCTCGCAGTCGACCAGCACGTCTGGGCCGTCCGCCCACAGGACGAAGTCGAACAACGCCTTGCCTTGTGGCGTCAGCAGCCCCGCCCAGAGCGGGCGGCCGGGCGCGAGATCGTTCAGGTCGTTGGTGACAAGCCCCTGCAGGAACGCGCGCACGTCCTCGCCGGCCAAGCGGAGGAGGGCACGGTCGGGGAGGGTGGTCGCGGGCATGAGGCCTAGTTAAGGCTCCCCGGGCGCGAACCCAAGCCGCGAGCCGGAGCCGGAGCCCACGCATGGCCGATACCCTGACCATCCGGCGCCCCGACGACTGGCACGTCCACCTGCGCGACGACGACATGCTGCGTGCGGTCGTCGGCTATACGGCGCGCACGTTCGCGCGGGCGATCGTCATGCCCAACCTGTGGCCGCCCGTGACGACCGCTGCGGCGGGGGCGGCCTACCGGACGCGGATCCTCGCTGCTCTGCCGTCAGGCGCGGGCTTCACGCCGCTGATGACGTGCTACCTGACGGACGGCACCGACCCGCAGGATCTGGCCGGCGGCTTCGCCTCCGGCGTCTTCACCGCCGCCAAGCTCTATCCGGCCGGCGCGACCACCAATTCCGCGCATGGGGTTACGGAGGTCGCCAACATTCACGCGGTGCTGGACCGGATGCAGGCGATCGGCATGCCTCTGCTGGTGCACGGCGAAGTGACCGATCCCGCGGTCGATATCTTCGACCGCGAAGCCGTGTTCATCGACCGCATTCTCGTTCCGCTGACCAGAAATTTCCCGGCGGTGCGCGTGGTGTTCGAACATGTGACCACCGTTGATGCGGTGCAGTTCGTCCAAGGCGCAGGGCCGATGGTCGGCGCGACGATCACGCCCCAGCACCTCCACCTGAACCGCAACGCGATCTTCGCCGGCGGCATTCGGCCCCACGCCTACTGCCTGCCGGTGCTGAAGCGCGAACGCCACCGCCTCGCGCTTCGCTCCGCCGTTACTTCAGGCTCGGCCAAGTTCTTCCTGGGAACCGACAGCGCGCCGCACGCCGTTACGGCCAAAGAGGCCGCTTGCGGCTGCGCCGGCATCTTCAACGCCCCCCATGCGCTGGAAAGCTACGCCGCGGTCTTCGAAGAGGAAGGCGCGCTGGACCTCCTCGAGGCTTTCGCGTCCGAAAACGGGCCGCGCTTCTACGGCCTGCCGCTGAACGAAGACCGAGTGACGCTAGAACGCGCGGAAGTCGCCGTCCCCGAGCGAATAGCCGATCTTGTTCCCTTGCACGCCGGCCAGACGCTCGGTTGGCGCCTGATCGGCAGTTAACCCTCGATCGAAGTATCACTCTGATCGAAAGCTTCAGAACGGCAGCCAGCTGTTCTTCTTGGAAAAGCGCATATAGCCGACGTTCGCGCCCAGCCGCACGCCCGCGCCCAGCCGCACGGGGATCAGAACCACGTCCCCGCGCTTCAGATACGCCGCGGTGAAGCCGCCGACGAGGTACGCCTTGCCCTCCGCCGCCGGGTAGGCCTTGAACAGGTCTTCGCCGTCATCGAGATTGTAGACCAGGACGAAGACCTTGTTGGCGTCCGCGCCGGCGTCGAAGCCCACTGTCGGCCCGCGCCAATGGACTTTGCGCTCGCCTTCGATCTTGTGGAACAGCGTGCCCGACCCGTACTTGGCGCCGATGCCGATGGCGGCGCTCGCCTCCTTGCCGGTGATGTACCCGATCGGCTGGCCCTGATCCTTCAATATGTCCTCGATGAGATTGGCCAGGCCCGCCGCGCCGCGCCCGAACACGCCTTCGGCGGCGACGAGCACGTCGTCGCTCTGAACGCGCTGTTTGTCGGCGGCGGTTGCCTGGCTGATCGTCACGTCGTTGGCGGGGGCGGTCGACTCGGGCGCCGGCGCCGGCGGGGCCACCGCGGTTGGCGCGGGTTCCGCGAAGCCCGGCTCCACCTCTCCCGTCTCCTCGACGCCGCCCGGGGGCGCCAGATCCGCGTCCGCGCTCTGCGCCCAGACCGTTACGGGCGCCAGGCTCAGGGCCAGCGCGGCCGCCACGTTCAACAGGAAGTTCTTCATTGCACCCACCCCACCGATCCTGCGGAGAGTTAGCGCGAGCCGAGCTTGCGCTGCAATGAACGGCAAGGGCGTTGATGGATGCGCATCCCGCCGCTATAGCCCCGCGCTTGCCGACCCGGAGACGTGGGTGAGTGGCTGAAACCAGCGGTTTGCTAAACCGCCGTACCGGGTTTACTGGTACCGAGGGTTCGAATCCCTCCGTCTCCGCCACTTGCTGTTTTCAGCATGTTTCCGGCCGTCCCAAATTTCTGACTATCCTGGTTCTTCGTAGGGGAAGCTGTTTCAGCATGTCCCTTGCTGTTCCCGTGTATTCCGTGCCTAATGACGGAACAGATGGTGTCGGGTCCGAATGTGGCAAAGCTGACAGCGATGAAGGTGCAGAAGGCTCTCCCTGGGCGGTACGCCGATGAGAACGGGCTGTACCTGCTCGTCAAACCTTCGGGCACGAGGTCGTGGGTGCTGCGCATCGTATTGAACGGTCGTCGCCGCGACTTTGGTCTTGGTTCGGTTCCTTCGACTCGCCGCCACCGGGGATGGATGGCGTCCCCCTTGGACAGCGCAAGGTTCTGTCTCTGCAAGAAGCCCGAGCCAAAGCTAGCGAAGGGCGCGTTTACGCCAAGGCGGGGCTGGACCCGACCGTAGAGTGGGCGAAGGTCACGAAGGCCACGCCTACCTTCGAAGAGGCGGCGCGGCAGTTCCACGACAACAACAAAGCCGGGTGGAAGAACGTCGAGCACGCGGCGAAATGGCTGACGACGTTGGAAGCCTACGCCTTTCCGTCGATCGGCAAGGAGTTGCCCGAACGCATCGACGGCCCGATGATCTAGAGCGTGCTTAGCCCGATCTGGCAGGCAAAGCCGGGAACCGCGCGCCGGGTCCGCCAGCGCATCGGGACGGTTCTGGATTACGCGAAGGCGCACGGGTGGCGTTCGACGGATGCGCCGATGCGGGCACTGGCGCAGATTGCATCGAAGCAGACGACCAAGGCCGGGCACTTCGCGGCCATGCCTTATTCCGATCTGCCGACGTTCATGTCGCGGCTTGGCGACGCAGGGGCACGGTGGGTCGCATGGCGCTGCGCTTCGCGGTGCTGACTGCGGCGCGCTCCGGCGAAGTGCGGGGTGCGACGTGGACGAGATTGATCTGGATCGTGCCGTGTGCACTATCCCGGCCAAGCGCATGAAGGCCGGTGAAGCTCACTCCGTGCCACTGTCCGACGCCGCGCTGGCCGTGCTTCGCGAGGCGCAGGGCTTCGTCTCGGGACGTGTAGGCGAGCCGGTGGTTCCCGGCATAAAGGGCAAGCCCCTGTCTGACATGACACTGGCGAAAGCGCTGTGGGTGTCGGGCGGCGACGGCGCGATGGTCCACGGCATGCGATCGGCGTTCCGCCATTGGGTCGCGGAGATGATGCCGACCGTCCCCGGCGATGTCGCGGAGGCGGCGCTTGCTCATGCCATCGCCAACAAAACAGAGGCGGCATATCGCCGCGCCAAGTACCTCGACCAACGGCGCGATCTGTCAGCTCAGGCTCGTCCATGTCCTTCATGTCCTTCATGATCTCGCCGACGGCAACCTTTGTCACCGTGAGTTTGGCGTTATCGCTCTGACTTATGCCTCTCAGTCGCACAGCCCGCGACGTGATCGAAGGCTGGGGCAAGCTTGCTATCCTAAGTCGCACATTCAGCGCATCCTCGTAGACAGCTCCAATGATCGAGGTCCGATTGTAGGGTGTCATGTGGCCGTGATCATATTTGATGATCTTGCAGGAGTCTGGGCAACTAGAGACTGAGCCCGGTACGAACCGTATGGCGCCCGCGAGGCCGGTTAGCGGTCGCGTTCTTGGGGCGAGTCCACGCCGGTAGTAAGGGTGTTCTTGTTGCCGCACTCTAGGCAGCGAAGCCGGGCTTGCATGGACCGGAAGTTGTCGGCGTTCCCTGCTGGCCCGGACCGCGCTGTGCGTCAAAAGTCTCGGGTGATGCCGAACTCGACACGGTTGCGAGAGTAGCCGTAGAGCTCGATAGGGCTTTGGTTGCGCGCGTGCGTGACGCGGACCACCGGTGCGAAACCGCCCATCGTGAGCGGTCGGGCGATCAGGCCGAGCGATGCCTGATAGAGCGTGTCACGTCGGGCGCGGCCGAAGAAGAAGAAGGGAGCGTCCCCGCGCAGGTGCCGGATCTCGCCGCCCGCATAGGCTGTAAACGCGCCGAGCTGCCGGGTGATTGTAAGGCCGCCACCGATGCTCCACGACGACAAGGGCGCAGCGCGAGACGCGATGCGAGTGACGTTCGTCGTCGCACGCGCATATAGCCGAGGCGACAAAGCCTTTTCGACGGCCGCGCTGGCAGTATAGCTCATGTTAGTCGACGAAGCGCTCCGCTGGTTGCGCTCGTGAATGGCTGCCGCGCCCAGCGCGACGGCGGTGGTCGTGCCCAGTGGAAAGCGAGCCTTGGTGTCGATCCCGTAGCTGTCGCTGGCGTGCTTGCCCCCCTGCCAGCCGCGACCCGCGATTGCGCTGGCGCTGACCTGCGTGTTTCCGAACCGGAACTGCGGCCCCGCCGACAGGGTAGCGACCGTCTCGTTGGCCGCGCGGTGCTTGTACAGATTGCCTTGGTTGCTGAGCGCGAGCGTCAAGCGGTGATCGCCCATAGGAAGGCGAGCGAAGAGCTGGCCCGCGAATGCCACGCCCACACCCGATCGCGCGCGCGAGCCTTCGTCCAACGCGAAGGGCAGGCCGAACGCCGTTACTGTGTCCGAACGTGTCGAGCGGTTGATATTGCTATCGGGCGCGACCGCTACTTCGAAGCTGCCGCCATAGGGCGCCTCGTGCCGCAGCAGCGATACGATGCGCTCGACCGTTTTGGCGACTTCGGGCGGCAGGCCCGCGGCGTGCGCACGGCGTAGCTCACGTCCCGCAGCGGCGGTCTTGTGTTGTTCGGCAAGGACACGCCCCAATTCGAGCCTGACGCCCGCGGCGGCGGGCTGTTCGTCGAGCAATGCGCGGTACCAGCGCTCGGCGGCGGGAAGATCACGAGCCCGTTCAGCCAGCTTTGCTAGCTGAAAGCGTGCTTCGGCGCGGTACGCAGGAACGCGGTCGGCGAGAACTTGGATCAGGAGCGCACGGGCGCGAACGAGATCATTTTCGGCTTCGAGACGGCCGGCTAGTCGGAGCACGTCGGCGGCGGTCAGGCCGGCGCAAGTGCCGGCTACGCAATGAGGCGGGGCTGGCGCGACCACCGAAGCCTCGGCCGGCGATAATGCGAAAGCGAGGAAGGCAAGCATTGCCGGCTGCCCTTCGTGCGCGACTGCTACTGCTTGCGACCGGCGACTACGCCGACGGCAACGAACGTGGTCGTGGATCCCGTCTTCTCGGTAACGTCGAAAGCCATTCCAAACTCGGCCGCCTGAGGCCCGTAGAACTTGCCCCTCATACCGCCGACCAGCGCGCTTCCCGCGTCGCGTTGCAGGACGCCGCCGAAACCAAGTGTACTTTCCACAGCGAAGTTGCGGCCAGTGTTGACGTGGACCCAGCTTCCGAGCGCCACGTCCGTCCCGCCAGCGACCGGCGTACCGACCAGCGTGAGTCGGGCATCCAGCGTGTTGGCCGTAAAATCAACGGTCATGTCGAAGGAGGAGTTGCCGAGACCGTACAGAACGGAGGTGTCGCCCTCCTGCCGTGCCGCAGTGCCCACGAAAGCTGAAGACCGGAATCTCGCGACGCCGGCGGGTTGATCGGTGCCCAGCGTGGGGACACCGATTACCGCAAGCCCGATGTCAGTGTTCGAGATTCTGTTGCGCGAATATTCGGCATAGCGGGTATAGTTAAATGTGCCCGGCGCTCCGAATTCTTTGATGTTGAATGTCGTACCCGCAACCGGATCATTTCCGTTGAGGAACGTTTCTTTCCCTACGCTGGTGTAGGTAAGTGTGTAGGTGTTAGTGGCTGCAGAGTAGTCGATGATGTCCGGTGAGTAGATCGCCCCGCGGTCGGTGAAAGGTTTGCGTGTGTCGATGCCCTCGGAACTAGCTTGGAAGGACTGGTCGCCGGTCAGCTGATCGTAGGTCTTGTAAGATGCGGCGGGGGTGGCGGGCGTTCCCGTCGAGGTGTTGCCGCCGAAGCCGGTTGGAGGAGGTGCGGTCGAGGTGCCGCCGCCGAAGCCGGCCGGAGGAGGTCCCGCTGTTGCCGCCGGTAAGCCGGTTGACACCGAGTTCGTTCCTGTGCCGCCGCCGCACGCCACGAGCGGGGTCGTCGACAACAACATCATGATGGTCTTTGCCAGCGATCGCGTCATAGCATGCCCTCCCAGATCTCGGGTACGGACTAGCCTGGCGGCCTTACAAACTGGTTAACAACGACTTCGACGAACACCATAATTGTCCATCACTTCAGAGCGGGTATGAGTTGGGCGCCCAGCGCTAAGCTGGGACTGGCGCAACCTGCTGCGAGATCCTGCAAACCGCTGCCTCATGCCGGTGACGAGCTTCTGCGAATGATCAGGAGAAAAGAGGGCTAAGGTCGAGCACTGGTTCAGCTTGCGCGATCGGCCGTTGTTCGCGTTCGCCGGGCTGTACCGCTACGTCGATGACGAGACAGGCACCTATGGGTTCCTGACGTGGGAAGCGAACCCCCTGGTTGGCGCAGTGGCGGGATGGATTACTCATCGGAACACAATCCGCCAGAACACCAATACATGGTTTTTGTACGCTTCTCCCAAGCTCCGTTTGGAGAAGCGCTGAGCCGTTTCCACACGGCGTTCGGCTTTGATGTTGATAAGCCGGTCACAAAATAAATGCTTGATGCACTAAGAAAACAGGCAAAGATGAAGAAAGGAAAGCGGCCGCCTCGGCTACTTATCTTCGAACCTATTACGAGTTTATCTTTTTCGGAGTACTGAGAGGCAACCTAGATCAACTTATCATTAGAGACAATGTTCGTGGGCTAATGGTATTTTATCATGACAAGTGCGCCCCATACATAAGAAGTATAAATCGCAACAACCCACGTACCTACGAAAACCTAATCAAAATGCGGACGCATTATAGAGAGCCATAGTAGAAATTCTGTCGGACGGCGACCGACATAGATTGCTAGCGGCCGTCATATCTCTGAACGTACTTCTGCAATCCCCTCAATGATCGCGGTTACCTCAGCCTCAAGGGGATTGGCGGCGCGGATGCGAGCCTCTGCTCACTGCAGCCAATCCTCAACGCTCCGGTTTCGTGTTTGCGCCCCCGCGTCTGTTGGCTTCAATCGTAGCGCGGCGATAAAACGGCCGGCCTCCTGAGCTTCCCGCCAAGCCTTGGATAGCTCCAGAACCTGTTGCCAGCGTTGTTCATCGAGCCTCCTCTGCCGAAGCTCCTCCTTACCGCCTACTACGTCCAGCTCGCGGGCAAGCCGGCGAAGGCGCATCTACAGGAATATGTCGGCACACCCGACTGGAATGCGCTGACCTATGACGAACGGCGCGATTATTTGGCGGACACGCTCAAGGAAACGCGGGCCGATGCACGCGAACATCTGCTGGTAATGTTTTCAGAATTGGCGGCTCCGGCGAAGCTGCCGCCAATCCCCAATAGCTATCAGCTCCCCCCGATCCCGCCCGGGTACCAACTAGCGCGCTTGTCGCGGCCGGATTGGCGAGCCGTGGCAGTCGGTATATGCTCAACAAACGAGCAAGCTGGCCGCTACCGCAACTCGCCTGAGAACAATGTGGGCCTTGGGTGCCGTCGTGTTCTTTCTGCTTGCGCTGATCGTGGGGGTGGCTGCGTTTGCAGTGGCGGTACCCTTTGGCATTCTAAGCGAGGTATTCGGCTGGGGCGATGGCCTTTCAACCTGGCTGGCGGTCACCGCCTGCGTGTGGCTACCACTGGCCATTGGTTACATGTGCAATCAGCAAGGCTTTCGCAGCATCAGAAAGTGCGCAGAGCAGCTTAGACGATTACCGATCGCGCTGACCTTCCCACCCTTCGCGAATACGCTGCACGGCGCTCCCCAGCCGCTAACGTCACAATTGTCACTAACGTCACGGGCTTCGCTTCGCGTTTGCCGCTCTTTCGTCCCGCGCTCCTTAGGTGCGAAGTGGGCACGTATGAGGGAACAGGACGCTTAACTATCGACTTTCAGTATTTGAGGTAGTGCGGACTCCGTCTCCGGCACATAACGCATGCGAAGCTGCGGGTCCTTGAGTCTCGGTGGGTCGTGCCCCCTTCGGCCAATCACATGCGTTCCCATGTCGTGACCGACTCCCAGACGCCTCCAATCGCCTTTGACAACAGCTACGCCCGATTGCCCGAGCGCTTCTTCGCGCGCGTAGCGCCGGTTCCCGTTCGCAGCCCGTACCTGATCCGCGTCAATCGCGAACTGGCCGCGGAGCTTGCCCTCGACCCGGACTGGCTCTCGAGTCCGCAGGCCGTGCAGATGCTCGCCGGCAACCAAGTCGCGCCCGGTTCGGAACCGCTGGCCCAGGCTTATTCGGGACACCAGTTCGGCCACTTCGCCGGCACGCTGGGCGACGGGCGCGCGGTGCTGCTGGGGGAGGTCGTCGACCGGGCCGGGCGACGGCGCGATATTCAGCTGAAAGGATCGGGGCCCACGCCCTTCTCACGCCGCGGCGACGGGCGCGCGGCGCTGGGTCCGGTGCTGCGCGAATATGTCGTGGGCGAGGCCATGGCCGCGCTGGGCATTCCCACCACCCGCGCGCTGGCGGCCGTCACCACGGGGGAGACCGTCGCGCGCGAGACGATGCTGCCGGGCGCGGTGCTGACGCGCGTCGCGTCCAGCCATGTCCGTGTCGGCACGTTCCAGTATTTCGCGGCCGCGAGCGACGACGAAGGCGTCCGCCTGCTCGCCGACTACGTCATCGCGCGCCATTATCCCGACGCCGCCTCCGCCGAGAGGCCATATCGGGCGTTGCTGGACGCGGTGATCGCGGCGCAGGCGGATCTCGTCGCGCGCTGGTTGCTGATCGGCTTCAT
Organism: Sphingomonadaceae bacterium; assembly: GCA_035644935.1. Taxonomy (GTDB): domain Bacteria; phylum Pseudomonadota; class Alphaproteobacteria; order Sphingomonadales; family Sphingomonadaceae; genus CADCVW01. Next base: position 11,645 of record DASQNO010000068.1, read on the forward strand.
CCACGGGGTCATGAACACGGACAACGCGTCGATCGCGGGCGAGACGATCGATTACGGTCCGTGCGCGTTCATGGATGCCTACGACCCGGGAACCGTGTTCAGCTCGATCGATCACATGGGGCGCTACGCTTACGGCAACCAGCCGGCGATCGCGCACTGGAATCTCGCCCGCTTTGCTGAGACGATCCTGCCGTTGCTGGACCCCGACGGAGCCCGCGCCGTCGCCGACGCGCAGGACGCGCTTGCGGCGTTCGGGCCACGCTTTGAGAGCGCCTATTACGAAGGGCTACGCTGCAAGCTCGGACTTGCCACGGCCGAGAACGGCGATGTGGAACTGGCCGGCGATCTCCTGAAGACGATGTCGGACCAAGGCGTGGATTTCACCCTGTTCTTCCGGCGGCTCGGGGACGTCGAACGCCCCGGCGGCGCTGATCCCCTGCGAGAGCTGTTCGTCGACTCGTCGCCTTTGGACAGCTGGATCGACCGGTGGCGCATGCGTTTGAGCAAGGAGAATGTCGATCCCGCGACGCGGAGCGCGGCGATGCACGCAGTCAATCCCGCCTTCATACCGCGCAACCACCGGGTCGCGGCCGTCATCGACGCGGCGGTGGAACGGGGGGATTATGCGCCCTTCGAAGAGCTCCTGACCATATTGTCGAAGCCGTTCGAGGATCAGCCAGCCTTTGCGCGCTACGCCGATCCGCCGCAGCCGCACGAGCGCGTTCTTGCGACTTTCTGCGGGACCTGACAGGTGAACCGCGTTGGCGCGGCGTTTGCGGGCTTGGACTGAAAAAGGCCCCGACCGGCTTGCCGCGCTGACGCCATCCCCATGAAGAAAGACTGACATGCTCCCCATGCACTTCGTTCGCGAGCAGCGGGACACGGTTCGCAAGGCCCTGGCCGACAAGCGCGTCGACCTCGACCTCGATCGGCTGCTGACGCTGGACGACGACGTGCGGCGCGCGCGCGGGGCGCTCGATGACCTGCGCGCCGAGCGCAAGCGGGTGTCGGACGGGTTCAAGACGGCGGCGGCGGCGGACAAGCCCGCGCTTGGTGCGCGATCCAGAGCGATCGGCGCGCAGATCGCGGCCGCCGAGGCGCCGCTCGCCGAACAGGAAGCGGCGCTGCGCGCAATGACGCTGCAGCTGCCGGGCATCCCCTGGGACGGCGCGCCGGTGGGACCCGACGAAGGCAGCAACGTCGTCATCCGCACCGAAGGCGCGCCTCCCGTGTTCGACTTCACGCCGCGCGACCATGTCGCCTTGTGCGAAATGAACGATTGGGCGGACCTCGCGCGCATCACCAAGGTGTCGGGCGCGCGCACCTACTGCCTTAAAGGGCGGCTGGCGCTGCTCGAATCCGCGCTGATGCTGTGGGCGCAGCACCGGTTGGTCGCCGAAGGCTTTACGCTGATGACCGTCCCCGCGATCGCCCGCGAGGATGCGTTCACCGCCACCGGGCATTTTCCGGGCGGCAAGGAGGACGCCTATGCGGTCCCTAAGGACGACCTGTACCTCGCCGGCACCGGGGAGATCGCGCTGACCTCGCTGCACGCCGGCGAGATCCTGACGGCCGACCAGTTGCCGATCCTCTACGCCGGGGCGTCCCCCTGCTTCCGCCGCGAGGCGGGGAGCGCCGGCCGCGACGTGCGCGGGCTCCTGCGCGTCCATCAGTTCCTAAAGGTGGAGCAGTACGTCATCTGCGAGGACGATCCGGAAGTCTCCGCCGGCTGGCACGCGCGCCTGCTCGCCAATGCCGAGAGCCTGCTGCGCGATCTGGAGATCCCGTATCAGGTGATCGAAACGTCGACCGGCGACATGGGTCTTGGCAAATACCGCATGAACGACATCGAAAGCTGGGTGCCCTCGCTCGGCAAGTACCGCGAAACGCACAGCTGCTCGACGCTGCACGACTGGCAGGCGCGGCGCGCCAATCTGCGCTGGCGGGACGGGAGTGGCCAAGTGCGCTTCGTCCACACGCTCAACAACACCGCGCTAGCCTCGCCACGCATCCTTGTGCCCTTGCTCGAGAACCACCAGCAGGCCGATGGCCGCGTGCGCCTGCCCGCCGCGTTGCAGCCGTTGATGGGGGCTGAGTTTCTGTAGGTTGAGCGTAGTTCCCCGGCGTAGGCCGGGGTCCAGTCGTACCTTCGCGTCACCGGACCGCGGCCTACGCCCGGGAGCAGGTTCCTGTTAACAAATCGGCCAGCGCCTTATATGCACCGCATGACCCGACCCGACCACCTGCCTCCGCCGCGCTGGCGCATGTTGACCGAAGGCATGTCGGTCGGCGCCCGTGCGTGGCGCGCGGTCGGACCCTTGGGCGAACGCGGGCCGGAGGATGGCCCCCGCGCGATGGTGCTGCCTGGCTTCCTCGCCACAGACCGCACGACGCTGGGCCTCCAGCGCGCGCTCGCCGCCGCCGGCTACCGCGTTACCGGCTGGGGCATGGGGCTCAATCGGGGCGCCCGGGCGGACAGCATCGACCGCATCGCCGACAGGCTGGAGCGTCACGCCGCCGGCCGGCCCGCGCTGCTTGTCGGCTGGAGCCTGGGCGGCCTGTTCGCGCGCGAGGTGGCCAAGGCGCGTCCCGATCTCGTCGAACGCGTAGTAACGCTGGGCTCCCCTTTTTCAGGCGATCTGCGGGCGAACAATGTTTGGCGGCTGTATGAGGTTATCGCGCGTCATTCGATCGACGCGCTTCCGATCCAGGCCGACCTGCCCGCAAAGCCGCCGGTGCCGACGCTCGCCATCTGGTCGCGCCGGGACGGCGTCGTCGCGCCCTTGAGCGCGCGGGGGCAGGACGGCGAACGGGACGACGCGGTCGAGCTCGATTGCACGCACATGGGCTTTGCAACCAGCGGCCGCGCTTTTCCCAAGATCATCGCCGCAATCGAAGCGCGGCGTTAGGCGCCCCGCAGGAACGGCGTGATCACCTCGGGCGGCACGCGGATCGCCCGCCCCCGCGCCTTGTCGACGATCGCCCACGTCGTGCGCGCGCGCACATGGACCCGCCCGTCGGCACCCGTGAACTCGACATGCCGGTCGAACCGCGCCCCACGCCCCGCGTCGTCGACCCAGGTGCGCGCGGTCACGCTGCCGCCGGGGCCGAGCGCCCGCAGATAGTCGACTTCGTGCCGGGTGATGACCCAGACGTAGGCGTCCTGATGCGCAGGAGAGGCGATGGCCCGCCAATGCGTCGTGGCCACCTCCTGGATCCACTGCACCCAGACGGCATTGTTGACGTGACCGAGCTCGTCGATGTCGGCTGGCCCGGCCGTGAAGGTCAGTTCGAACGACATGCCAGGGCCGCGCCTAGCTTCCGATCTGCGTCAGCACGAAGGCGTAGGCCTCCGCCGTTTCGCGCAGCGCGTTGAACCGGCCGGACTTGCCGCCATGCCCCGCGCCCATGTTGATCTTGAGCAGCAGCAGGTTGTCGTCCGTTTTGTACGCCCGAAGCTTCGCCGCCCACTTGGCTGGCTCCCAATAGGTCACGCGCGGGTCGTTGAGGCCGCCGGTGATCAGCATCGGCGGATACGCCTGGCGCTTGACCTGATCGTAAGGCGAATAGCTGCGGATATATTCGAACGCCGCCTTGTCGGTGATCGGGTTGCCCCATTCGGGCCATTCGCCGGGCGTCAGCGGCAGGCTTTCGTCTTGCATGGTGTTGAGCACGTCGACGAACGGCACGTCCGCGACGACCGCGCCCCAAAGCTGCGGATCGGAATTTGCTACCGCCCCCATCAGCTCGCCGCCCGCGGACCCGCCCTGAATGGCGATGTTGCCGGCGCGCGTGAACTTGGCGTCGATCAGGCCCTTGGCGACATCCACGAAGTCGTTGAACGTGTTGGTCCGCTTGGTCAGCTTGCCATCCAGGAACCACTGGTACCCCAGGTCGTCGCCACCGCGGATATGCGCGATGGCGTAGGCGTAGCCGCGGTCGAGCAGGCTCATACGCGACGTCGAGAAGCTCGGCGGGATCGCGTAGCCGTACGCGCCGTAGGCGTAGAGGAACAGCTTGCCGCTGCCGTCTTTGGGGAAACCCTTTCTGTAGACGATCGAAACCGGCACCTGCTTGCCGTCGCGCGCCGGCAGCATCAGCCGCTCGGTCGCGTACTGCGTCGGGTCGTAACCCGACGGCACTTCGGTGACCTTGAGCGTCTCCAGCCGGCGCTCGCGCGGGTGGTAGTCGTAGACGGTGCCCGGCGTCACCATCGACGAATAGGTAAGTCGATAGGCGGCGGGGGCGTAGTCGGCGTTGCCCGCCACCACAGCATTGTAGCTCGCCTCGGGGAAGGCGACGCGGTGCTCCGTCCCGTCGTAACCGCGCAAGCGGATCTGATCGAGCCCATCGACGCGTTCCGATATGACAAGGTGGTCGCGGAACGAGGACACGCCGCGCAGGTACACGCGGTCGGAGCCGGGGAGCACCGTCGTCCACTCGCCCGGCCGGGTCGTCGGCGCGGAGGCGAGGCGGAAGTTGACGTGGTCGTCGTTGGTCAGGATCCACAACTTCCCGTGCGCCGCGTCCGCCGAATAGATGCGGTCCTTCTTGCGCGGGGAGATCAGCGTCAGCGGCCCGTCCGGCGCGGACGCCAGCGCGAAGCGCACCTCGGTGGTCGTATTGTCGCCGGTGGAGATGAAGATCAGCCCCTTGTCCTGGCTCTTGGACACGGCGACGGAGAAGCCCTTGTCCGCCGTTTCCTCGTAGATCGTCTTGTCGGTCGCAAGGGGTGTTCCCAGCCGGTGCAGCCGCGCGCGGTAGCTGCGCCAGTTCTCGTTGACTTCGGTGAACACGACGCCGCGGCTGTCGGCGGTCCACACGGGCGATCCGATGCCCACTTCGCTCACCGTCTCGATGTCCTCGCCGGTCGCCAGGTCGCGGATGCGCAGCTTGAAGCGTTCGGACCCGTCGTCGTCGACCAGCGTCGCCGCGTACTTGCCGTCCGGGCTCATCTCCAGCGCGCCCAGGCGGAAGTACGGCTTGCCCGCGGCCTCCGCGACCTCGTCGAACACCAACTGCTCCGGACCGCCCGCCACGGGCCGGCGGAACCACTGCCGATACTGCGCGCCTTTCTTGAACGCCCAGCGCGTCAGCCACTCGCCGTCGCGCGCGGGGACGGATGCATCGTCCTCCTTGATGCGGCCCTTCATCTCTTCGAACAGCGTGTCGACAAGCGCTTCGTGCGGCTTCATCGCCGCTTCGAAATAGGCGTTTTCGGCATGCAAGTAGGCGAGCACGTCGACGTCGTCGACCTTGGGATAGCCCTGGTCCTTCAACCAGAAGTACGGGTCCTCGACGCGGTAGCCGTGGCGTTCGTAGCTGTACGGGCGCTGCTCCGCTCTGGGTGGCGCGGGAAGTTCGGAGGTGCGGGTCATCGGCGCTTTCTGTGCAAGGGCGGGGGCGACAGCTACAAAGCTGGCAGCCAGAACCAAGAATCTGATCATGATCCCCCACGAACCGTTCGGGCTGAGCTTGTCGAAGCCCTTCTCTTCTTTCGCTCCGGATCAAGGAAAAGGAAAGTGCTTCGACAGGCTCAGCACGATCGGTATGGGTGAGAGATGCCGGACCAAGTCACCTACGCCGCCCGCCTCCAATCACTGCGCGCGCAGCTCGCCGCCGACGGCCTCGACGGTTTCGTCGTCCCGCTCACTGACGAGCACCTGAGCGAATATATCGGCAGCTACGCCGCGCGGCTCGCGTGGCTCACGGGCTTCGGCGGCTCGGCGGGAACCGCCGTCGTCCTGGCCGACCAGGCGGCGATCTTCACCGACGGCCGCTACACGCTGCAGGTGCGCGACCAAGTGAACGGCGCACACTGGAGCTATCAGGGCATCCCGGACACGACCGTCGCCGCGTGGCTTGGCGAGCACGCTCCGGCGGGCGCCCGGATCGGCTATGACCCCTGGCTCCAAACCCGGACCTGGGTGGCGCAGGCGCGCGAGGCGCTGCAGGCGCGGGGCGCGGAACTGGTTGCGGTCGCCCGAAATCCGATCGACGCGATCTGGACGGACAGGCCCGCGCCGTCCGACGCCCGGCTGGTCCCCCACGCCGCCGAACATGCCGGCAAGTCGTCGGCCGACAAGCGCCTCGAAATGGCGGACGGGCTCCGCGCCGCCGGCGCGGACAGCGCCGTGTTGGCCGCGCTTGATTCGATCGCCTGGACGTTCAACGTTCGTGGGCGCGACGTCGACCGCACGCCCGTCGCGCTCGCCTTTGCGCTGATCCACGCGGACGGCACCGCCGACCTGTTCGCCGAACCGGAGAAGATCGACGACGCCGTGACCCGGCACCTGGGCAACGGCGTGCGCCTGCACGCGCGGTCCGAGTTCACGAAATCGCTCGCGAACCTGGCCGGCAAGACCGTGCTCGTCGATCCCGAGCGCGCGGTTGCCGCGATATTCGAGGCGCTGGAAGGCGCGGGAGCCAAGATCCTGGCCAGGCGCGACCCTTCGGTCCTGCCCAAGGCGATAAAAAATCCGGTGGAGATCGCCGGCCAGCGCGCCGCGCAGCTGCGCGACGGCGCCGCGGTGACGCGCTTCCTGCGCTGGCTGTCGATCGAAGCGCCGGGCGGCGAACTCGACGAGCTTGCGGCCGCCGCCAAGTTGCAGGCGTTCCGCGAGGAGACCGGGCTGCTGGAGGATCTGAGCTTCGACACCATCTCCGGCGCGGGCCCCAACGGCGCGATCATGCACTACCGCGTTTCCGCCCAGACCAACCGCCCGATCGAAGCGAACTCGTTGTTCCTGATCGATTCGGGCGCGCAGTATCGCGACGGTACCACCGACGTAACCCGCACGGTCGCGATCGGCACGCCCACCGCGGAGATGCGCGACCGCTTCACGCGCGTGCTGCAGGGGCACATCGCCATCGCCCGCGCCGTGTGTCCCGACGGCACCCGCGGCGGCCAGATCGACGCCTTCGCGCGCGCGCCCTTGTGGGCGGCCGGCGTCGACTATGCGCACGGCACCGGCCACGGCGTCGGCAGCTTCCTGTCCGTGCACGAAGGGCCGCAGCGGATCGCCAAACCAGCGGGCGGGCAGGCGGGGACCGACGAGCCGCTGCGCGCCGGCATGATCTTGTCCAACGAGCCCGGCTACTACAAGCCGGGAGCGTTCGGCATCCGTATCGAGAACTTGGTGCTGGTCGAGGAGCGGGAGATCGCGGGCGCCGAAGGCCCGATGCTGGGCTTCGAGACGCTGACCTTCGCGCCCATCGACCGCGCGCTCATCGATACGGCCCTGCTGTCGACCGCCGAGCGCGACTGGATCGACGATTATCACCGTACGGTGGTCCAACGTATCGGACCGCAGCTGGACTTTGAAGAACGCGGTTGGCTCCAGGCCGCCTGCGCACCATTGGAGGATGCATGAGGCGCGTACCCACCCGCACCAAGGTGCTAGCCCTGATCGCGGTCTTTCTCGGCCTCGCCGTCGCGCTCGGCTGGCTTCGCTAGCTCCCCAGCCGCGGCCTTGCGCCGCCGCAGATTGTCGCGCAGCGCAGCGGCGAGCCGCTTGTCGCGTTCGGTCTTGGCGTCCGTAGGTTTCGGCATCGATCCGGCCTGCCGCACCTCGCGCGCCTTGACAAGCGCCCGCCGGGACGGCCAAGGCCCGCGTTCCTCAGGCAACATGCTGCCGTAGCTCAGTGGTAGAGCGCATCCTTGGTAAGGCTGAGGTCGGGAGTTCAATCCTCCCCGGCAGCACCATGTTCCCACCGTCGGGCGCCGGACAGGCGCGGGCGGCTCAGCCGCTCTGAAAACCGACGCGCGGCACCGCCGCCCAGGCGGTGTGTTTGCGCAAATGCTTCCACATGCCAAGGATGCGAAAGGCGCTGTTGAGCTGCCGGTAGCCCAGATTCTCCACGACCGCCGATAGCGCCAGCGTCGCCAGCCCCCGTGCGCTGGGCGTGCGCCGGACCTGCAACTCCTCGTGCATCAGCGCCCCCAGGCTCAGCAGGATGCCGAACAGGACACTGAGCGCCAGAAAGATCAGCGCGAGGTCCGGCTTCAGCATCCCGAGCGCCCAAAGGGTTGGGATCAGGATATATCCCAGAACCTCCAGCACCGGACACACGAGGTCCTCCAGGATCATCATCGGCATCGCGACCATGCCGATCCGCCCGTAGCGGGGATTTCCGATCATCGCGCGGTGGCGGATCATCGTCTCCAACGCGCCCTGCTGCCAGCGCGAGCGCTGGTTGCGCAGCCCGGCGATGGTCGCGGGCGCCTCGGTCCAGCAGACGATATCGGGAACAAAGGTGATGACATAGGGCCGCCGCTGCTCTCGGCAGTGGCGATGCAGCCTGGTGACCAGCTCCAGGTCTTCGCCCACCGTGTCGTGGCGGTAGCCGCCGACCTCCAGCAGCACGGAGCGGCGGAACATCCCGAACGCGCCGGAGATCAGCATCAGCGTCGACCAGCGCGTCGCCGCCACGCGCGCCGTCAGGAACGCGCGCATATACTCCACCGTCTGCCAGCGCGGCAGCCAGCCGCGCGGGATGCCCACGGTGGTGACCTGCCCGCCGTTGACCTTGCACCCGTTGACGATGCGAATGGCGCCGCCGACCGCGATCAGGTTGGGATCCGTCATGAATGGCTCGGTGGCGCGCAGCAGCCCGTCGGATTCGATGAGCGAATCGGAATCGATGATGCACACCAGCGGCGTCTGGGCGTAGCTGAGGCCGCAATTGATCGCGTCCGCCTTGCGCCCGTTCTCCTTGTCGATGACGTACAGCGACGGGTTGGTGGCCGACCGGTAGGTGCCCAGCGTCCGCGTCGTGTGCAGCATGACGTCGGCGTCCAACGCGATGGCTTCGCATGCGAATTCATCGATCAGGATCTGCAGCGTGCGATCCTTGGACCCGTCGTTGATGATGAACAGCCGGAAGTCGGGGTAGTTGAGCGCCAGCAGCGACCGCACGCTCTGCGCGATCGACAGCTCCTCGTTGTAGGCCGGGGCAAGGATGGTGACGGGAAATGGATAATCCACCTGCCGCGACCACAGGTCGAGCGCGGTGCGCGTGGCCGCCGGACGCCGCCACAGCGTCAGCGCGCTGGCCACGAGCTGCACGCCGTAGACGCCGTTCTGCAAGCCCACCGCCATCGTTGCGAAAAACGTGAGAAGAAGGAGGCTGGTTGTGAAAACAGTGTCCAGAGAGGCGACGGTCATGCTGCCGCCCCCTTCCGGCGCGCGGGCGTGACCGCGGCCGGCAACATGCCCAACGCCTGCTCCGCGCGGTATCGCACCCACCAGTGCCGATCGTTGCGCAACTTTCGCAGCGACTTGCGCGCGCCTTCCAGCCGCATCGCGCCGGCCGTCGTGGCCGCCTGGACACGGACGATCCATTCCTTGTCGCCGAGGGCCGCCAGAACCGCGGCCCCCAAGGACGGATGGCCGATCCGCCGCATCGATCGCAGCGCCTCGCACCGCATCTGCGGGTCGGGGTCGCACAACGCCTCCCGCAGCGCCTGAAAAGCTGCGGGATCGAAGACGTCGCCCAGCGCGTCGGTGACTGCCAGACGTGCGGCCCTGCCGCGACACGCGCGCCAAGCGTCGATCATCTCCCGCGGTCGTTGCGCGGCCAACGCCCTCAGCACGATGCGATGGGCGGGAGTTGCGAAACTGCCGTCGTCCAGCGCCGCCAGGCACTCGGCTACGGTCGGCAGTCGCTGCAACCGGACCAGCGCCAAGCCGGCCTCCAGTCGAACAGCCGGCTCCGCGTCGTTCCCGAAGCACCGCGCCAGCGCGTCCCCGACCAGGATGGAAGGGAAATTGCCGAGATTGCGAATGGCGGCGATCCGCCGCACTGCGCGCCGCGACCTGATCCGCGCAAGCTCCGGTTCGAGCAGCTCCAGCCGTTCAACGAGCGCCATCAGCTTGTCGCGCTCACCGCCGCGCATCAGCTGCAGCAGATGTCCGGCGACCTCCAGCGCGACCGGATCGCGGCGCCATTCGTGTAAGGCCGAAAGTGCCGCGTCGTCGTCGGCCCGCGCGATTAGGGGCAGCAGGACGGTGCGGAAAACGGCACCGCGCGACGCCTTCGCAGCGCTGCGGCTTTCCTGCCATCCCCGGCGTACGACCAGCACGGCGAACGCCCCCAGCAGCACGCCCGCCGCGCCGCCCATGACGAGCAGGAGGAACTGCGCCAGAGGCACGGGCGGCTAGAAGCCGGCCGACAGGCCGAGCAGCAGGCTCGTCCGCTTGTACGCACCGCGCCGTACCTCGCGCTCGGCGCCCGTCCGCACCGTCAGGCGCGGGTTGATGTCGAAGGCGACGCCGGCGAACGCGGTTTCGATCAGGCGCGTGACGCCGCTCTCGGTCTCCGGATAACGCGCATAGCTCGCCTGAACCCGCGTTCTGGCGTTCAGCGTTCCCGACGCGTTGGCCGCGCCGCCCACGCGGTAGTCGCCGGCTTCGTCGATGAAGTTGATCACTGCCGCGCGCACGCTGGCGCGCCGGTTCGCGAACCAGGCCCGCGCGGCGAGGGTGACCGATCCGCTTCGAACATCGCCGAAGTCGGAGAAACGCCCGTCGACCAGAATGTCGAGCCGATCACTGGCGGCGACGCTGCCGCCCGCGCGCACGCCCCAATGCTCGCGAAAATCGGGGTCGATCGTTGCCACCACGCCGCCGTAGAGGCTCGCGCGTCCGAACCCGCGTTCGCCGCGCAACTGCAGCTTGACGTCGCTCGTCCCGAACCGGCGCGCGTGCTCGACTTCCACGGCAAGGCCCGTCCCGCCGCTGCGGTGCGCCAAGGTCGCAAGGGTTTCGTACCAGGCGCCGCTGCGCCGGGGCGACACGCGGCTGACGGATTGGTCCAGCGAAAGCGTCCAGGCCCCCGGCTCCGGGGCAGCCATCATGTTACGGCGAAGCGCTGCCGCATCGACGTCGTTCGGGGAGAGCGCCAGCGCGCGGTCCACGTCGCGCCGCGCTGCTGCGCCTTGGCCTTCCCGCAGGTTCAGCCGCGCCCGCGCGACGAACACGTCCGCATATTCGGGCGCTGCCGCGGCGGCCCGATCCAGCGCGTCGCGCGCGGGGGCGAGCCGGTCCTCGCGCATCGACAGGAGGCCGGACAGCAGCAGCGCATCGGCATTGGCGGGCTGCGCGGTCAGCAGGGCGTCGACCCGCCGCCGCGCTGCCGGCAGGTCGCCCGCGCGATAGGCCTGCGCCGCGCAGGCATAGGCATCGGGGGCGCAAGCGGGGTCGACGGCCGGCGCGGCGAGGGCCAGCGCGGCGGTGCTAAGCGCGAACGACGGCATTGAACGCTCGCGATTGGAGCAAGGCGGTTTCCACGCGCGCAACCAGTTCTTCGGGAATAAAGGGTTTCGTCAGGTAGTCGGCAGCGCCCGCGCGAAGCGCGGACACCACGTCGTCCTGCGCGCGGCGCGCGGTCAGCATGATCACCGGCACGCTCGCCGTCGCGGGATCGCCCTTCAGGCGCGCCAGAACCTCCGATCCGGTCAGCACCGGCATCATGGCGTCCAAGACGACTAGGTCGGGGCGCTGACGCGACACTTGGGCCAGCGCCGCCGCGCCGTCTCGGGCGACCACCACTCTGTGTCCGGCCGCTTCCAGCTTGAATTGGACCAGCGCGGCCAGCAGTTCGTCGTCGTCGGCAATCAGGATGGTGGGCATTTGTGATGGCCTGTGCTTGCGTCGTGCACGGGTCGTAAAGGCATGCGGTTAAGACTTGCCTAAGCATCCGGCCTAAGCATCCGGCCTAAGCATCCGGCCTAAGCACCCGATGCCGATGCGCTTCCGATCAGGCCGCGGCGGCGAGCGCGTTGACGAGCGTGCCTGTCCGCACCGCGAGTAGCGGCGTCGTCGCGCCGGCCTGCGCCGCGTCCTCCACTCCGCGCGCGAGGTCGCCCAGCGCCGCTTCCCCGAACATGCCGGCCGAACCCGCGATCTTGTGGCAGATCCCTGCGATGCGCGCCGCCTCGATCCCTTCCGGTCCCGCCCCGGCAAGCGCGTTCTGCAACTCCCGAAGCTCGGCGGCGTAGCTTGCCTTCAGCGCTTCGTAGCGCCCGCGAAGCGCGGCGATGTCCGGATCTTCCGGGGCAGCGGCGCCAGCAGGGTGAAGGGCCTCCCGCGTCAGTCGTCCGATCGTCGCCATTAGTTTCTCGGCATCGATCGGCTTTGGCAGATGCGCGGTCATACCCGCGGCCAGGCAGGCGTCGACATCGGACGCGTAGGCGTTGGCCGTCAGCGCGACGACCGGGATCGTAAGGCCGCGCCCGCCCAATGCGCGCAGCCGTCGCGTCGCTTCCAGCCCGTCGATCCGCGGCATCTGCATGTCCATCAGGACAAGGTCGTACCCCTCGCCCGCCATTTCCGCGTCGGTAAACGCGCGCACCGCCTCCCCGCCGTCGCCGACGATGGTCGCGTCGTGGCCGTGCCGCCGCAGCAGCGCGTCCATGAGCAGCTGGTTGATCTCGGCGTCCTCCGCGACGAGAATCCGCGCCCGGCCGGCCTGCAGATAAGGGCGGACCGCGTCGTGCGGCGGGCTTGCCGCCGGTTCGTCGCAGGCCAGCGCGGGAACCAGCGGGACCCGGAGCAGCATGCGGGTTCCTTGGGCGTTGGACTTGGACAGCACGAGGTCGCCGCCCTGCAGTCTGGCCAGCCGCTGGCTGATCGCAAGCCCAAGCCCGGTGCCGCCGTAGCTCCGTGCAATCGACGTGTCCGCCTGCACGAATTGTTCGAACACCGCGGCCTGCCGGTCCGGCGCGATGCCGCAGCCGCTGTCTTCCACCGTCAGGTGCAACTCTTTGCCGACCGCGCAGGCTCCCACCCGGATGAAGCCCACATGCGTGAACTTGACCGCGTTGGACAGCAGGTTGCGCACGATCTGCCCCAGGCGAAGCGCATCGCCGGTCGCAAAGCGCGGCACGTCGACATCGATCAACAGGTCCAACACCAAACCCTTTGCCCGCGCGTCGTCGGCGATCATGCGCACGGCGGCGGCGATCGCGTGGTGCAGATTGAACGGCTCGTTGACGATCTCGATCTGGTCCGCCTCGATCTTCGACAGATCGAGGATGTCGTTGAGCAACGTCATCATCGTCCTGCCGGACTCGCCGATCATCCCGGCCCAGCGGCGCTGCTCGCCTTCGATATCGCTGGCCAGCAGCAGCTCGGTGAAGCCGATGACCCCGTTCATGGGCGTGCGTAGTTCGTGGCTCATGTTTGCAAGGAAACTGGCCTTCAGCCGTGCCGCGTCCTCCGCCCGGTCGCGGGCTTCGCGCAGGTCTTCCTCCAGCTTGCGGCGCGCCTCGAAGTCGCGGACGCTGGCCATGAACTCCACGGGCGTCCCGTTACGGTCGCGGACGACGCTGTAGCTCGCCTCGACCCACACGTAGCGGCCGTCGCGGTGGCGCTGCCGGTAGATGGAATGCGCGGGGCCGCCATCCTTGATCGCCGCCACGCACCGCGCTTCGACGTCAGCCACGTCGTCGGGGTGGATCCCGAAGAACGAACCTTGATTGATCATCTCCTCGGGCTCGAAGCCAAGGAGCCTTCGGCTCGCCGGCGACACGTAGCGACGCACCCGATCCATTCCGGTGCGCACGATCATGTCCGCCGAATTGGTCGTGATCAGCCGCCACTCCTGCTCGCGCGCGGCCATGGCGAGCACCTGTTCCTGCTGCTCGGTGATATCGCGGATGCTGCCGATCGTTCCCGTGGTCGCGCCGCCCTCGTCATGCTGCCGGCGGATCGTCGACTCGACCCACCGTATGTTGCCGTCGATATGCTGAAAGCGAACCCGCATCTGGACCTCGGACCGCTCGCCCGTGAACAGCGACAGGAATTCCGCCCGCGCGTCCTCGAGGTCCTGAGGCACGATGAGCGCGTCCACCGGCTCGCCCATGCTTTCGGCGATGCTTCGCCCCGTCAGATCATGCCATGCCGGGTTCAGGAACAACCAGCGCCCTTGGCGGTCGGTACGGAAGACAACGTCGCGAATATTGTCCGTGATCGTTCCAAGCAGCCTTTCGCTGCGGTTCAGCGCGTCCGCCAGGCGCTGCCGCTGTTGCAGGGCGGCCGCGACGGGCAGCGCGGCGACGAAGCTCGTCGCCAGGAACAGTTGCAGCATGGTCAGCTTGTCGTCGATGCCGCCGTCTACCATCGCGATCGGACCCGTGCCGAACGCCGTGCCGAGCGCGCTGGCCAGCCCGACCACGATCACCGCGCAGGCCGCGCCCGTCGCGCCCGAACGGAACGCGGTGATGAGGACGAAGGGGATGACCAGGAACAGCAGCGGGAAGCGGGTCTGGGTGAAGACTCCGACGCAGACCAAAACGACGGCGCCGATGTTGAGCGCGCCTTTGCTGGCCGCCGCGCGCGTCCACCGCGCGCGGTTAGCCCAGGCGTCGGCAATGATCAGGAGGATCGGCGCCACCACGATCTGGCCCAGAGCGTGCGCCTTGAGGTAGGTGAACCAGACGACCCAATCGGGTGCGCCGCCCGCAACGTGCAGCAAGCCGGTGGCGAATGTCGCCGTGACGGTGGGCACGAGGACTCCCGCGAAGACGCTGAACGTCAACAACGTCGGCAGGCTGGTCAGATCGACACGTCCCGGCGCGAAGCGGCGCACGCACCAGACGATCGCCAGGACTTCGAACATGTTGCACGACGCCAGCCCCAGTGCGAGCCGGGCATCGTCGCCAACGGTCAGGTTCGCCGCGACATTCGCGGCGAAGCATGCCATCGTCTCGGGCACGCGCGACCCGCCGCCGCGCAGCATCACCGCCACCAGAAGCGCGTTGGGCAGCCATAGCGCCGAAACGTGACCGGTTTGTTCTGAAAGGGCGAGGCTGCACCAGGCCGCCGCGTAGAAGACCGCGGCCAGCAGGACGACTGCCGACGGCCGTGCGACCCAGGATCTTTGCTGCTTTTCGCCTGCGGTCCGCGCCATCGACACTCCTTCGTGGCGATGGTTGATGGCGTAGTGTCGTTAAGATGCGTTGAAGACAGGATCCGGCCGTCGGGCGAGGCCCGCGAGGCGATGCGCGTTGACGCCGCGCCGTGCGCCGTTCCAAGGGCTGCCGCCATGAGGTTCTTCTCCGACAATGCCGCCCCCGCGTGCCCGCCCGTGATGCAGGCGATGATCGACGCTAACCGGAAGACCACCGCCTATGCCGGCGACCAATGGTCGGAACGGCTGGACAGCGCGTTTTCCGAACTCTTCGAAACGCCGGTGCGCGCTTTGTGGGTCGCGACGGGCACCGCCGCCAACGGCCTGGCGCTCGCCGCCATGTGCCCGCCGTGGGGCGCGGTCGTTTGCCACCACGACTCGCACATCCAGAACGACGAATGCGGCGCGCCCGAATTCTACACGCACGGGGCCAAGCTGCTGCTGGGCGGCGGGGAAGGGGCGAAGCTCACCCCCGACACGATCGCCGCCGTGCTGGGCACCGCCCGCGGCGACGTCCACGGCGTGCAGCCGGCCGCGCTGTCGATCACCAACGCGACCGAGTACGGGCGCGTCTACATGCCCGCCGAGGTCGCCGCGATCGGCGAGCTGTGCCGCGCCCGCAAGCTCGGGTTTCACATGGACGGCGCGCGCTTCGCCAACGCGCTGGTGCACGCCGGCTGCTCGCCCGCCGAGATGACGTGGCGCGCGGGGGTCGACGCGCTGAGCTTCGGCTTCGTCAAAAATGGCGGGCTGTCGGCCGAAGCGCTGATCTTCTTCCGGCCCGAACCCGCCGACGCGACGCTTTACCGGCGCAAGCGCGCGGGGCACCTCCTGTCCAAGGGGCGTTACATGGCCGCGCAGATGCTCGCCATGCTGGACGGCGACGTCTGGCTCGCCAACGCCCGCGCCGCCAACGACGGGGCGTCCCGCATCGCGGCGGCGGCGGGCGACCGCCTGCTCCACGCCGTCGAAGCCAACGAGATCTTCATCCGCGTCACATCGGACGAGGCCGCCGCGCTGCGCGCGCAGGGCTTCGACTTCTACGACTGGGGGCCGGGCGAGGCGCGGCTGGTCGTCTCCTGGAATCAGGACCGCCAAGACATCGCAAAGCTCGCAAGCGCCATCGCGGCGCTATGAGCGACGTTCCCGACGGCACTGCGCCCTTTCGACGGGTCGCGCTCCCCTTTGTGCTCGTGACGCTGATCTGGGGCTCGACCTGGATCGTCATCCGCGACCAGATCGGCGGCACGCATGGCGGCGTGGCGGGCGGCGGCGTGCCCGCCGCCTGGTCGGTCAGCTACCGCTTCTTTATCGCGGGCGCCGCGATGTTCGCGTACGCGCGCCTGCAGGGCCTGCCCCTGGCGCTGCGAGGCCGCGACGCGCTGTTCGCCGGCGCGGCGGGCGTGCTGCAGTTCGTGATGAACTTCAACTTCGTCTACGCGGCGGAGGCCTACATTACCTCGGGCCTCGTCGCCGTGGTGTTCGCGCTGCTGATCGTCCCCAACACCGTGCTGGGCCGCATCTTCGTACGCCAGCCGATCTCCCGCGGTTTCGTCCTCGGCTCCGCCGTCGCCATCGCCGGCGTCGCCTTGCTCTTCGTCCACGAACTTCGCGCCGATCAGGCCGACACCGCCCGCGTCCTCACCGGCATCGCGCTGACGCTGGTCGCCGTTCTGTCCGCCTCCGCCGCCAACGTCATGCAGGCGAGCGCGCGCGGCCGGTCGCTGCCGATCGCCGTGGTCCTCGCCTGGGCGATGATCCTGGGCGCCTGCGTCAACGCCTTGTACGCCGCCGCGACCGCCGGCCCGCCCGTGTTCGATCCGCGCCCGGGCTATCTGCTGGGCCTCGTTTACCTCGCGCTCGCCGCCTCGGCGCTGGCGTTCACGCTCTACTACCGCATCATCCGCCTGATCGGCCCGGCGCGCTCGGCCTATTCCAGCGTATTGGTGCCCATCATCGCCATGGCGCTGTCGACGCTCTTTGAAGGCTATCGCTGGACGGCGCTCGCCGCCGCCGGCGGCGCGCTGGTGCTGATCGGGCTGGCCACCGCGTTGCGCGCCAAGGCGGCGACGGGCTGAGGGGACGCCCGCGTGAACTTCCACGATTTCCACGCGTCGATACGCGCGCACCCGCAGACTGGATCGAAGGCTCACCTATGGACATGAACGCTGCCGGCCTTTCCGCGCCGCCTTTGCCGATCCGCCGCGGGGACTACCGCCCGCCCGACTGGCTGGTGCCGGAGATCGCGCTCGACTTCGACCTCGATCCGGCGCGCACCGTCGTTCGCGCCCGGCTTACCGTCACGCGCAACGGGTCGCACGACCGGCCGCTGCGGCTCGACGGCGACGCTCTGGCCCCGCTGTCGGTCGCGGTGGACGGAGAAGCGCTCGGCCCCAATCGCTGGCGGCTGGACGGCGATGCGCTGGTGGTCGGGCTCGACGGCGACAGCCATGTCGTCGAGACGGTGGTGGAGATCGCGCCGGAAGCGAACAGCCAGCTGATGGGCCTGTACGCGTCTGGCGGCATCCTGTGCACGCAATGCGAGGCGGAGGGCTTCCGCCGCATCACCTTTTTCCCCGATCGCCCGGATGTGCTCAGCCGCTACCGCGTCACGCTGCGCGCCGACAAGGCAACGTTCCCGGTGCTGCTGTCCAACGGCGACCTCGTCGCGCGGGGCGAGGGGGAGGGCGGCCGTCACTGGGCCGAATGGCACGACCCATTCCCCAAACCCTCCTACCTCTTCGCCGCCGTCGCCGGCGACCTGTCCGCCGCACGCGACCGCTTCGTCACAGCAAGCGGGCGCGAGGTGCAGCTCGCCATCTGGGTGCGCGAGGCCGACCTTCCCCGCACCGCCCACGCCATGGCGGCGCTCAAGGACGCCATGGCATGGGATGAGCGCGCCTACGGCCGCGAGTACGACCTGGGCGTGTTCAACATCGTGGCGGTCGCGGACTTCAACTTCGGCGCGATGGAGAACAAGGGCCTCAACATCTTCAACTCGCGCTACATCCTGGCCGACGCCCAAACCGCGACCGACCAGGACTTCGACGGGGTCGCCACGGTCGTCGCGCACGAATATTTCCACAACTGGTCAGGCAACCGCGTCACCTGCCGCGACTGGTTCCAGCTGAGCCTCAAGGAAGGCTTCACCGTGCTGCGCGACCAGCAGTTCACTGCCGACCACGGCTCGCCCGCGGTCGCCCGCATCGAACAGGTCCGCGCGCTGCGTGCCGGCCAGTTCCCCGAGGACGCGGGACCGCTCGCGCACCCGGTGCGGCCGGAAAGCTACCTGGAGATCTCCAACTTCTACACGTCCACGATCTACAACAAGGGCGCGGAGGTCATCCGCATGATGCGCACGGTCATCGGGCCGGAGAACTTCCGGCGCGGGTCGGACCTCTACTTCGACCGTCACGACGGCACCGCCGCGACATGCGAGGACTTCGTCCGGGCAATGGAGGAGGCGAGCGGCGCCGACCTGACGCAGTTCCGCCGCTGGTACACGCAGGCGGGCACACCGCATCTGGGCGCGCGCCTCGCCTACGAGATGGAAACCCAAACCGCGCGGCTGACGCTGACGCAGACGATGGCGCCGACGCCGGGCCAGCCGGACAAGGCACCCATGCTGATCCCGGTCAAGATGGCGCTGTTCGCCGGAGACGGAGGCGCGTCGCCGCCGGTCGAAGACACGCTGATGCTCGCCGAGGCGTCACATGAGTTCGTCTTCGAGAACATCGACGCCGCCCCCGTGCTGTCGATAAACCGCGGCTTCTCCGCGCCCGTCCTCGTCGACGCGCCCCGTGGCTCCACCGACCTCGCCTTCCTCTCCGCGCACGAAACTGATCCCTTCGCCCGTTATGAGGCGCTGCAGCAGCTGATGCTCGAAGTCGCGCTGGCCTCGATCGATGGACGAGCCGGCGATACGGACGCCGTCGTGGCGACCGTCCAAGAGACGCTCGCGCGCATGGCCGACGACCCCGCCTTCGCCGCCGAGGCAGTACTCGTGCCGTCCGAGGCGTTTATTGGCGAGCGGCTCCCCGTGATCGACCCCGATGCTGTGCACGCCGCGCGAGAGGCGCTGATCGCCGCGCTGGCGACGCGGCTCACCCACAGCTGGGACGCCGCCTACCGGCTGCATGGCGACGCGGCCTACGTCTATTCGCCGCGCGCCAAGGGCCTGCGCCGCCTCCGCAACATCGCGCTGGGCTTCCTTGCCAAGGCCGACCCGCAAGCCGGCGCCGCGCGCGCGCGCGCCCAGTACGACGCGGCGGACAACATGACCGACCGGATGGGCGCGCTGACCGTGCTCGCCAACGGCGAGGGACCGGAGCGCGAGGCCGCGCTGGCCGATTTCCACGACCGCTACCGCCACGACCCGCTGGTCATCGACAAATGGTTCACCGTGCAGGCGCTGTCGACGCGCGACGATACGGCGGGCGCGGTCGAGGCGCTGTCCCGCCACCCGGACTTCGCGCTGACCAACCCCAACCGCATCCGCGCGCTGGTCAGCGCCTTCGCCGCCAACCCGCGCGCCTTCCACGCGGCCGATGGTGCCGGCTACCGGTTTCTCTCTCGGATGGTTCTGGAGGTCGACAAGCTCAACCCGCAAACCGCCGCCAAGCTCGTGCCGCCGCTCGGCCGCTGGAAGCGCTACGACGAACGCCGAGCTACGCTGATGCGAGCGGAGCTGGAAACCATAGTCGCCACGCCCGCTTTGTCGAAGGACGTCTTCGAACAGGCGTCCAAGAGCCTGGGATCGAGCTAGCCGCCGATCCAGTTGGCGATATCGCCGGCGACCTGGTTGGCGGCCTGGTTGAGCGCGGCGGAGACCGAGGCGCGGTCGATCGTCGCGACCGGCACGCGCGCTTCCGAGCGGCGCGTCTCGACGCGGCTGCCGCCGGACCGAAGCAGGGCCGCATCGTAGGTCACGACCACGTCGCTGCGGTCCGCATCGACGCTGAACGCCAGCAATTGCCCGGTCAGCCGTGCGCCGGGATCGAGCGTGCGCTGCTTGTCGGACAGGACGACCCGGCCCGTTCGCGCCGCGATCGTCTCGCTCAGCAGGTCGCGGAACAGCGCGTTGGGCGTGTCCACCCACTGCGCGTCCTTGACGTAGGCGATGGCGATGCCGCCGGAGCGCACGGGCACGCGGTTGGTGTTGATCTCCTGGATCAGCGACGGTTCCACGACGGTGATCGTGTCGCCGGTCGCCGCGCTGCGGTTGGTCTGCACGGGCACCGACGCGCTGGGGCTCAGCGCCATCAGAACCGGCGGAGTCTTGCCGCCGAGCAACCCGCAGCCACTCAGGAGCAGCGCAGCGAGGAGGAGGGGCGTTGCACGCGTCATTTCTTGGGCGCCTTGTAATCGGGAAGCTTGGGTGCGCCCAGGATCGCGGTGACGCCGCCCTGGTCGAGGCGCTGGGACACGTCGCTGAGCGCCGAGGCCGTGTCGCGCAGGTCGCTGACGAGCAGGCCGACTTCGGGGATCGTCTGCTTGGACAAGGCCTGCAGCCCCGGCCGCGCGTCGGAAATCGCCGCGTCGAGGTTGCGCACGCTGTTCTCCGCGGTCGCCGTCGTCTGACGCAGGTTCGCCACAGCGGCGCGCGCGTCGTTGGTCAGCCCGCGGCCGTCGCGTTGGACCAACCCGTTGGTGGACTCCGCGAGTTCCCCGATCCGTCGCGCCGCCAACGCGCTTTCCCGCACCGCCGCACGCGTTTCCACCAGCGTCGCCGCGATCTCCGGCGAGCGCGCGGCGAGCGAGCGGCTGATGTCCTCGAAATTCTCGAGGATGCCGGCCAGCGACTCCTGGTTGCGATCGTTCAGCGTCGTCGCGAGCCGTTCGGTCAAGGTCGAGACCCGGTCGAGCAGTTCGGGGGCGCTCGACAGCAGCGCCGCAAACCCGCCGGGCTTTGCCGGAATCACCGGCACGCCGTACGGCCCTTCTGCGGTGATCGCCGGACGGCCCCGCACCGCGCCATTAAGCTGTATCTGGCTGACTCCGGTAAAGCCGATGCTCTGGATCGTCGCGGCCGTGCCCTGCAGAACGGGCGTGCTGGAGTCGATCGCGATACGCACGCGGACCCGGTCGGGTCGATTAGGCTCAAGCGCGATCTTCTCGATCTGTCCCACGGGCACGCCCTGGAACGCGACCGGCGAGCCCTTGGCGAGGCCGTCGACGGCCTGCGTGAAGAAGATGTCGTACCGGTTGTCGTCCGTGCCGGACAAGCTGGACAGCCAGACGGTAAAGCCCAGCACGGCCGCGATCAGCGCCAGGACGATGCCGCCGACGAGCACATGGTTGGAACGCGTTTCCATCGATCAGGCGGCTTCCGTTGCGGGCAGATGGGCGGCGGCGCGCCCGCGTGGCCCGTTGAAATAGCTTTGAATCCAGGGATGGTCCATCGCC
>DASQNO010000069.1:0-41909 GCA_035644935.1 Sphingomonadaceae bacterium
GTGGCGGCCGTGATGCTCCAAAGCGGGTCCAGCTGCAGCCGGCCATTGGCCTCGAAATAGCCCCGAAACCCGCGGTCGCGATCGGCGGTGAGCGCGTTGCCCAGGTTGACGTCGGTGCGCGTGCCGTAGGTGACGAAGCCGCCGAGCTGGATCGCGCCGAGTTGATCAAGCCGGCGGTAGCGCGCCTCGAGCGCCGGCAGCACCTTGGAATAGATGTGCGGCGTGACCGTAAGGTCCTGGTTGGGCGCAAGCGGGAAGTAGTAGGGAAGGGCGAACTCGACCCCGTTGGTGCGGCTGAAGCGGACGTCGGGGACGAGCAAGCCGCCGGCCGAGCTTCCCGACCCGTCGGGGTGCGAGAAGGAGGGCAGGGGGATCAGCGGAATCCCCAGGATGTTAAAGCGCGCCCCGCGATAGCTAATCCGCCGCCGCGCGGGATCGTGGACGATGCGCAGCGCGGTGACCTGCCAGGTCGGGTCCTTGGGGCACCCTTCGCTGTCGATCACCGCGCAGGGCGAATAGGCGGCGCGCTCCAGCGTGCTGACGCCGTCGACGCGCGTCGCGCGCACCGCCGCGAGGCGGCCGCCGTCCTCCAGCACCAGCAGGAGGTTTTCGATGACGCCGTCGCGCAGCGTGTCGCTAAGTTGCACCGAATCGCCGTAGGCGGTGTCGCCGCCGGGGTTGGTCACGGCGACATTGCCCTCGGCGCGAACCTCGCCCGTGGCGCGGTTCCAGATCACGCGTTCGGCCGCGAGGTTGTTGCCTTCGCGCGTCATGCGCACGCGGCCCGACGCAGTGACCAGGCCGGTGCGGTCGTCATATTCCAGCCGGTCGCTGCTGAATTCGATCGCCTCGTCGGTGGCGTCATCGGCCGGCGGCGCGACTTCCACCTGGTCGGCCGCGGCAGGGCCGGTCGCGGCGTCCTGCGCGCGAGCCGGCGCGGCGCAGGCGAGTATGAGGGGCAAAGCTGTCAGGCAGATACGCGTCAACACGCCGGCGATCCCCGCGGCCGAACTTGGCCATGCTCGCGCGCCTATCGCATCGGCGTTCACGCTTCGCAATCGCCGGAACCCGCGAGCCGGCGCATCCCTTTGCAGACGCGCCGCCACATCCTAGGTAAGCGCCACATCCCCGACCCAAAGGAACCCCATGCAAATCCGCTTCGCCGCCGAGCGCCCGCAAGGCGCCTACGCCCTCGCGTTGCCCGTCACGGAACCCGGCGGAACGGACCCGCGCTTGCCGGAGGGCAGCACCGGGTTGGTCGAGGCGGCACTCCGCCAGCAGCGGTTCGAAGGCGAACCGTCGAGCATCGCCGAGGTTTTCGTGCCCGAGGCGACGGGCGCGCGCCGCGTCCTGTTGGCGGGGCTGGGCACGGGAACGCCCGATGCAAGCGCGCTTGAGAAGGTCGGCGCGGCGCTGGCCGGCAGGCTGCTTCGTTCGGGGGAAACGACGCTGGTGGTGGACGTCACTGGCCTTGGGCTGGACGGCGACGGCGCGGCGAGGATCGCGCTTGGCGCGGCGCTGCGGTCCTACCGGTTCGACGCCTACCGCACAACGTTGAAGGACAAGCAGAAGGTTTCGCTGGCCGAGGTCGTGGTGGTCGGCGGCGGCGGCGATGCGTCCGCGCGCTGGGAGGCGCGCTACGCGCCGGTGATCGTGGGCACCAGCTTCACCCGCGATCTGGTCACCGAACCGGCCAATGTCCTGTTCCCGGTCAGCTTCGTCGAGCGCTGCGAGCGCATGCGTGAACTTGGTGTCGAGATCGAGGTGCTGGAGCCCGCCGACATGGAGCGGCTCGGCATGCACGCGCTGCTTTCGGTGGCGCAGGGCTCCGCGCAGCCGGCGCGGCTGATCTGCATGCGCTGGAACGGCGGTGCGGAAGGCGAGCGCCCGGTGGCGTTCGTGGGCAAGGGCGTGACGTTCGACACGGGCGGCATTTCGATCAAGCCGGCAGCTGGCATGGAAATGATGAAGTGGGACATGGGAGGCGCGGGCGCGGTCGCGGGCGCGATGATGACGCTTGCCGCTCGCAAGGCGCGCGCCAACGTCATTGGCGTCTGCACGTTGGCTGAAAACATGCCGTCGGGCACCGCCACCCGTCCGGGCGACGTCGTGACGTCGATGTCGGGCCAGACCATCGAGGTCATCAACACCGACGCGGAAGGCCGCATGGTGCTCGCCGACGCGATGACGTGGGTGCAGCGCACGCATAACCCGCACACGGTGGTGGACCTGGCAACGCTGACCGGCGCGATGATCATTGCGCTGGGTCACGAATATGGCGGGCTGTTCTCCAACGACGAGGCGCTGGCCGCTGGCCTCGACGCGGCGGGCAAGGCGGTCGGCGAACGGCTGTGGCGCTTCCCGCTGGGCGATGCATACAACCGGCAGATGGACTCGCCGATCGCGGATATGAAGAACGCGGGCCCCCGGGAAGGCGGTTCGATCATGGCCGCGTGCTTCCTGGAACGCTTCGTAGATGCGGGCACGAAATGGGCGCATCTGGATATCGCGGGCACGGTCTGGGCGAACAAGGCGACGCCGTTGTTCGACAAGGGCGCAACGGCGTTTGGCGTGCGGTTGATCGACCAATTCGTGGAGAGTGAGTTCGAGAAGTAGCGTCTTGCCGGCGCAGGCTGGCATCTCGGCGGGGGAAGCGCGCAGTAGCTGGTCTCGCTGAGATCACGGCATGCGCTGGGATGACGGAGGCGCGATGCAGGTCGATTTCTACCATCTGGCCGCGACGCCGATCGAGCGCGTGCTGCCGCGCATCGCCGAGCGGCTGCTGGCTGACGGCGCGCGCCTGCTGGTAGTCGCGGACGATGACGTGTTGTTGGCGCGGCTCGACCGGCAACTGTGGGACTATGCGCCTGCCAGCTTCCTGCCGCACGCGCGGGACGGAGGCGACGACGATACGCGCCAGCCCGTGCTGCTTTCCGCCAGCATCGTCGCGGCCAACGGCGCGCGCAACGTCGCGCTCGCCGACGGCGTGTGGCGGGAGGCGGCGCTGGGGTTCGATCGCGCCTTTTATCTCTTCGACGAGACGCGGATCGCCGACGCGCGTGCGCAGTGGCGGGCGCTGGGCGGCAAGCCCGATGTCACTCGCCGGTTCTGGAAGCAGGACGAGGCGGGCAAGTGGCGCGAGGGCCCCTGAGGTTGCCGAGGAGGCCAAGTCTGCCTAGACGCGCGGCAACCCATTCACCCCCATTAACGGAAACGGACCCAGCCATGGCGACCGAACGCACTTTTTCGATCATCAAACCCGACGCCACGCGCCGCAATATCACGGGCGAGGTCACCGCGATGCTGGAGCAAGCGGGCCTGCGCGTTGTCGCGTCGCGCCGCATTCGAATGAGCCGCGAGCAGGCGGAGGGCTTCTACGGCGTCCATCGCGAGCGGCCGTTCTTCAACGACCTGGTCGCCTTCATGACGTCCGGCCCGGTGGTGGTGCAGGTGCTGGAAGGCGAAAACGCCGTGCTGCGAAACCGCGAGATCATGGGCGCGACCAACCCCGCCAACGCCGACGAGGGCACGATCCGCAAGGTGCACGCCGAATCGATCGAGGCGAACACGGTGCACGGGTCGGACAGTGCCGAGAACGCCGCGACCGAGATCGCGTTCTTCTTCAAGCCGGAAGAAATCGTCGGCTGAGGAAACCCTCTCCCGCTTTCGCGGGAGAGGAGGGGCCCGCGCCAGCGGGAGGTGAGGGTCTTCTTTTCCTCCTGGGCCTAGTCAGGGAAGAAGACCCTCACCTCCCACCGCAAACCCGGCGGGCCCCTCCTCTCCCGCTAAGGCGGGAGAGGGAAGCCTAGAACTCCGCAGCGAGGTCCAGCAGCTTGGTAAGCCGCCTCGGCGCCACCGCGCGCCAACTCCTCGCCAGCCCCTCCGCGACATGGTTCCAGTCGACGCCGGGACGGTCTAGCCGGTAGGCGACCCAGCCCGAGGCGCCGTAATATGCGGGGCGGTAGTAGATGTCGGGGTCGCTCTCGATCAGTGCCGCCATCTCGTCCGCGCCGCTCGTCTTGACCAGCAGCGCCACCGCATCCTCGCCGTGGTGGCGGACCGAGACATAGGCGAAGAACTTGCCCGACTTCTCGCCACCGACGCGCCAGCCCGGCGCGCCGTGCGAGGTGCGGGCGTCCGTGTCGGGCAGCGCCAGCGCCAGCGCGCCGACCTTGGCGACGATCCATTCGGGTTGCCGTTCCTGCGACACGTAGTCCGCGAGGACGCGGCCGTAGAGCTGATGTTCGGCGATCAACACCCGCGCTGCCAAGGTGTCGGGCGTGTCGCCCGGGAGCACGGCCACTTTGATCTGCCCGAGCACTTCGCCGTCGTCGACGGCTTCGGTGACGAGGTGGACGCTGCACCCCGCGACCTTGTCGCCCGCGGCGAGCGCGCGTGCGTGGGGGTTTAGCCCCTTGTAGCGCGGCAGCAGCGATGGGT
The DNA here is from genome assembly GCA_035644935.1 of Sphingomonadaceae bacterium. GTDB lineage: Bacteria > Pseudomonadota > Alphaproteobacteria > Sphingomonadales > Sphingomonadaceae > CADCVW01. The sequence continues at coordinate 4,441 of DASQNO010000069.1, forward strand.
GGATGTTGAGAATGCGCCCGCGCCACGCCGACACGAAGCTGGCGGGCAGCACGCGCATGAACCCCGCCAGTGCGATCCAATCGGCCCCCGACGCGTGGATTGCCTGATCGAGAGCTGCATAGAACTGGCTCTTGTCTTTGGAAGTGGGTTGGGGGAGTCCGATCGTGCGAACGCCCTCGGCCCGCGCTAGCGCCAGCCCGGCGGCGTCTTCGCTGTCTGCGGCCACCAGCGCGATCTCGAACGGACAATCGGCGCGCTTGGCTGCGTAGACGAGCGCCGCCATGTTGGACCCGCGGCCGGAGATCAGCACCGCGACGCGCGCGCGGTCAGCCACCGTGCGTCGCGCTCCACGGGGCACGCGCGCTCCAGGTTTCTGCCGAGCCGCTGACCGTGCAGCCGCGCGGGCCCGCGGCGACATGGCCGATGCGGTGTACCGTCTCGCCTGCGTTAGTCAGCGCGGCGGCCACGGCTTCCGCCTCGTCCGCCCCCACGATCACGGCCATGCCGATCCCGCAATTGAACGTCCGCGCCATCTCGCCCGGTTCGATGTTGCCGCTCGCCTGCAGGAACGCCATCAGCCGCGTCTGCGGCCAGGCGTCGGCATCGACGAATGCTTGAAGTCCTTCCGGCAAGACCCGGGGGATGTTCTCCAGCAGCCCGCCGCCCGTGATGTGCGCCAGCCCGTGCACGCCGCCCGCGCGCACCGTCGGCAGCAGAGCGCGAACGTAGATGCGCGTGGGCTCGAGCAGGATGTCGATCAGCAGGCGGTCGGCGTCGAACAGCGCCGGTCGATCCAGCTTCCACCCCTTGTCCGCGGCCAGCCGCCGCACGAGCGAATAGCCGTTGGAGTGGACGCCCGAGGACGCCAGCCCCAGGATGACGTCGCCGGCCGCGACCGCGTTTCCAGTCAGCGCCTCGCCCCGTTCCACCGCGCCGACGCAGAACCCCGCGAGGTCGTAGTCCCCGTCGGCGTACATGCCGGGCATCTCCGCCGTCTCGCCCCCGATCAGCGCGCAGCCGGCGATGCGGCAGCCCTCCGCAATGCCCGCGACCACGGCTTCGGCGACGACGCCGTCCAGCCGCCCGCAGCCGAAATAGTCCAGAAAGAAGAGCGGCTCCGCGCCCTGCACGACCAAGTCGTTGGCGCACATCGCGACGAGGTCAAGGCCGACGCCGTCGTGCCGTCCCGCGTCGATCGCGAGCTTGAGCTTGGTGCCGACGCCGTCGTTGGCCGCGACAAGCAGGGGGTCGCGGTAGCCCGCCGCCTTGAGGTCGAAGAACCCGCCGAATCCCCCGAGCTCCGCGTCGGCGCCCGGCCGGGCGGTGGCGCGGGCCAGCGGCGCGATCCGCTTCACCAGCGCATTTCCCGCCGCGATCGACACGCCGGCATCGGCGTAGGTGTAGGGGTTGGTCATGGCATCGCGGTTAGCGGATCGTTCAACCAACGTCATCCCGGCGCAGGTCGGGATCTCCGCGAGTTCAGATACCGCTCTCTTCACCCGCCGAGATCGTAGGATGCGCTGGGATGACGGTTCGCGAATGAGGTGCCGACGACCGCCTGTTCGACCCTTTCGCACCCGCGTCGGATGCGGCTAAGGAGCGGCGGTGAAACGTTTCGTCATCCCCGCCGCGCTGCTGCTCGCCGGCACCGCCGTCATCGCGCAGATCGAAAGCGGCGAACGGGGCGTCGCGCCGTTGGATAGCTCGTCCTCGCTCGAAATCGGCGGCGTCGCGGTGGACGTCAGCGCCAAGACGGCCAACGACGCGCGGCTCACCGGCTGGCGCGAGGCGCAGCGGCGCGGGTGGCAGATGCTCTACGCCAAAACGCGCGGCGGACCCTGGCAGGACGCCCCGAAACTCCCCGATTCGACGCTGGACGCGATCACCAGCGGCATTATCGTGGAACGCGAGCAGATCGGGCCGACGCGCTACATCGCCTCGCTGGGCGTACTGTTCGACCGCTCGCGCGCGGGGCAGCTGCTCGGGTTGCAGGGCCGCGCCGCGCGCTCCGCGCCGATGCTGGTGATCCCGGTGATGATCAGCGGCGGCACGGCGACCAGCCTGGAGATCCGCAACGAATGGCAGCGCGCCTGGGCGCGCTTCCGCACCGGCAACAGCGCCATCGATTATGTGCGCCCCACGGGCACGGGAATAGACCCGCTGCTGCTTAACGCCGCGCAGGCGAACCGGCCGGGGCGCGGGCAATGGCGGCTGCTGCTCGACCTCTATGGCGCGGCCGATGTCGTCGTTCCGGAAGTCAGGCTGCGGCGGCTCTGGCCGGGTGGGCCGGTGATCGGCGACTTCACCGCGCGGCACGGCCCCGACGGCGAGATCCTCGATCGCTTCACGCTGCGCGTTCCCACCAGCGCGGGCCTCCCCAAGCTGATGGACGCGGGCGTCGCGCGGATCGACGCGGCGTACACCCGCGCGCTGTCCTTTGGGCAGCTGACGCCCGATCCGTCGCTCATCATCGAAGAGCCGGAAATCCTGGAGGCGATCGTCGTCGACGACGGCGCGGCCAAGAGGGCGGAGGAGCGCCGCAAGGCTGCGGCCGCAGCGACCGCGCCAAAGGCGGCGGACCCGTCCAAGCCGTCGGCATTCACCGCGGTGTCCATCCAGGTGGACACGCCGACGCCCGGCAGCGTCGATGCGGCGGAAGCGGCGATCCGCGGCGTCGGCGGCGTCGCCAGCGCCACGGTGGTCAGCCTCGACGTCGGCGGCACGTCCACCGTGCGCATCATTTATTCCGGCGACCTGGACGCGCTGCGCGCGGCGCTGAGCGGGCGCGGCTTCATCGTCGAAGGCGGCGGCACGAGCCTGCGCATCCGACGCGGGGGAGGCGAGCAATAGCCTCCGGCCAGATTGGACTGCCGCTGAACTGGCCCGCGCCCGCGGCCGGAGACTTCTTCGTCACCGACTGCAATCGCGCCGCCGTCCGCCACTTCGAACGCCTGTCGACCTGGCCGGTCATGGCGTCGATGCTGACAGGTCCGCGGCTGTCGGGCCGCAGCCTGCTGGCGCGCCGCTTCGTCGCCAAGACCGGGGGACGCCTGTTCGATCCAGCGGAGGACGGCGACGAGGAGCAGATCTTTCACGCCTGGAACCAGGCGCAGGCGACGCGGCGGCCGCTGGTGCTGATCACCGACCACCTGCCGCCGGCGTGGCGCGTGCGCTTGCCCGATCTCGCCTCGCGCCTGTCCGCCACGCCCCATGTCGCCATTGGCGAGCCTGACGACGCGCTGTTCGGCCTGCTGCTGGCCAAGCTGCTGGGCGAGCGGGGTCTGACGGCGCCGCCGGACCTCGCGCGTTACCTGCTGCCGCGGGTCGACCGCAGCTACCTCGCCATTCACCGGGTGGTCGATGCGCTGGACCGGCACCTGTTCGAGCGTCCCGGCCGGCTGACCGTGCCTGCGACCCGCCGTGCGCTGGAGGAGGCGGGGCTTATCGACGCGCGGCGGCTGACCGGGTAAGTCGTCAGCCATGGCCGGATCGCCCGCAGCATCCAACGACCGCGACGCGGGCTCGGGACACGACCGCACCGATGGCGCGGAACGCTTCTTCAACCGCGAACTGTCCTGGCTGGCGTTCAACCGCCGCGTGCTGGAGGAGGCGTGCAACAGCTCGCACCCGCTGCTTGAGCGGCTCCGGTTTCTGTCCATCTCGGGCAACAATCTCGACGAGTTCTTCATGGTCCGCGTCGCGGGTCTCAAGGGCCAGCAATTGGAGGACGTCGAGGAACGCTCGGTCGACGGCCTGACACCGGCGCAGCAGCTGGCGGCGATCGCGGCCGAGGCCGACGCGCTGACCGAGTCGCAGCAGAACGTCTGGCGCGACCTGGTGACGTCGCTTGGCGGCAAGAACATCGACATCGTGACCGACGGCGAACTCGACGCGGAGACGGCTGCGTGGCTCGAGACTCACTTCCGAACGCAGATCTTTCCGGTTCTGACGCCCCAGGCGATCGACCCCGCGCATCCGTTCCCATTCATCCCCAACAAGGGCTTCAGCCTGATCTTCGATCTGCTGCGGCTGGACGATGGCGAGCCCATCACCGAGTTGCTGATGATCCCGGCGACGCTGCCGCGCTTCGTGCGGTTGCCCGGCGCGCCGGGCGGCAAGGGCGCGCGCTACATGGCGATCGAAGCCATCGTGCGCCGGCATCTGTCGCTGCTCTTCCCCGGCTACCGCGTGCGGGGCGACGGCGCGTTTCGCATCATCCGCGACAGCGATATCGAGATCGAGGAGGAAGCCGAGGATCTCGTCCGCTTCTTCCGCACGGCGATCAAGCGCCGCCGCCGCGGCCGCGTCATCCGGTTGAAGTTCGAGGCGAACACCCCTGATGCCCTCGTGGCGCTAGTCAGGGAAGGACTCGACGCCCGCGACGCGCTGGTGTCTGAATCGACGGGGTTCGTCGGCATCGCGGACCTGGGGATACTCGTCGACGAGGACCGGCCCGACTTGAAATTCCCGCCCTACACGCCGCGCTTTCCCGAGCGTATCCGCGAACATGGCGGCGATTGCTTCGCCGCGATCGGCGCCAAGGACATCGTCGTTCACCACCCGTACGAGTCTTTCGACGTGGTGCTCGCATTTCTTCGCCAGGCGGCCGAGGACCCCGATGTCGTGGCGATCAAGCAGACGCTTTATCGCGCCGGCAAGCAGTCAGCGGTGGTCGATGCGCTGGTCGCCGCGGCCGAAGCGGGCAAGTCGGTCACCGCCGTCGTGGAGCTGAAGGCTCGTTTCGACGAAGAGCAGAACCTGCTCTGGGCCAACCGTCTGGAGCGCGCGGGCGTTCAGGTCGTCTACGGCTTCATCGACTGGAAAACGCATGCCAAGGTTTCGATGGTGGTGCGGCGCGAAGCGGGCGCTTTCCGCACCTATTGCCACTTCGGCACCGGCAACTACCATCCTGTCACGGCGCGCATCTATACCGACATCAGCTTCTTCACCGCCGACCCCCGCGCCGGCCGCGATGCGACGCAATTGTTCAACTACATCACCGGCTATGTGGAACCGGGCGGGCTCGAGCTTCTTACCATCTCACCCCATGGGCTTCGCAACCGGCTTGTCGAACTGATCGAACAGGAGATCGCCAACGCCCGGGCCGACCGACCGGCGGCGATCTGGGCCAAGATGAACAGCCTTGTCGATCCGGCGATCATCGAGAGCCTGTATGCCGCCAGCGCCGCGGGCGTGGAGATCGACCTGATCATCCGCGGCATCTGCTGCCTGCGTCCTGGCATTGCCGGGCTTTCCGAAACGATCCGCGTCAAATCCGTGGTCGGCCGCTTTCTGGAGCACAGCCGCATCTGGGCGTTCGGAAATGGCGAGTCGCTGCCCAACGCGGACGCGAAGGTGTTCATCTCGTCTGCGGATTGGATGCCGCGCAACTTCGACCGGCGCGTCGAATATATGCTGCCGATCGGCAACCCCACCTGCCATGCGCAGATCCTGGACCAGGTCATGGTGGCCAGCCTGATCGACACCGAGCAGAGCTGGACGCTGCAAGGGGACGGCAATTACGTCCGCGATCAGGCGGGCGACAAGCCGTTCAACCTGCACCGCTACTTCATGACCAACCCATCGCTGTCCGGGCGGGGCGCCGCTTTGCGGAGCAGTGACGCCGTGCCCAAGCTAAGGCTGCGCCGTGGTCGAAACTAAGATGCTGTCGCGCGCGCACGAAGCGGCGGCGGGATGCGGGGCGGCGGAAGTCCCGCGGGACCCAACCGTCCGGGGCGCCTGGTCCGGCATCATCGACATCGGGTCCAATTCGATTCGTTTCGTCGCCTATGGCGGCGACCGGCGGGTGCCGGCGGTGTTGTTCAACGAAAAGGTCATGGCGGGGCTTGGCAAGGGCCTCAACGAAAGCGGTGAGTTGGCCGCCGACGCGATGGCGCGCGCCTTGGTGGCGCTGCGGCGGTTCCGGCTGCTCAGCCGCAATCTCGGGCTTGCCGACGTGCAGACCGTCGCCACCGCCGCGGTTCGCGACGCGCGGAACGGGCCGGCGTTCATGGCGCAGATCGCCGCGCTGGGGTTCGAGCCGACGCTGATCCCAGGGCCCGAGGAGGCGCGGCTCGCCGGCCTTGGCGTGCTGTCCGCGATCCCGGACGCGGACGGCATCGCGGCTGACCTTGGCGGCGGCAGCCTTGAACTGATCCGCGTCGCGGGCGGCGCGGCGGGAGAGGGTCTGTCGCTGCCCTTGGGCGTGCTTCGCCTGACGCCCGAACAGAGCCAGGTTCCGGCGCTGCGCGGCCAGATCGTCCGCGCCATGGCAGGCACCGGACTTGCGCGGGCGGCGGCGGGCCGTCCGCTGTATCTGGTCGGGGGATCGTGGCGCGCGCTCGGCCTGATCGACCTGCACCTGTCGGGACATCCGCTGCCGATCGTGCATCAGCATCGCCTGACGCCTGCGCGGGTGGTGGAGCTTCGCGGCCTTATGGCCGCGGCCGACCGGCAGACGTTGCGGGCCGTTCCGTCTTTGTCCGGATCACGCATTCCCACTCTGCCGGCGGCCGCCGCGCTGCTTGATGCGCTCAGCCAAACGCTGGAGCCCAGTGAACTCGTCGTCTGCGCCTACGGCCTGCGCGAAGGGCTGCTGTTCCGCGGCCTGTCCGCAAGCGAGCAACGGATCGATCCGCTGCTCGCCGCCGCGCGGGAGGTCGGCGGCCGTTACGGGCGGTTCGACGATCATGGCGACCTGATCGAACGCTGGATCGCCTCGACGTTCGCCGACGACTCCCCGCCCATGCGTCGCCTGCGGCTCGCCGCTTGCCTGCTCGCGGACATCGCATGGGGCGCGCACCCGGACTTCCGTGCCGAGCGCGCGGTGGACATGGCGGTACACGGCAATTGGGTTGGGATCGACGCGGCGGGGCGGGCGATGCTGGGGCTAGCGCTGTTCAGCGTCTTTGGCGGCACGCGCGGTTTCGACGAGCGGATCGCGGGGTTGTGCTCGCCCGAGCAATGCACCCGGGCGCAGGGCTGGGGTCTGGCCATTCGACTGGCGCAGCGCCTTAGCGGCGGCGTCGCAGCACCGCTGGAGGCGAGTACGCTTCGCCGGGAAGACGGACTGCTGACCTTGTCCCTGCCGGGCGAGGTCGCCGCTTTGTACGGCGAGGCCGTGTCCCGCCGTCACAAGCAACTCGCCACAGCATTGGGCACCCAGCCGCGGATCGCGTGAGCTTCGCTAGTTTGGCGCGGCAAGGATCGCCGGGACGAGGCCGCGGTACCACTGGCTTCGCGCCGCGCCGCTCTGCGTCCCGCTGAACGTCCACCATCCGAGCTGGAAGGCGACGTAGCAGACCGTCATGAGCTCCAGCAGCTCTTCCCGGTCCGGCGACCCGGACGTGAAAGCGTCGGCGAGCGTGCGCGCGTCGCCCGGTGTTGCGGCGATCTCGACGATCGCGCCGGCGATGTCCCACAAGATGTCCTGGCGTCCGATGAGGTCGTGACTTTCGGAATGATCGACGGCGTCGGTCTTCAAAATCCACTCGCCGATGCGCAGCCATTCCCACCAGTGCATCCGCCCGTCGACGTGAACGGGTTCGACGAGAAGCTCTAGCCGATCGAGGCGCTCGTCGTTCCACCGTTCGCCCAAATTCCGAGCCGCTTCGGGAGCCCCTTGGCGGATGTTGTGCTCGGCCATGTCGCGCAGCTCGCGAAGCGTCGCGCCGCCTTTTGCGGCGGGGAAGCTGTCGCGGCGAAACCGGCAATATTCCGCGACGTGAGCGATGGGGATGTCGCGTGTCGGCGCACCGTCGATCTCCGGTTCCAGCATGAAGCCGTACCGCAGGGCGAGCGGTTCGATGCAAAATCCCGCTTCATGCAAGGCGCGCGCGCGGTCGAACTTGGCGCGCGCGTGCCGGTCCACGCCGACGAACTTGGCGACGAAGCGGCCGTTCTCGCCCGTTAACCGGAACTTGCGCGCTTCGCGCGATGGCGAGGTCGGAACGTCCGTTTGGCCGTGCGCCCAGCCGCCGCCGGAGATATCCTCGGGCGGGCGGTCCAAATCGCCCGTGATGTCCCGGAACCAACCGTGTAGCGGTGCCGCCGCGCCGGGATTGAGGAAGATGTGGTCGAACGATCGCACGCGCCGATCGGACTCTGCCCAGCGCGCCCGGTGCCGCTCGCTTGCCTTCGGGCCCAGGTCTCCATCATGGCTGGGCATGAAGATGATACGGTCGCGCGGGACGCCGAGCGCTTCGAGCCAGTCCGCCGTGCCTCCGAATGAGCTGCCGGACAGGCCCGGACCCTCGTCCGCGATCACGAAGCTTCGGTGAAGGTTGCCGCTGACCAGTCGCTCCAGCTCCGGCCCGGCATCGACCGAGCGGGAGAAGGGTGGGCCTGCCGGTCGTACGGTGACGACAGCCCAGGCGTCCGACGCAGCAGCGACAAGCGCGGCCAGACCCGTTCCGATGCTGCGGAGGCCGATGACGATGCAGCCTTCGGGCAGGTCCCGCGCCGCTTCCAAGTAGGTCTCGGGGTACAAGCCGTAGAAAGCGTAGCCCTCGCAGCGCTTCAGAGTGACCGTCGGCGGTAGCGCCCCGAAAAGGTAGGGCATGGTTCCGACGACCGGCTCCTGCCGCGCGAAGCCGCTGCGCCACGACTGCTGGACGACACGAGCTAGCCCGCGGAGCGCCGCCATGATCTGCTCCTGCGTAGGCGAAATGTCGTCAAGTCCGCGTTGAGCGTATTCCGCGTCGGCGAGGCCCTGCGCGACCGCCGCCATGTCTATGAACAGCGCGACCGCCGCCTCGTGCCAAGCCAGGCCGAGCACCGTACGCGCGAGCCGCTCCGACCCGGTCTTCAGATCGGCCAGCGCATCTCGCGTTGGCATCGTCGATTCGGCATCCCCGTAAACAAGCAATCGACGGCTCTTCTCTCGACTTTCCGGGAGACGACGGCGTGCCGCGGCCTAGCCGCAGCTGAGACCGACCACCATGTTTCGCGCATCGAGCCTGACGTTTAGCCGGTCGGTGCGGTAGTCCATCGTCACCTGGCTGTCGGGTCGGATCCAACGCAGGGACCCGCGCCCGCGGCATCGCGGGCTTCGGTTCCGAGCGCCGCCGTCGCGACCCTGCCGACGAAGCGCGCGGGATCGGGCGCGCGGCAGGTCTTACCTGCGGTGACGCCATGCTCAGGATAGGCGTCGAGCCCCCGCGGCGCTTCAGCCACCGGCGCTGAGCAGGCTGCCAAGGTCATCGGGGCCAGCATCGGCCAGAGCTTCCTTCTCGCCATCCGCATCCAACCTTTCCGTCCGCGTCATCTTGAGTTTGCCGTTGAGGATGGCGAACGCCAGACGCCCTTCGACCAGATCGAGCGCGTCGCGGCCGAACTCCTCGAACCGCCATCCCTCCAGGATCGACAGCCCCTCGCGTTTGCCGGCCGCCAGCAGGTCGAGTTCGTCGCCCCGCGCCAGCAGCTTGGCCGCCACGTCACTTTCGCGGCTGCGAATCTTGAGGAGCAGTTTCAGGAGGTCTGCGACAAGCGCGCCGTCTTTGCCCGGCCCGCCCCGCCGCGCGTCGCGGTCCGGCATCTCGTCGGGGGACAAGGGCACCGCCGCCTCGATCGCGCCGATCAGCCGCGCGCCGATGTCGTTGCCGCGCCATGCGGGCGACAGGCCCCGGACTTTGCCAAGATCGTCCTGCGTCTTGGGTGGGTGGGAGGCGAGGTCGGCGAGCGTTTCGTCTTTAACGATGCGCCCGCGCGGGATGTTCTTGCCCCGCGCCTCGTGCTCGCGCCAGGCGGCGATCGCGCGCAGCCGGCCCAGCACTTCGGCGTTGCGGCTAGGCGCCTTGACGCGCTTCCATGCGTCCTCGGGCAGGAACGCGTAGTTCGCCGGATCGCCGAGCTTCTCCATTTCCTGGTCGAGCCAGGCGCCGCGTCCCGTCTTGCGCAGCTTCTCCAGCATCTTGGGGAACAGCCGCGCCAGATGCGTGACGTCGCCGATCGCATAATCGATCTGCCGCTTGTCCAGCGGCCGGCGCGCCCAGTCGGTGAACCGCGCGCCCTTGTCGAGCTGGACGCCCAGCAGGCTCTCGACAAGGTTGGAATAGCCGATCTGGTCGCCTAGCCCCAACGCCATCGCCGCGATCTGCGCGTCGAACAGCGGATAGGGCGTCTTGCCCGTCAGGTTGTAGATGATCTCCAGGTCCTGCCCGCCGGCGTGTACAATCTTGAGCACGTCGTGATTGTCGACCAGCAGGTCCAGCAGCGGCTGCATGTCGAGATCGGGCGCGAGCGGGTCGATCGCGGCCGCTTCCTCAGCGTCGCCGATCTGGATGAGGCAGAGTTCGGGCCAGAACGTGTTCTCGCGCATGAACTCGGTGTCGACGGCGACGAAGGGCGAATTGGTGAGGCGGGCGCAGAGATCGGCAAGCGCGGCGCTGGTGGTGATCAGGGGGTGGATGTGCATGGATCGGGGCTTAGCGCGTCGGGCTCGGGTTGACAAAAGGGGAGGGGCGGAGTGAGGCGGCATCCACTCCGCCGTCATGCCAGCGCAGGCTGGCATCTCAGCGAGTGCTAACACCGCACGCTTCACCCGCCGAGATGCCAGCTTGCGCTGGCATGACGCAAGAAGGCTTACCATGCACGCTTACCGCACCCATGATTGCAGCCAGCTCCGCAGCAGCGACGCCGGCGCCCGCGTACGGCTCTCCGGCTGGGTACACCGCAAGCGCGACCATGGCGGCGTGCTGTTCGTCGACCTGCGCGACAACTATGGACTGACGCAGATCGTCGCCAAGGCGGGCAGCGAGGCGCTGACGATCCTGGACGGGCTGCGCGCGGAATCGGTGGTCACCGTCACCGGCGAAGTTGTCGCGCGCGAAGGCGGCGCGGTGAACCCGAACCTGCCCACCGGCGATATTGAGCTGGTCGCTGACCAAGTCATCGTACAGTCGGCCGCCGCCGAACTGCCGCTGCCGGTGGCGGGCGAGGCCGACTACCCGGAGGACATTCGCCTTCGATACCGCTACCTCGATTTGCGCCGCGAGCGTATCCACAACAACATCCTGCTGCGCTCCAAGGTGATCGCCTCGATCCGCCAGCGCATGATCGGGCAGGGCTTTACCGAATTCCAGACGCCGATCTTGACCGCTTCCAGCCCTGAAGGCGCGCGCGACTATCTCGTCCCCAGCCGCGTCCACCCCGGCAAGTTCTACGCGCTCCCGCAGGCGCCGCAGATGTTCAAGCAGCTGATCATGGTCGCTGGCTTCGACCGCTATTTCCAGATTGCGCCCTGCTTCCGCGACGAGGACGCGCGCGCCGACCGTTCGCCGGGCGAGTTCTACCAGCTCGACCTGGAAATGAGCTTCGTCACGCAAGACGATGTTTTTGCAGCATTGGAGCCCGTGCTCGGCGGCGTTTTCGAGGAGTTCGCGAAAGGCAAGGCGGTCACGCCCGCGCCGTTCCCGCGCATTCCCTACGCCGAGGCGATGCTGAAGTACGGCAGCGACAAGCCGGACCTTCGTAACCCCATCGAGATCAGCGACGTGTCCGACCATTTCCGCGGCTCGGGCTTTGGCCTGTTCGCCAAGCTGGTGGATGGCGGCAACGTCGTGCGCGCCATTCCCGCACCGAACACGGCCGACAAGAGCCGCAAGTTTTTCGACGACATGAACGATTGGGCGCGGGGCGAGGGTCACGCGGGCCTCGGCTACATAACGCAAAAGGGTGGCGAGCTCGGCGGCCCCATCGCCAAGAACCATGGCGAGGAGGCGACGCGCAAGCTCGTCGCGGCGCTTGCCCTGGGCCCGGACGACGGCATCTTCTTCGCGGCGGGAAAGCCGCTCGCCGCCGCCAAGCTCGCGGGCCTCGCGCGCACGCGGCTGGGCGATCAGCTCGGGCTGATCGATCCGGACGTGTTCAAGTTTTGCTGGGTCGTCGACTTCCCGATGTTCGAATATGACGAGGACGCCAAGAAGGTCGATTTCAGCCACAACCCCTTCTCGATGCCGCAGGGCGAGCTGGAGGCGCTGGAGACCAAGGGCCCCTTGGATATCCTGGCGTACCAGTATGACATCGTCTGCAACGGCGTGGAGCTGTCGTCCGGTGCCATCCGCAACCACCGCCCGGACATCATGTACAAGGCGTTCGAAATCGCCGGCTACTCGGCCGAACAGGTCGACGAGAACTTCTCGGGCATGATCAACGCGTTCAAGTTCGGCGCCCCCCCGCACGGCGGGTCGGCGCCCGGCATCGACCGCATCGTCATGCTCTTGGCTGGCGAGCCCAACATTCGCGAGGTCGTCCTCTTCCCGATGAACCAGCGCGCGGAAGACCTGATGATGAACGCGCCGGCGGCGGTGAGCATGAAGCAGCTGCGCGAACTCGGCATCCGCGTGGTGGACAGTACCCCGGCGTAGGGGCACCCCGCACAGTGGTACTTTGCGGGGGCCCGTAGGCCGGGGCCCAGTCGTGCCGACCGTGTCACTGGACCCCGGCCCACGCCGGGGTACAATGCGGTCATGATCAAACTCTCCGACCACGAAGCCGGCACGCCCTTCGACGGCGACTATTCGGACGCGCTTGCCGCGCTTCAGGACCGCCTCGCGCGCATCCAGGTCGCGCACATCGTCCATCGCCGCCGCGCGATCGTGCTGTTCGAAGGCTGGGACGCCTCGGGGAAGGGCGGGACGATCCAGCGGCTGACGGCCGAGTGGGACCCGCGTTACTACGAAGTCCATCCGATCGCCGCGCCTACTGAAGTCGAACGCGCGCATCATTATCTCTGGCGCTTCTGGTCGCGGCTTCCCGCGAACGGCGAGATCGCGGTGTTCGACCGCAGCTGGTACGGGCGCGTGCTGGTGGAGCGGGTCGAGGGCTTCGCGTCGGAGGCCGCATGGCGGCGCGCCTATGACGAGATCAACGAGTTCGAGGCGCGTCAGCGGGACGACGGCACGACCATCGTCAAGCTGCTCCTGCACGTCACGCAGGAGACGCAGGACAAACGGCTGAAGGCGCGGCTGGAGCATCCTTGGAAACGGTGGAAGATCGCAGCGGAGGACTTTCGAAACCGCGAACGGCGCGGCGACTATCTCGCCGCCTACGCCGACATGTTCGCGCATACCGACACGCGCTGGGCGCCGTGGAAGGCGATCGACGGCAACAACAAGAAGGCGGCGCGCATCGCTGCGCTGACCCACATCGCCGACGCACTGGAAGCCGCGGTGCCGATGAAGCCGCCGGAACCCTCCGCCGAGGTGATGTCGCTGGCCGCGCGTGCCTTTGCGGGACAGGGATAAGCGGCGCCTCGACAATGAGGACCCAGCGATGGTTGATGAGGTCTCAACCTTGTGAGAGCCCTCATGCGCTTCGTCCTGATCCTGTCCGCAGTGCTCGCCGGCGCCGCCGCGCCCCTAGCGGCCCAGGTCGACGACGGTTTCGATGACCGCGGCTACGATCGCAACGACCGTACGCCCGACTGGAACTATCGTCGGGGCGAGTGGCCGGGAAAGGGCGCCTATTACGACGGCGGGCGCTACGGCCCGAGCGGGCTGCTGAACGATGGCGCGGCGTTGGACCCGTGGCTCGCCGAACCGTCAGCGGCGCGCGCCGTGCTGGCGGGACGCACGCCGATTATGGCGAACCGCTGGTTTAGGAAGCTCGCCGATCGCGATCGCGACGGGCGGCTGACGGACGGAGAGATCGAGGCCGCGCTCGCCGAAGTCAAAAACCGCGTCGCGTTGACGCCGGCGATTTAGCCGGGCCTGTTCTTGCCCAGGTACCAGCTCAGCCGGCCGTCCTCGCGGCCGCGGGCCCGCCCAGGGTTCATCGCGTCGTACACGACTGTATTCTCCAGCACCCGCTGCACATAGCCGCGCGTTTCGCTGAACGGGATGTCTTCGATCCACTTGACGATGTCGGCGCCAGGCAGTCGCGGGTCGCCGTTCTCGCGCACCCACTTGCGAACGTTGCCCGCGCCGGCGTTATAACTCGCCGCCGCCAGCACCGCATTCCCGCCCCAGCTGCTCATCATCGACTGCAGGTACCAGCTGCCCATCTGGATGTTGTACTCGGGATCGCTGGTAAGACGGCCGAGATCATAGGTTAGTCCGAGCTTGCTCGCCGTTTCGCGTGCGGTCGCGGGCATCAACTGCATCATTCCGCGCGCGCCGACATGGCTCGTGGCGGCCCTGTCGAACGAGCTTTCCTGGCGGATGATGCCGTTGGCGAAGGAGGCGAGATTGCTTTGGCCCGCGGGAATGCTGACCTCGGGGTAGCCGCCGCGCGTGTAGAAGGGGGTTCCGCTGTTGCGCGCGCTCCGCGCCACCCAAACACCCAGATCCTTTCGCCCGACCTGCATTGCCAAATTGGTCGCGAGCGCGCGCTCGGTCGGTGTTTTGGCCTGTTCCGCAAGATGCCGGACGAACCGCGACTGGTCGTCCCAACGGCCCTGCTGCCCTAGCAGCCGGACGGCCTGAACCATGTCGCTGCGCGCAAACCGCTCGGCCTCGGGCTCGGTCGGCACGGGGGTTGCACCCGGCGCGGCGATGGTCCGTCCAAGCCGCTCGGCCGAAAGCTGCCCGTAGAAAAGCTCCGGATGCTCCGCTGCGCGCGCGAAGGCGGCGTTGGCGCGCTCGGCCTGTCCTGCCGCGCTCGCAGCGCGTCCGGCCCAGTATTTACCCTTGGTCAGAACCTGCGTCGACTGCCCGCCCAGGGCGTACTTCTCGAACATGTTCGCCGCGTCCGCCGGACGGCCGAGGTGGTGCAGCGCCGCGGTGCCCGCCAGCCATGTCAGCGAGGTATACTCATCCCGCTCGCCGACGCTCCTCGTGCTGACGATCGTGCCTGCGGGATAGGCGTCATCGACCTGACTGGCGATCCGGTAGGCCAACGACCAATTGCGGTCGGCCGCGGCGCCACGCGCGAACACGAGCAGCGTCTCGTACCACTTCTCGACGTCAAACGGCCGGTGCTCGAGCAGCCGGAACTGTCCCAGCAGGTTGCGCGCCTCGACGCTTCGCCCGCTGGCGCGCAGCCAGTTGGCGCGGTCGGCGAGCAGCCCGGCGTCGGTATTCGCGCGGGGTCCGAGCGCCAACACCCGACTTTCCGCGTCCGGAAGTTTGGTCTGCAGCGCGATGCGCGTGTCGAAGATCCCCCGGCGCGCCGGCGAGGCCCATGCCATCGCGCGGGTCGCAAGGCTCGTCTGCCGGTCGGCCAGCAACCGTTCCACGCGCGCGTCGTGGTCCGCTGTCGTCAAGACTCCCGCAAAGCGTCCCTGCAGCCGCGCCTCGTCCGTGACGGAAAGCCCGCTCGACGCCCAGGCCGAGCGCGCGGCGACATTGGCCTCGTCGCGCCGACCGGCGGCGGCGAGTGCCTCGGCGTAGCGCGCCCAGCCGACCGCGGTCAGCGGCTTTCGACGGGTGAAGAAGCCGACCACGTCTGCCGGGTAAGCGCCATCGGCGGGGATGACGCGCTCGGCCGTCTTGCGCAGGGCGTCCTCACCCGGAAACCCGGGGTGAGCGGTTAGGAAGCGCGCATATTCGTTAAAGCTGTACGCATCACTCTGCCGCAGTCGGGTCCAGGTGGCCAAAGCCGTAGCGATCCCGCTGTTGTAGGAAGGCTGGGAGGAGGGCGGCGGTGTTACCGGGTAGGTCGGCGTTAGCGTCTGCGTCGCCGCGGCGACGGAGAGAACGAGTGTGGTGGCGATGATTTGACTGACCATGGTGGACATCATGAGCGTACCGCCCTTATCGGTTCGTGAACGGGTCGGATCGGACTTCGCCCGCAAGCCTATAGCCGCGCAACAACCAGGGTGAAGGAACAAGCATGTTTTCCGGTTCGATCCCGGCCCTGGTGACTCCTTTCCGCAACGGTGCGGTGGATGAGGCGGCGTTCCGCGACTTTGTATCCTGGCAGGTCGCGGAGGGCAGTCACGGCCTGGTGCCGTGCGGCACGACGGGCGAGGTGCCGACGCTCAGCGCCAACGATCAGCATCGGCTGGTCGAAATCTGCATCGACGAGGCGGCGGGCCGCGTACCCGTGATCGCCGGCTGCGGGTCCAACAACACCGCGACGGCGCTCGAACACATGATCCACGCGCAGGTGGCGGGGGCCGCGGCGGCGCTGGTGGTGATGCCCTACTACAACCGCCCCAGCCAGGACGGCCTTTACGCGCATTTCGCCGCGCTGGCGGACGGCTGCGACCTCCCGATCATCCTGTACAACGTGCCCGGCCGCACAGTTGCCGACATGGGCACGGCGACGATGGCGCGCGTGGCCGCGCTCCCCAGCGTCGTCGGGGTCAAGGACGCGACGGGCAACCTCGCGCGCGTCACCGAGCAGCGGCTCGCCTGCGGCGCCGACTTCTGCCAGCTTTCGGGCAACGACGACATGACGCTGGGCTTCATGGCGATGGGCGGGACCGGCTGCATCTCCGTCACCGCCAACGTCGCGCCGCGGCTCTGCGCCGACTTCCAGAACGCCTGCCTCGCCGGCGACTGGACAACCGCGCTGGGGCTGCAGGATCGCCTGTATCCGCTCCACGCCGCACTGTTCAGCGACGCCTCGCCCGGCCCCGCCAAGTACGCGTTGAACCGCCTGCGCCCGCACATGCCCGCCGAACTCCGCCTGCCGCTGACGCCGGCGTCGGAAGCGAGCCGGCGCGCGCTGGACGCCGCGCTGGCGCACGCGGGGCTCGCCGCCTGATGGCGCGCCCGCACCATCCAGAATTCGCCAAGAAGAAGGTCGTCGCCGAGAACCGGCGGGCGCGGTACGATTACGCGATCGAGACGGTCTACGAGGCCGGCATCATGCTCACCGGCACCGAGGTCAAGTCGCTGCGCTTCGGCGAAGGATCGATCGCCGAGTCCTACGCCGAGGTGAAGGGGGAGGAGGTGTGGCTGATCAACAGCAACATTCCCGAATTCAGCCACGGCAACCGCCACAACCACGAACCCAAGCGGCCGCGCAAATTGCTGCTCCACGACCGCGAGATCGGCAAGATGTTCGGGGCCGTGGCGCGGCAGGGCATGACGCTCGTCCCACTTTCCATCTACTTTAACGGACGCGGGCGCGCCAAGGTGGAACTCGCCATTGCGCGCGGGCGCAAGGCGCACGACAAGCGCGAGCATGAAAAGGAAAAGGACTGGAAGCGCGAGCAGGGCCGCCTCATGCGCGAGCTTGGCTGATCCCGCGCGCCGTCCGCCCGTGCTGACCCGATGGTGATGATCCGCTTTTCCGGTTGGGCGCGGCGCAACCTGCCGACGCGCGAATCCTTCGAACGCATCCGCTGGTTGCGCCCGGTCGCGCACCGCGTGCTGCTGCCACAGCTGTGGCGCTTCCACCGCCGTTCCGTGCCCCGCGGCGTCGCGCTGGGCGTGCTGGTCGGCGTCATAGTGCCGTTCGGCCAGATCATCTTCGCCGCCTTGCTGGCCTTGCCGGCGCGCGCCAACGTGCCGGTCGCCGCGCTGACGACGTTCATCACCAACCCCTTCACCACACCGCCTTTGTGGATCGCCGGGTACTGGGTTGGGTCGTGGATGATGAAGGTCGATGCCCTGACGCCGGAAACCAGGCTTGAGTCGCACGTCGAGAGCAAGGTGCAGACCTGGTTGCAATGGCTTCTCGTCGATGCGGGCCCCACGACGGCCGTCGGCCTGCTCGTCATCGCGGTGGTCGGCGCGGCCGTCGGCTACCTTTTGGCGAGCTTCGGCTGGCGCTGGTGGACGGCGCACAAGTGGCGTCACCGCCACGCCCGCCACGCCCACGCTCGCACGGCGGCATAGAGCATGCGGCACGACCTTGTTCTTGCGGCGCCCCGCCCCCGCGCGCGCCTCAATGTCCGCGTCGGCTTTGTCGCGCTGGCCGGCTTCGTCGCCGCGGCCGTGATGCTCTGGCTCGCCGGCGACATCCGCTTCGCCATCGGCTTTTTGGCGACCTTTGCGGCGCTTTGCTCGCTCGTTCTGCTGCTGCCCCGATCGGGACCCGTCGACCTTGTCGTGGAGCCGGAACGCGACCTAGCGCTGCTCGCCGCGGCGATCGAACCCGCCGCGGACGCAATGGCGGTGACCGACCGTTCCGGGCGTCTGGTCGCGGCGAACTCCCGTTATCGCGAGCTGTTTCGCGAAAGCCCGGCGCCGCAGCGCCTCAACGTCGCCGCGTCCGACGCGGACCGTCTCGATGCGGCGGCGCGCTTCGCCTGGCGCGACGGCGCTGCGACAACCCCTTTGCACGTAGCCGATATCGGCGCGCTGGATGTCGCCGTCACCCGCGCCGGCGCGCGAGCGGATCACCTTGTCTGGCGCGTCGCGCCGCCGCCGCCGCCTCCCGGACTGGCGGCCGCGCGGGAACTGGTCACGGGCGCGGCGGGAACGGCGCTGGCCGCTGAGAAGATCGGCGCGGCGCTGGTGAACGGCGATGGGCGCCTGCTCGCCGCCAGTCCGGCGCTGGCCTCGCGCACCGCGACCGGAGAAACCGAATTCGCCCGCCTGCTCTCGCAGGGCGAAGATGCGCGGTTCCGATATGCCGCCGACGGGGCCGACGCCGCGCCCTTGCGCCTGCTGCAGATCCCTATCGACCCCGGCGAGACCACCGCCCCGTCGCTGTTCCTCTTGATCGAGGAGTTGGAGGTCATCGCCGGCGCCGGCTCCGCCGCCAATCTCCAGGCGCTGCTGCAGATCCTGCCTCTCGGCCTTGCGCTGGCGGACAGCGAAGGGCGGCTGCTGTTCTTCAACGACGCGTTCCGCGCCGCCGCCGGCATCGAAGCCGGCGCCAAGCCGGTCTTTCCCAGCGACCTTGTGGTCAAGGAGGACAAGGCCGCGGTCGCGGACGCGGTCCGCCGCTACGCCCGCGGCGGCTCGCTCCGGCACGCGCCCAAGGCGTCGTTGTCCAGCGACATCGCCGTGCATTTGAAGAGCCAGCCCGCCGAACCGGTGGCGCTGACCATCGCCGGTACGCGGGGGCTCGGCGACGCGGCCGTGCTGCTGCTGCTCAAGGACAATAGCGAGGAGGTCCGCCTCAAGGCGCAGGTCGCGCAGGCGACCAAGATGCAAGCGGTGGGGCAGCTCGCCGGCGGCGTCGCGCACGACTTCAACAATATCCTGACGGCGATCATCGGCCATTGCGACCTGATGATGATGCGACACACGCCCGGCGATAGCGATTATGACGACATCCAGCAGATCCGGAACAACGGCAACCGCGCGGCGGCGCTGACCCGGCAGCTGCTCGCCTTTTCGCGCCAGCAGACGCTGCGCCCACAGGTGCTGCAGCTGCCCGACGTCATCTCGGAGGTGTCGCACTTGCTGAAGCGGTTGCTGGGCGAGGAGGTTCGCCTCGTCGTCAAGCACGGCCGCAACCTTGGGGCGGTGCGCGCGGACCCCGGACAGCTCGAACAGGTCATCGTCAACCTGGCGGTGAACGCGCGTGACGCCATGGCGTCGGGACCGGGCGTGGGCACGCTGACCATCCAGACTTATCCGGTCACCGCAGACCAGGTCCGCGATCTTGGCAGCGAGATCCTGCCGGTCGCCGCCTATACCGCGATCAGCGTCACCGACACCGGCGCGGGCATTCCCGCCGCGCTGCTGGGCAAGATATTCGAACCTTTTTTCACGACCAAGGAGGTGGGCAAGGGCACGGGTCTCGGCCTGTCCACCGTCTACGGCATCGTCAAGCAGTCGGGCGGGTTCATCTTTGCGGACTCGCAGCTCGATGTCGGCACGACGTTCACGATCTATCTGCCCGTTCATTGGGAAGAGGCCCGCGCCGAACGCGCCAAGCCGCCTGCGCCGCCGCCTACCGAGCTTTGGGGACGCGGCACCGTGCTGCTGGTGGAGGACGAAGCCATGGTCCGCGCCGTAGCAGAACGCGCGCTGACACGGCAGGGCTACTTGGTGATCACCGCCTCGAACGGTGAGGAGGCGCTGGAAATCCTCGACCGCGGTGAAACCGTGGACCTGCTGATCTCCGACGTCGTGATGCCGATGATGGATGGGCCCGCCATGGTGCGCGAGGCGCGGCGTAGCCGCCCCGATCTCCCCGTCCTTTTCATGAGCGGCTATGCCGAGGAGCAGCTGCGCCGTTCGATCAGCATCGAGAACGTCTCCTTTCTACCGAAACCCTTTTCCGTTCAACAGCTTGCCGAGGCCGCACGCGACACGCTCACGTCCCGTTCACCCTTATGATCTAAGTTGTTTTCTCCTCCGAAACGACCTCGTAAGGGCGCAAGAATGGCATCGACGCACAATGTTCTGATTGTTGAGGACGAGCCGCTCATTTCGATGATGCTGGAAGACGTGCTCGAAGGACTGGGGCACCGCGTTGTTGGCATCTGCGAGACTGTTGGAGAGGCACTGGTCCGGATTGAGGAGGGCGGCTTCGATCTCGCGATCCTCGACGTGAACCTCAAGGGCGATCACGTATGGCCCGTCGCCGATCGCCTCCGCGAACTCGGCATTCGTCTGATCATCGCCACAGGCGGCCATGTCGACGAGCCGCCCGCCGTTCACGCCGCCGCGCCGCAGCTGTCCAAGCCCTATGCGCTGGACGCGGTGCCGCGCATCATCGACGAGGCAATGACGCCCGCGCTTTAGGTACCCGTCGACCCTTCGCTGATGCTTCCGCACAGCCGGCTCCAAGCTCCGCAAGATCGAAGCTGTTCCCCACTTGTTCTATTGGCGCATAGTCGCTAATCGTCTAGCCAAGAGCTCAGCGCGACGGGCGCGTGGCGGGCAGGGATCGAACGACATGGCGCTAGCTTCCAGAACAGTGAAAGAGCCCAAGGAGCCGGTCGGGTCCGGCGGCACGGACAAGCAGAAGGCGCTCGAAGCCGCGCTGGCGCAGATCGACCGCGCCTTCGGCAAGGGCTCCGCGATGAAGCTGGGATCGCGCGAGGCGCTGCAGGTTGAGACGATCTCGACCGGCTCGCTCGGCCTCGACATCGCGCTCGGCGTCGGCGGCTTGCCGCGGGGCCGTGTGATCGAGATCTACGGGCCGGAAAGCTCGGGCAAGACGACGCTGGCGCTGCACACGATCGCCGAGGCGCAGAAAGGCGGCGGCACGGCGGCCTTCGTCGATGCCGAACACGCGCTGGACCCCGTTTACGCCAAGAAGCTCGGGGTGAATATCGACGAGCTGATCGTTTCGCAGCCGGACACGGGTGAGCAGGCGCTGGAGATTGTCGACACGCTGGTCCGCTCGAACGCGGTGGACATCCTGGTCGTTGACTCCGTCGCGGCGCTGGTACCGCGCGCCGAGATCGAAGGCGAGATGGGCGACAGCCATGTCGGCCTGCAGGCACGTTTGATGTCGCAATCTCTGCGCAAGCTCACCGGCTCCATCTCGCGGTCGCGCTGCATGGTCATCTTCATCAATCAGCTGCGCATGAAGATTGGCGTGATGTACGGCAATCCGGAAACGACGACGGGCGGCAACGCTCTGAAGTTCTACGCCTCCGTCCGTCTCGACATCCGCCGCACCGGGCAGATCAAGGACCGCGACGATATCGTCGGCAACACGACGCGCGTGAAGGTCGTCAAGAACAAGGTCGCGCCGCCGTTCAAGCAGGTCGAATTCGACATCATGTACGGTCAGGGCATCTCCAAAGTCGGCGAAATCCTCGACCTCGGCGTCAAGGCCGGCATTGTCGAGAAGTCGGGTGCCTGGTTCTCCTACGACTCCGTTCGCATCGGGCAGGGCCGGGAAAACTCCAAAACGTACCTGATGGAAAACCCCGAGCTCATGAACAAGCTCGAACTCGCGATCCGCGGCAACAAGGACGAAGTGTCGGAGGCGTTGCTCGTGAGCCCCGGCGGAGACGACGACGGGGACGAATAGACGGGGCTGAGCCCCGCACGATCCCGGCGCTGGGCCGAGTTCCCGGCGAAAGCCGGGTCGAGGATCGCGCCGCGGTAGCGAACAGGTCTGGGCCCCGGCAACCGCCGGGACACGACGGGCTCTAGCTGTCCAGGAAGCTCCGCATCTTGCGGCTGCGGCTCGGGTGCTTGAGCTTTCTCAGTGCCTTGGCCTCGATCTGCCGGATGCGCTCGCGCGTCACGCTGAACTGCTGACCGACTTCCTCCAGCGTGTGATCGGTGTTCATCCCGATCCCAAACCGCATGCGCAGCACGCGCTCCTCGCGGGGCGTCAGCGACGCCAGCACGCGGGTCACCGTTTCCTTCAGGTTCGCCTGAATCGCCGCATCCACCGGGATAACCGCGTTCTTGTCCTCGATGAAGTCGCCTAGGTGCGAATCCTCCTCGTCACCGATCGGCGTTTCTAGGCTGATCGGCTCCTTGGCGATCTTCATCACCTTGCGGACCTTTTCGAGCGGCATCGATAGCCGCTCGGCCAAGTCCTCGGGCGTCGCCTCGCGGCCATGCTCGTGCAGGAACTGCCGACCCGTGCGCACCAGCTTGTTGATCGTTTCGATCATGTGCACTGGGATGCGGATCGTGCGCGCCTGATCGGCGATCGAACGCGTGATCGCCTGCCGGATCCACCACGTGGCGTAGGTCGAGAACTTGTACCCCCGGCGATACTCGAACTTGTCGACCGCCTTCATCAGGCCGATATTGCCTTCCTGAATAAGATCAAGGAACTGCAGGCCGCGGTTCGTATACTTTTTAGCGATGGAGATGACGAGCCGGAGGTTGGCCTCCACCATTTCCTTCTTGGCGATCCGCGCCTCGCGCTCGCCTTTCTGGACCTGATTGACGATCCGCCGGAACTCGGGGAGCGACATGCCGGTCGCCTGGCTGATCTCGCCGATCTCCACGCGGATGCGATCGATCGCGCCGACCTCGGCCGCCGCGAACGCCGCCCACTTCTTGTCCTTGGGATTATCCTTGACCATCCGCTCGAGCCAATTGTCGTCGAGCTCGGCGCCCATGTAACTGTCGAGGAACGCCTTGCGCGGCACCTTGTGGCGCTCGGCCAGCCGCAGCATCTGCCCGCCCAGCGCGGTCAGGCGACGGTTGTAGCTGTACAGCTGATCGACGAGATACTCGATCTTGGCGCCGTGGAACTGGACGCTTTCCACCTCGGCGGTCAGCTGCTCGCGAAGCTTCTGGTACTTCTTCTCCTCGGATGCCGCATAGGCCTCGCCCGCGCTCAGGGAGACGAGCCGCGCCTGCTGCAATTTGGCAAACTTCTTGTACAGCGCGGTAATGTTCGCGAACTTCTCTAGCGCGTTGGGCTTGAGCAGTTCCTCCATCGCCGCGAGGCTAAGGGTGTTGTCCTCTTCCTCCTCCTCGACGGGGCGGGCGCGGTGTTCGTTAAGGGCGTCCTCGTCGTCCTCCTCGGCCGCGGGGGCTTCGGCGACGTCTTCCTCTTCCTTGAAGGAGGGGCCGGCGGCCTTTTCGCTGATCTCGCCGTCGTCGCCGGCTTCGGCGCCTTCGACCTGTTCGGGCGTCGGACCCTTGGACAGCATGGCGTCGAGGTCTAAAATTTCACGAAGTTGCATCGTGCCTTCGTTGAGCGCGGTCGACCATTCGATGATCGCGTTGAACGTGATCGGGCTCTCGCACAGACCCCAGATCATTGTGTCGCGGCCCGCCTCGATGCGCTTGGCGATCGCGATTTCGCCTTCGCGCGACAGCAGCTCCACCGCGCCCATTTCGCGCAGGTACATGCGGACGGGATCGTCGGTGCGATCCATCGTCTCCTTCTTGGCGGGCGCGGAGACCATCTCGGTGTCGGCGTCGACACCTTCGACCTCGTCGTCGTCCGGCTTCTCCTTGTCCTCGTCGTCCTCGCCGGCTTCCTCGTTCTCGACGATGTTGATGCCGAGATCGCTGAGGTGGCTCATCACGTCTTCGATGGCCTCGGAAGACGTCTCGCCCTGCGGCAGCGCCTCCTGGAACTCGTCGATGGTGATGTAGCCGCGCTTCTTGCCGCGCGCGATCAGCTTCTTGACGCCCGCATCGTTGAGGTCGATCAGCGGCGCATCGGCGCTGTCCGGCTTTTCATCAGCGTCTGAGGTTTCCGTCTTAGCCATTTGTAATCCTTACGTCCCGAAGTGCTCTAAGCCTTCGCTCTCTACGAAGGTCCTTAGCCGCTCTTTCATTCGATCTCGATCTGCGCGCAATCGTAATTGGTTTTGCCATGGGGCCTCTTCAACCTCGGCCATGAGCCGCTCGTTCGCGCTCTGAACCTCGTCATCCAGCTCCTGCTCAATCACGATCGTATTGACCACCTTAGCGAGATCGCTCTGGGATCGTTCAGGATCATTAGACCGCTTGAAGAAGGAGAACGCGAAATCCTTGGTGATGCTTCGCTTCTCGATTGGCGACAAAGCCGCTGACTCCAATATGGCGTTTATTAGGTCCTCATCAAGCAGCGGTCTCTCCTCCACCGCGCTAACCAGAACGTTTCGCCAACTCTCAAGATGGGGATAGTCACTTAAACGCAGTTCGCAAGCTGCCTCTAAATTCGCCCGGAGCACCTCGGGAAAGCGACTGAGGCCAAGCAGGACTGCACGCATTAGCGTGTACCAGAAGGCAACCTCTCGTTCTGGCGTAGACGCGACAATCGCTCGCGCTGCCTCCTCAACCTCACGCCGTTTCCACCCGAAGGTTTCGAAAAACCGGTCGTTGAACGCTTTGCGGTACTCGTGCGAAAGAGCCGCATTTCCGATGCTCTGCGCAAGCTCTTGAAGCCGCTCCTTCAGCTGGGCTCGACCCTCGGGCGTACTGATATTTCCAGCTAAGCCGACTTCGTAGCGCCACAGGTATTCTGAGAGTGGCTCCGCCTTGAGGATCGCGCGCTGCAACGCCGCCGGTCCCCCCGCCTGTATGATGTCGTCTGGATCTTTGCCCGCGGGAAGATTGATAAAGCTCAGACTGCGAGATGGCGCTGCTAGCGGGAGTGCTCGAAGAGCAGTCCGGTACGCAGCCTTCTTACCCGCGCTATCGCCATCAAAGCAGAGAATGGGGGAGGGCGACAGCCGCCACATTGCCTCCAGCTGCGCCTCGGTGACAGCCGTGCCGAGCGGCGCGACCACCTCGCCAATTCCCGCCTGGTCCAGCGACACCGCGTCCAGGAAGCCTTCCACGAGCACTAGCCGTCCCGACGCCCGGCTCGCCGCGGCCGCGCGGTCGAGGTTGAAGAGCGTGCGGCCCTTGTCGAACAGCGGCGTTTCCGGCGAGTTCAGATATTTGGGCTCGCCGTCGCCCAGGATACGCCCGCCGAACGCGATGACGCGGCCGCGGCGGTCGCGGATGGGGATCATCAGCCGGCCCCGGAAGCGGTCGTAGGGCTCGCGGCCGCCGTCCTCCGGGCGGATCAGCAAGCCGGCCTCGACGAGCTTGTCGTTGCCGAACTTCGCCAGCGCGGTGCGAAGTTTGGAGAAGTTATCCGGAGCCAGGCCCAACCCGAAAGCGCGGCGGCTCGCCTCGCTGATCCCGCGCTTGTCGAGATAGGCGCGTGCGCCCGCGCCGTCGGCGGAGGCGAGCTGTTGCGCGAACCACTCCGCGGCCGCAGTCATGACGTCGTACAGCGTGTTGGCGCGCTCCGCCTTTTCGGTGGCGCGCGGGTCGGCGGCGGGGACGTCGAGCCCGGCGGCCTCCGCCAGTTCCTTGACCGCGTCCATGAAGGGCAGGCCCTGCTTCTCGGTCAGCCAGCCGATCGCGTCGCCATGCTGCGAGCAGCCGAAGCAGTGATAGAAGCCTTTCTCGTCATTGACATAGAAGCTGGGGCTCTTTTCATTATGAAACGGGCAGCACGCCTTCCACTCGCGCCCGGCGCGGGTGAGTTTGACGGTGCGGGAGATCAGCCCGGACAGCAGGGTGCGTGTGCGCAGCTCGTCGAGAAAGGCGGGGGAGAGGGTCATGGCTGGGAGCTGTCAGGGAGTTGGGGGCTGCGCCCCTCGTTTTCACTCGGGAGGAACGGGGTTGAGCTTTCCGTCGTGGTGAGATCTTGCACCAGCCCAACGTTCGTCCCGAGTGTAAACGAGGGGCGCTCGCGCGGCTTCTTCGCGTGGTAACTCAAAGCGGCCCAATCGCTTTCGATCAGCGCGATCTTCTTGGCCCGCGACCAGCGTTTGACGCGCATCTCGAATTCAAGCGCGTCCCGGCGCGTCGGCGCTGTATCGGCCCAGGCCAGTTCAACCGGGCGACGCTTTCGGGTCCAGTCGCAGCAAATTCCTTGCTCGTGCTGCCACAACCGCGCCTCAAGGTTGTCCGTGTGGCCCGTGTAGAAGGAGCCGTCGGCGCAGCGCAGGATGTAGACCCAAAATTGCAAGCGGGCATCCCTGTCAGCGCCCCTCGTTTTCACTCGGGACGAACGATTCCTTGCGGACAGCTAACGGAAAAGCTGCCGCTCGTCGCGAGTGAAAAAGCTGCTTGCTCCGGTTGAGACGCCGCCGGGTTGGCGCCCCTCGTTTTCACTCGGGACGAACGACTGCTTCTGACCAGGTGACCCAAGTTTTCCGTTCATCCCGAGTGAAAACGAGGGGCGCTACCCCGCTGACAATCGCGCCTTCACCAGTGCGCTGGCCTTGCTCATGTCCATCAGCCCCGCGTGGCGTTCCTTCACCAACGCCATGACGCGGCCCATGTCCTTGACCGATCCAGCGCCGATCTCCGCGACGATGGCGTCGATCGCCGCGCCGGCCTCCGCCTCGTCCATCTGCCGGGGCAGGAAGCTTTCGATCACCGCGATCTCGCCCGCCTCGATGTCGGCCAGTTCCTGCCGCAGGCCGGCCTCGTACATCGCGATCGACTCACGCCGCTGCTTGATCATCTTCTGCAGCACCTCGCTGACCAGCACGTCGTCGTCCACGGCCGCGCTGCTGGTGCGCATTTCGATGTCGCGGTTCTTGAGCGTGCTCATGATCAGGCGGATGGCGGCCAGGCGCGGCTTGTCGCCGCCTTTCATCGCCGCGACCTGCGCGGCGCCGATCTTCTCACGCAAGGATGCCGAATCGCGTATCATGCCCCGGACCCTAGCTTGACCGGGGGGAGGGGTCACCATAGGAACCGCCCCTTAGCTTACATCGTCGGAGGTTCGAGTCCCCTTGGCACCCGCCAAACCCGCGCGCGCGCCCTCGCTCCACGTGCCCTCCGGCGCGACCGCGCTGCTGATGCTGGCGGATGGGCGCACCTTGTGGGGGCACGGCTTCGGCGCGGAGGGCGTCGCGGTCGGCGAGGTCTGCTTCAACACCGCGATGACGGGGTATCAGGAGGTCATGACCGACCCCAGCTACGCATCGCAGATCGTCACCTTCACCGCGCCGCACATCGGCAACACGGGCGCCAACCACGAGGATCTGGAGGCCGACAACCCGTGGGCGCTGGGCTGCATCCTGCGCGAACGCCCGACCGCCCCGTCCAGCTTCCGCAGCGTCCAGAGCTTCGATTCCTGGATGGCCGCCAACGGGCGCATCGGGCTGGCCGGTGTCGACACGCGCGCGCTGACGCAGATCATCCGCCGCGAGGGCGCATTGAACGCGGTGATCGCGCACGACCGCGACGGTGTGTTCGATCTAGCCGCGCTGGCCGAGCAGGCGCGCGCCTGGCCGGGGCTGGAGGGCATGGACCTGGCGAAGAGCGTCAGCCGCACGCAGATGGCGCGGTGGGACGAGGGGGTCTGGACGTTGGGGGCCGGGTACGGACGCCCCTCGTTTGCACTCGGGACGAACGGGATGGGCGGGGCCGGTCCTGACGCGCCCGGCTCTAGCGCGGAAAAGTCGTTCGTCCCGAGTGAAAACGAGGGGCGCAATCCCCAGTCGTTCGTCCCGAGCGAAGTCGAGGGGCGCGGCCCGGAACGCCCCCATGTCGTCGCCATCGACTACGGCTCCAAACGCAATATCTTCCGCTCGCTGGTCCACGCCGGCGCCCGCGTCACGATCCTCCCCGCCACCGCCACCGCGGAAGAGGTGCTCGCCCACGCCCCCGACGGCCTCTTCCTGTCCAATGGCCCCGGCGACCCCGCCGCCACCGGCGCCTACGCCGTCCCCGTGATCCGCGCGCTGCTGGACACCGGCAAGCCGCTGTTCGGCATCTGCCTCGGCCACCAGCTGCTGGCGCTGGCCGTCGGCGCGCGCACCACAAAGATGTTCCAGGGCCACCGCGGCGCCAACCACCCCGTCAAGCGCCTGTCCGACGGCCGCGTCGAGATCACCTCCATGAACCACGGCTTCGCGGTGGAACGGGACAGCCTACCGGAGGGGGTGCGTGAGACCCACGTCAGCCTGTTCGACGGCAGCAACGCTGGGCTGGGGCTGACGGATCGCCCTGCGTTCAGCGTGCAATATCATCCGGAGGCGAGCCCGGGGCCGCGCGACAGCCGGTATTTGTTCGATCAATTCGTAAGCAGATTGAGGTGATGAACATGCAGCCAAGGTCAATTGACGAAACAGTGTTGGCGATCGTTTTCAAGTTGTCGAATGCACCGAACGTTCAAAGTGTGTCGTCGGTGGCGATCAACAAGGAACTCGCGGGAGCTATTGGAGAGATGGGAGTGGCCTGGAGCCTGAAAAGGCTATGGGCTCGAGAATTCATCAAAATTGATGAGGCAGCTCAGGACTTTCCTAACTTCCGAAAAATCGAGGCGATCACGGTCTCTGGGCTCGATTGGTTACAGGAAGGCTTCGACAATCATAACAGCTCGGTTAGTGCCTATCTTAGAGGAACCGTAAGCGCGGCTGAGGCGCTGGAAGGCTAACTAAACTAGATATAACTCTGCCGCAATCAGAAGGCTGGCGCATGAACGAAGAAGAAGCTGCTGTTTTTGTAAGAAAGAGCTCGAACGAGCAGAGCTTTGCAAGATACTGGCTTCCATATTGCTTCCAGAGAGTAGATTGGGCTGGAGCAAAGTGGGCTTTTCTTCCGTTAAACCGCAATTATAAGCCGTTAGGTTACCTCTCAGGCGCATGGGTTGACTATCCCGACTACTTGCAGACTCACGGAGTGAAATTTAGTCGTGATCCGTCCACGATTACCGGTGCGTGGGTCGACAATCCGTCGCCCGCATCGGATGTGTTGTGGCTATACAGTGACGGTGCCAAGTCGCGTTTGAATTATTTCGCTCGTCTTGAACGAGTGATGCTAAAGGCAAAGATGCTCGTGAACGTTCGCTAATGCCCCGTCGCACCGACATCTCGTCCATCCTCATCATCGGCGCCGGGCCGGTCATCATCGGCCAGGCCGCCGAGTTCGACTATTCGGGCACGCAGGCGGTCAAGGCGCTGCGCGCCGAGGGCTACCGCATCGTGCTGGTCAATTCGAACCCGGCGACGATCATGACCGATCCGGAAATCGCGGACGCGACCTATATCGAGCCGATCACACCGGCGGTCGTCGCCAAGATCATCGAGCGCGAGCGGCCCGACGCGCTGCTCCCGACGATGGGCGGGCAGACCGCGCTCAACACCGCGCTCGCCCTCTACCATGACGGCACGCTGGACCGTTTCGGCGTCCGGATGATCGGCGCGGACGCGCAGGCCATCGAGATGGCCGAGGACCGGCTCAAGTTCCGCGAGGCGATGGAGCGGATCGGGCTCGAATCCCCCAAGAGCCGCATCGCGCACGATCTGAACGAAGCGATGGAAGCGCTTGAGATCACGGGCCTGCCCGCGATCATCCGCCCCAGCTTCACGCTCGGCGGCACCGGCGGCGGCATCGCCTACAACCGCGACGAGTTTGCGCAGATCGTCGCGGGCGGGCTGTCGGCGAGCCCGACCACCGAAGTGCTGATCGAGGAGTCGGTGCTCGGGTGGAAGGAATATGAGATGGAGGTCGTGCGCGACCGCGCCGACAACGCCATCATCATCTGTTCGATCGAGAATGTCGACCCGATGGGCGTGCACACGGGGGACTCGATCACCGTCGCGCCCGCGATCACGCTGACCGACAAGGAATATCAGGTCATGCGCGACGCCAGCATCGCGTGCTTGCGCGAAATCGGCGTCGAAACAGGTGGTTCCAACGTTCAGTTCGCGGTCGATCCGAAAACCGGGCGGCTGGTCGTCATCGAAATGAACCCGCGCGTGTCGCGCTCCTCGGCGCTGGCGTCCAAGGCCACCGGTTTCCCGATCGCCAAGGTCGCCGCCAAGCTGGCGGTCGGCTACACGCTGGACGAGATCGACAACGAGATCACCGGCGCGACGCCCGCGAGCTTCGAACCCGCGCTCGATTATATCGTCACCAAAATTCCGCGCTTCACGTTCGAGAAGTTCGCCGGCACCGAACCTTTGCTCTCACCCTCCATGAAGTCCGTCGGCGAAGTCATGGCGATCGGGCGCAGCTTCTGTGAATCGCTGCAAAAGGCGTTGCGCGGATTGGAGACGGGGCTCGCCGGATTGAACGACGTCGAGGCGCTGGAGGGCGCGCCGCGCGCGGAGATCGAGGCGGAGCTGGCGCGGCCGACCCCGGACCGGCTGCTCGTCGCCGCGCAGGCGCTGCGCGAAGGCTTCACCGTCGACGAGATCCACGCGATCACCGCCTACGACCCCTGGTTCCTCGAACGCCTGCGCGAGATCGTGCATGCCGAGATCGAGGTCCGCATCAACGGCCTGCCGCTGGACGCGGAGGGCCTGCGCCGCCTCAAGGCAATGGGCTTTTCCGACAGCCGCCTGGCGTTCCTGGCGCTACAGTCGGCGCATCTGCGAAAGGGCACGCGCCGCGCGGTCGCCGGGGGCAGCGGGCTGATCAAGGATGCAATCACCGCGATGACCGGCGGGGTGACGGCCTCCGAAGTGCGCGCGCTGCGCCACCGCCTGGGCGTCCGCCCCGTGTTCAAGCGCATCGACAGCTGCGCCGCCGAGTTCGAGGCGATCACGCCCTACATGTATTCGACATACGAGGCGCCCGCGTTCGGCCTGGCCGTCGACGAGAGTCACCCGACGGAAAGGCGCAAGATCGTAATTTTGGGTGGCGGGCCCAACCGGATCGGGCAGGGGATCGAGTTCGACTATTGCTGCTGCCACGCCGCCTTTGCGCTGCGCGACGCGGGGTTCGAGACGATCATGATCAACTGCAACCCGGAAACGGTGAGCACCGATTACGACACGGCCGACCGCCTGTACTTCGAGCCGCTGACCGCCGAGGACGTGCTGGAGGTGCTCCACGCCGAGAAGCAGTCGGGCGAGCTGGTCGGCGTCATCGTCCAGTTCGGCGGGCAGACGCCGCTGAAACTGGCTGCCGAGCTCGACGCCGCGGGCATCCCGATCCTCGGAACGCCGGTCGACGCGATCGACCTTGCCGAGGACCGCGAACGCTTCGCGGCCTTGGTCAACCGCCTGGGCCTCAGGCAGCCCGCCAACGGCATCGCCCGCTCGCGCGACGAGGCCTTGGCGGTCGCGCGGACGATCGGCTACCCGGTGCTGATGCGCCCCAGCTATGTGCTGGGCGGCCGCGCGATGGAGATCGTCGACGGGCCGGCGCAGCTCGAACACTACATCGCCACCGCCGTGCGGGTGTCCGGCGACAGCCCCGTGCTGATCGACCGCTACCTGCGCGACGCGATCGAGGTCGACGTCGACGCGATCAGCGACGGCACGGACGTGTTCGTCGCCGGCGTGCTCGAACATATCGAGGAAGCCGGCGTCCATTCGGGCGACAGCGCCTGTTCGATCCCGCCGCACAGCCTCTCGGCGGAAATTATCGCCGAAATCGAGCGCCAGACGCGCGAATTGGCGCTCGCATTGCGCGTCAACGGGCTCATGAACATCCAATTCGCGGTCAAAGAGGGCCAGGTTTACCTGATCGAGGTCAATCCGCGCGCCTCGCGCACCGTCCCTTTCACTGCGAAGGCCACTGGCGTTCCCCTCGCCAAGATCGCCGCGCGCGTCATGGCGGGGGCCCCTCTCCTGGGCCTCCTCCCACCCGCCCGAACGCCCATGACTCACATCGCCGTCAAGGAATCCGTCTTCCCCTTCGCCCGCTTCCCCGGCACCGACCCCGTCCTGTCGCCCGAGATGAAGAGCACCGGCGAAGTCATGGGAATCGCCGAAACCTTCCCGCTCGCCTTCGCCAAGGCGATGCTGGGGGCAGGGGTGGAACTGCCGGAGGGCGGCACCGTCTTCATCTCGGTCAAGGACGGCGACAAGGCGCAAGTCCTGCCCGCCGCACGGCAATTGGATGCACTCGGGTTCACCCTGGTCGCGACGACCGGAACGGCGGCCTATCTCGCCGCCGAGGGCGTCGCGGTGGAACGCATTAACAAGGTAACGCAAGGGCGCCCGCACATCGTCGACCGCATCAAGGACGGCGGCATCGCGCTGGTGATCAACACCACCGAAGGTTGGCAGAGCCACAAGGATTCGGCCTCCATCCGGGCCTCGTCCGTGGCCGGCAAGGTGCCGTATTTCACCACCGCAGCCGCGAGCGTCGCGGCCGTCGGCGCGATCGCAGCGCTGCGGGACCACGCCCTTGAAGTCCGGCCCCTTCAGGACTATTATTCCGCCTCTTAAACAACACCTCCCAAACCCTTGCAGACGCAAGCGGACGCTCGTGAGACGAGCGCCGACCAGGAGGCTATGACGAAGGGCGTGATGAGGATGGCGACGGTCGATAAGGCGCCGATGCTGGACGAGGGCTACCGCAAGCTCGTGGATGAGGTTCGCCAGCTCAAGATGGTGGAACGGCCAGCGATCATTCAGGCGATCGAGGAAGCGCGCGCGCACGGCGATCTGTCGGAAAACGCCGAGTACCACGCCGCCAAGGAACGGCAGGGGCAGGTCGAGGCGACGATCTCCGACATCGAAGACAAGCTCAGCCGGGCGCAGATCATCGACCCCAAGACGCTCTCGGGCGACCGCATCGTGTTCGGCGCCACCGTGCATCTGCTCGACGAGGACGACAAGGCGATCAAATATCAGATCGTCGGGCAGATGGAGGCGGACGCCAAGGTCGGGCGGATCTCGTACAACTCGCCGCTCGGTCGCGCGCTGATCGGGCGGAACCTGGGCGACGATGTCGAGGTGTCGACGCCGTCCGGCGACCGCTACTACAGCGTCGCCAAGGTGGAATTCATCTGACCGGGCTGAAGTCCAGCGCCACCGCCTGGATCGCGGGCGCCACGGTGGTGGCGTGGTTGCTGGTGAATGCATTGGGCCTCGACGCGCAGGCCGCGGTGGGTGGTGGGTTCATTCCTGCGCGGCTGACTTATGCACTGGAAGGCGAGGGGTTCCTGCCCGCGCTGCTCACGCCGTTTAGTGCCGCGCTGCTGCATGCCAATCTGCTGCACCTGTCGCTCAATCTGATGATGCTGCTGATCTGCGGTGCGCCGGTCGAGCGCGCGATCGGCCGCGGCAACTTCATCGCGCTTTATGTGATCGGCGCGCTTGCGGCAGCGGGAGCGCAGTGGGCGGTCGACCCGGCGTCGCAGGTGCCGATGGTCGGCGCGAGCGGCGCCATCAGCGCGATCGTCGGCGGCTATTCGCTGCTGTTCGGGCGCAACCGCGTCCGCGTCGCCAATCCCGCGCTGGCGCGAGCGCTACACGTGCTGTGGCTAGCCGCGGCGTGGATTGGGTTGCAGCTGCTCTTCGGCCTGGCCTCACGCGGCAGCGGCGGACCAGCGATCGCGACACTGGCGCACGTCGGCGGGTTCCTGGCCGGCCTGGCACTGATCACGCCACTGCACCGCTTGCATTGGCGGCGGGCCTGAAGCCAGGCGACAGCTAGCGGGCCTGACTAAATCTTGGCCGTTCCGACGTCCGGTTCCAGCAAGCGATGCAAGTGGACGATGACGTATTTCATCTCGGCGTCATCGACGGTGCGTTGCGCATTGCTGCGCCACGCGTCCTCTGCATCGTCGTAGTTGGCGAACATCCCGACGATATCGAGCGCTTCCAGATCGACGAAGTCGACCCCTTGCGGATCGCGGACGCGGCCGCCGAATACGAGGTGAAGACCGGACATGCCCGCCTGCTACCCGCGCGATCGCATGAACGCAATCAGCGCATCGAACCCGCGACGCTTGATGAAGCTGTCGAAGTCAGCCTGTTGCGCCAGACCAAGGTTGACGCCGCCAACCGTCAAGTTGTTGACCTTGTAACCGGATCCGGTCCGCGTCACCGTCCAAACCGCATTGGCCGGCCGTGCGCCGGGACGGGTGACGGTCGTGACCACAGCGGCTGAATCGCCGCGCGGGACCACGCGGATGACCTTCAGATCGGCATTGGCATAGGGCGCGAGCCGGTCACCGTATGTGCCGACGATGAAGCCCGGAAACGCCGCCCGATACTGATTGAGCTGCGCAGGCGTCAGCGTTGGACGCTGACGTTGGATCAGCCGGTCACCGATAGCGACCACATCGAAATGCTGGGCCAGGATCGCGCGGAACTGGCCGCGCGCGGTCGCCGGGTTGCCGGTGCGCAGCGAGGCGAAAGCCGTATCGGCCAGCGTGTCAATGAAACGCCCGGGATCGCGGTTGTCGACGGCGGCGACGGCCACGGCCGGCGTCAGCGACACGGTCGCCGCAGCGGATAAGCCGAGCGCCAGGGAGGCGATGATGATCTTCATGTCCGAACTCCAGTGCCGCGTGTGGCATGAAAAAGGGCAGCGCGACGCTGCCCTTCCTCATCGCATGATCCAGATGAACGCGCGCTAGCTGCTCTTGACGCTCGACGCGGCGGCCGTGGCCGACTCCTTAACCACGGTGCTGGCGGACTGCGCCAATTCTTTGGCCTTTTCCATCGCCGCATCCTTGTTGATGCCAAGCTCGTCGAGCTTGTCGCGACCCGCGTCCTTGGCCGCCTGCGCCGCGGTGCGCGCGGAGTCGTTGATCTTCTCGCCGATGCCGCCGAGCAGCTCGTCTTCCTTGCGTGTGCGGGGAAGAACCGCCGCCGCCAGGGCACCGAGCGCCAACCCACCGATCAGCGCGGCAACCGGGTTTGCGTCGATACCATCGGACGTCTTCATCCGTGCGGTCGAGGCCGTATCACGCGCCGAGGTGGCCAGACCGCCAGCGCGATCGCGAGCCGTAGTAGCGAGGTCGCTGGCCCGATCCCGCGCCGACGACAGCACATCGGTCGCCGTCGTCCTGGCCGTTTCGAGCTTGTCCTTGGCGGCCGTACCCAGATTGCCGGCCGTTTCCTTGATCGTCATTGCTTTGTTCCTTCACCGGGGACGACGACCGGAGCCGTCAGATGGAAATCCTTGTCTTTGTTGATGATATCCGTTTTCACCACGCCGCTAGCGTTCTTGTCCCCGCCAAAAATACGGGTCACCAGATTCGCGAGCGGATTGCGCAGGAAGAACAGCGCGAGAGCGAGTACCGCGCCACCGGCGGGTCCAGGATGTCCGGTTACCGCCTTCAGGCCTTGTCCCGACGCCTCCGAACCCTTTGTCTTAACGGTCGACCATGCGTCCGATGCGAGGTTCGCAGGCTTGAGCCGGGTCTTCAGTTCAGCGACGGTCGCAAGTAAATCGGCCTGCGACCGTTCTGCCTTCGCGCGCGCTGCTATGAGTTGCCGTTCCGCCGTCATGTGCGCTTCCCACTCATCGCCGCCGTCGCCTCCCGGATCTTCCCCATGCCCGTCTTGAAGAGGATGAAAGATATCGCGAGCGTTCCGATCAGAACGGCAAAGCCGGCTCCGATCGGCCCGATCATGTCTTCCAGCCACGTGAAGATCGCAACCAGGAAGACGATCAACGCCGCATAAGCGAGCAACCCCGCGCCGACGATCATGCCGACGCCGGACCCGCCCTTCTCCACGCCGGTAAGGGCGGTCTGCTTGACCACCTCCACCTGCGCCGAAGCATAGGACTTGCCGTCGGCGACCGCGCGGCCGACCAGCTCGCTTATGCTGTCCCGCTCAACGCGGTCGCCGGGCGCCAACATTAAGCAATCGGATCGTAGCTGTTGTCGACGCGTGGCGGTGCGCCGAGCCGCTGCGTTCCGGCAGCGGTGGAGCCAACGCCAGTGGTGTCGTCATAGTCGTCGGGGCCAGTCTGCGGCATTCCGGACTTGACGAGGCGCACGAGCAGGAAGCCGATCGCCGCAGCGGCGCCGATCGCAACGGCGGGGCTCTTGCGCACGAGGTCGCGGGCGTCGTTGAACAATTCGTCCACTTCCTTGCCGCGGATCGAATCGTTCAATCCGTCGAGCGCGCCGGCTGCACGGCGGACATATTCACCGTACTGGGGTCCGAGACGCTCATCGACCGTGTCGGCCGTCTCGCTGACGAGGCGCGTAACGCTGTCCAGCGCTTCGGCGGCCCTGTCCTTGCCCTGCGACGCGACGTCGCGGACCTTATCGGTGGCCTGAGACTTGAGCGACTGTACGTCCACTCCGCCGGCTCCCGAGCCACCCCCACCGGACGATCCCGTGCCGAACGAGGACGCCCCGCCGGACGTACCGGCCGACATTGATCCCGCCTGCTCGGCGAAGCCCGAGTTCGCCTGGTCGGCGAAGCTGCCACCAGTCGAACCCGTCGAACCCAAGGGCGCGTCGAACGCATCGCCGCCCATGCCTGTGGAGCCGCCGAGGCCGGAGGACCCGCCCAGGCCGGACGAGCCGGAGGCGCCGCCAAGGCTCGACGTTCCGTCGATGATGCTGTCCGTGCCTTCCGGCAGATTGGGATCCCGAGGTGGCATGAAACATCTCCGCGTTGTTTGGGATGGGTTAAGCCTCGTAAACACGTCCCCAAAGGCATCGTTCCGTATCCGGCCCAACTTATATTGCTTCCCCAAAACGCCGCTCGTAGAGCTGCGCGACACCTCACGAACTTAGCGAAAGACAGCCGCATGACCGCCATCGTCGACCTTCACGCGCGCCAGATCCTGGACAGCCGCGGCAACCCGACGGTGGAGGTCGAGGTGTGGCTGGAGGACGGCAGCACCGGCCGCGCGGCAGTGCCTTCGGGGGCGTCCACCGGGGCGCATGAAGCCGTTGAATTGCGGGACGGCGGCGAAGCGTACGGCGGCAAGGGCGTCACCAAGGCGGTCGCCGCAGTTACCGGCGAGCTCGCGGATGCGCTGGTCGGCGAGGACGCGGAGGACCAGCGGGACATCGACAACGCGATGATCGCGCTCGACGGCACGCCCAACAAGGCGCGGCTGGGCGCCAACGCGATCCTGGGTGTCAGCCTGGCGGTCGCCAAGGCGGCGGCGGACGCGCGCGGGCTGCCGCTTTACCGCTATGTCGGCGGCGTGTCGACCAACACGCTGCCCGTGCCGATGATGAACATCATCAACGGGGGCGAGCATGCCGACAACGCCATCGACTTCCAGGAATTCATGGTCGTGCCTGTAGGATCGCCGACGTTCAGCGAGGCGATGCGCTGCGGCGTCGAAATCTTCCATACGCTCAAGAAGGGTCTGTCGGAGGCCGGGCTGTCGACGGCCGTCGGCGACGAAGGCGGGTTTGCGCCGGCGCTGGGCAAGACGACCGACGCGCTGGACTTCATCATGCGCTCGATCGAGAAGGCGGGCTATCGCCCGGGCGACGACGTCGTGCTGGCGCTGGACTGCGCCGCGTCCGAGTATTTCCGCGACGGCCAATACCGGATGGAAGGGGAAGGGCGCACGCTTTCGTCCGAAGAAAACGTCCGCTTCCTGGCTGACCTCGCCGCGCGTTAT
>DASQNO010000070.1:0-19788 GCA_035644935.1 Sphingomonadaceae bacterium
AAAGAGCGCATGACGCTGCGCGTTCCGACCAACAAGGCGGAGTCGGTCGGCATGCGCAAGCTGTCGTCGGACAAGACGATGCGCGACGCGCTCGGCACGCTGGAAGGCAAGCCGCGGGTCAAGCGCACGATGTGGTCCCGCCGTGCGCAGGAATACGAGGCCAAGATCAATTCGGGCGACCTGGTGTCGATCGCCGAGGTTACCCGCGACCTGTTCCGCGCCGACGACCAGCCCGAGCAGAGCTATTCGGAACGGCAGATCTTCGAGGCGGCGTCCTCCAGACTTGCGCGCGAGCTGGCGGCGATGGAGCAGATCGACGAGCCCGCCGCCTTGGTGAAGCTGCACGAGATCCTGAACGCCGCGGCGGCGATCTACAACAAGGACAAAGTCGTCACCAAGTGACGGCGGCATTCTGAAGTCTCAGAAGAAGGGCGGTCCCGCGGGGCCGCCCTTTTTTTGTGCTTGGCGCGTGCCTGCATGTGGTGTATTGTTTTGGCAATACACAGGGAGGATGCAATGCGCGGATTGGTGATCGGGGTCACGGCCTTGCTGGCGGCGTGCGGCGGGGCGCAGGCGGAGCGGGTGCAACTGAGCGGCAAGAGCGAGCAGCGGCCGGTCCCCGTGGCGGCTTTCGACAGCGTCGAGCTGAAGGGTCCCGACCGCGTCGTCGTGCGCGTCGGCGGCGCGCAGAGCGTGACGATGGCGGGGGACAGCGCCGTGCTCGCCGAAATGGACGTTGCGGTCGAGCGCGGGCGGCTGATCGTCAAGCGCCGCGGCCGCCTGTCTAACATCCGGGGCGACAACGAGCGCGCCACAGTCACGGTGACCGTGCCGCAACTGGCCTCGGCCTCCGTCGGCGGGTCGGGCGACATGACGGTGGACCGCGTCGCGGGCGGCAGCTTCGAAGCGGCGGTCGGCGGGTCGGGCAAGCTGCGCATCGGGCAGGCGCAGGCCGCCAGGATCGAGGCGGCGGTCGGCGGCTCTGGCGTGCTGAGCTTCGCCCAGGTGCAGGCGGACAGCGTCGAAATGGCGGTCGGCGGTTCGGGCGCGATCGAAGCGGCGGGCCGCACGCGCAGCGTCGAGGCGGCGATCGGCGGGTCGGGCAATATCCGCGCGGCAGGGCTGGAGTCGGAAAACGCGGACATCGCGGTTGCCGGTTCCGGCACCGCCGACGTCCATGCGCGCGGGCAGGCCAAGGTCGCGATCGCAGGGTCGGGCGACGCCGTGGTGCACGGCGGCGCGCAGTGCAAGACGAGCAAGATGGGGTCGGGATCGGTACGCTGCGGAAGCTAACGCGGCGGTAACCACCGGGCGCGCAAGGTGGCGGGCATGAAAACCGCCGCCTTCGCGCTCTTCCTGCTCGCCCCCCTCATGGCCGCGCCCGCGCACGCGGCCGAGCGCGGCTATTCGGTCACCGATTTCGACCGCATCCGCGTCGACGGCCCGTACCGGGTGACGCTGACCACCGGCCGCTCGCCGGGCGCGCGCGCCGTGGGGGCGCAGGCGGCGATCGAGGGCGTAGCGGTGGAGGTCCAGGGCCGCACGCTGATCGTCAGGCGCAATACGCAGACCTGGGGCGGCTACCCCGGCGCGTCGGCAGGTCCCGTGGAGGTCCGCGTCACCGGCTACACGCTGCGCGCCGCGGCGCTCAACGGCGCCGGGTCGCTCGCCATAGACAAGGTGAAGGGAGCCAGCCTCGACCTCGTGGTTGCGGGGTCCGGCCTGCTCACCGTCGGCGCGATCGAGGCCGACCGGTTGACGGTGGGCGTCACGGGCAACGGCCGCGCGCGGATCGCGGGCAAGGCGGCGATCGCGCAACTGGGCGTGCGCGGCACGGGGTCGATCGAGGCAACGGCGCTGGTCGCCAAGGACGCCAAGATCGCGGCCGACGGCCCGGGCGAGATCAGCGTCACCGCCACGGTTACGGCGGGTGTAGTGTCGGCCGGGGCGGGGCAGATCGTTGTGCTGGGTAACCCGGCGTGCACGGTCAAGGCGACGGGGTCGGGCACGGTGACCTGCGGGAAGTAGCCGCGCGCGTTATCCGGCGAAGGCCGGGATCTCAGTGGAAGTTCGCGCGCAACGATCGTGGCCACCTCACTGAGATACCTCCGCTGCCTTCCAACGGCTCCGCCGTTGGAGCCTTGGCAGCTCCGCCAGCATGCGCTGGGATGACGGTTACAGCAGCGCCAGCGACACGAGCTTACCCAGCAAGGCGGGCGGCAGCAGCGCCAGGCCGTCCTCTTCGCCATCAAAGTCCTTGGGCGCATCGTCCTCGACGAGGTAGCGCCAGCCCTGGTGCGCGCGCTTGGGGACGGCGCGCACGGGGACCAGCCGCGCGTCCAGCCGGATCGTGGTGCGCCGCGCGGCGGCGTCGACGTCGAAGCCCAGGATCGTCTGGCGCGCGGTGATGCGGTGCTTGATGATCCAGAACATCGAACCGCCGACCAGCTCGTCCGCGCGCTTGGGGCAGAAGCGGGTGGTGATCTGCGCAACGCCGTCCACCGACCGCCCGTCGTTGCGCCGCTGCAGCGTGCCGAGCGACGCGCAGCCGACGGCGACCTTGGACATGTGGAGCAGGGGCATGGGGGCGATGTGGCGCGGGGGCGTGGGGGATCAAGCCTCCGGTCTGTTTCCGCTCAATTCAGCTATACGTCATCCCGGCGAAAGCCGGGACCCATGGACACCGCGGCTCGAAGAAAAAAAGCGGTGCTCTGCGTCTCTTCTTGTTGAAAATATCGCGTTCTTGGGTCCCGGCTTTCGCCGGGATGACGACGGACTGGACCGGTCAGTCATGCGCCCACCAATCCCGTCGCGACGGCGAGCCCCAGGAACGCCAGGAACCCCATCGAATCGGTCACCATCGTGACGAACACCGACGACGCCACTGCCGGGTCGCCGTCCATGCGCTCGATCGCCAGCGGCACCAGCACGCCGGCGAGGCCCGCGATCACGATGTTGGTCATCATCGCCGCCGCGATCACCGCGCCCAGCGTGCCGCTGGCGAACACCAGGCTGACGCCTATGCCGATCACCACCGCGATCGTGGCGCCGTTCATCAGCGCGATGCGGATTTCGCGAACGATGGTGCGCATCGTGTTGGACTGCGTCAGCTGGTTGGTGGCGAGCGCGCGCACGGTCACCGCCAGCGTCTGCGTTCCCGCATTGCCGCCGACGCCCGCGACGATGGGCATCAGCACCGCCAGCGCCACCATTTCGGAAATCGCGCCCGAGAACAGCCCGATGATCGTCGACGCGACCAGCGCGGTGCCGAGATTGGCGACCAGCCAGCGCACGCGGGCGCGGTAGCTGTCCATGATCGGCTCGTTGATGTCGCCTTCGCCCGCGCCCGACAGCAAGAGCGCGTCCTCCGACGCTTCCTCCTGGATGATGTGCACGACGTCGTCGACGGTGATCATGCCAACGAGGCGCCCGTCGGCGTCGATCACGGCGGCGGAGATCAAAGCGTATTTCTGGAAGCGGAGCGCCACCTCCTCCTGGTCCATGTCGACCGGGATCAGCGTCTGTTCGCGCTGCATGACGTCTGCCACCGCGACGCCGCGGGGCGTGCGCATGATCCAGCTGAGCATGCAGGTGCCGACCGGCTTGTGCTGGGGATCGACGACGAAGACTTCCCAGAAGTCGGTGGTCAGGCTCGTGTCGCCGCGCAGGTAGTCGATGACCTGGCCTACCGTCCAATGTTCGGGCACCGCGACCAGGTCGCGCTGCATAAGGCGGCCGGCGGACTCCTCGGGGAAGGTCAGCGCCTGTTCGATCGCGGCGCGCTCGTCCGGCTCCATCTCGCGAAGCACGGCGGCCTGTTCGTCGGCCTCCAGATCCTCGATGATCGCCACCGCGTCGTCGGTGTCGAGGTCGCCCGCGATGTCGGCGAGCTGCCCCGCGTCGAGCTGATCAAGCAGCCCGTCGCGGACGTGATCGTTCATTTCCGCGAACACGTCGGCATCGAGCACGTCGGCGATGGCGGCGGCGAGCGGGGCGCGGTCGTGCGCGGGGATCAGTTCGAACAGGTCGGCGATGTCGGCCGGGTGCAGCGGGATGACGAGCGCGCGCGCGCCTTCCGCGTCGCCGGCCTCCACCAGTTCCTGCACCTCGCGCACGAACGCTGGCTTCAGCCGGTCGTCCTCGTCGAGCTGGGCGGGGACGACGATGTCCGCTTCTGCCATGTCTCGTCCTCCTCTCGCGAACGTGGCCGCTGTCACAATGGGGTGGCGGCGTCCACCCCGGCGGCCTATCTGGGCCGCACACTTCACAGGAGCTTAGACTTGGCCGACCAGAACCTTACCCTGACGCTGGACAGCGGCGGCGACGTCGTGATCCGCTTGCGGAGCGACCTCGCGCCCGGCCACGTCGAGCGCATCACGCAACTCGCCAACGAAGGTTTCTACGACGGCGTCGTGTTCCACCGCGTCATCGCAGGGTTCATGGCGCAGGGCGGCGATCCCACGGGCACCGGCATGGGCGGCTCCAAGCAGCCCGACCTCAAGGCCGAGTTCTCCAAGGAACCGCACAAGCGGGGCGCCTGCTCGATGGCGCGTTCGTCCAGCCCCAACAGCGCCAACAGCCAGTTCTTCATCTGCCTGGCCGATTCCAACTTCCTCGACGGGCAGTACACCGTCTGGGGCGAAGTGACGGAAGGCATGGAGTTCGTCGACAAGCTGCCCAAGGGCGAACCGCCGGCGACGCCGGGGAAGATCGTCAAGGCGAGCGTGGCTTAAGGACTCCCCTCCACGCTTTCGTGGAGGGGCCGGGGGTGGCTCTTCGTTCTTTCAGAAGCAAGAGCCACCCCCAGCCCCTCCAGCAACTGCTGGAGGGGAGCGTCTAGGGCGTCTCCGCAGCCCCCTCCGCCTCGCCCATGGCGGCGAACAGCCAGTCGTGGAACAGCCGCACGGGCTTCTTCGCCATGGCGGCGCGGCGGGCGACGAACCAGTAATTGTACGGGCTGGGCGCGGCGACGTCGAACAGGCGGCACAGCCGGTCGTCGGCCGCCGTCGCCAGATGGCTGTCGAGCATGAACGCGACGCCCAGGCCCCCGGCGGCGGCGTCCAGCACGAGCTGGCCCGAATCGAAGAAGTCGATCGCCGCGGGCTTGAGCCCCGGCAGTCCCACCGCCTCGCGCCAGATTTCGAACGCGGTGGGCATTGACCGGTGCAGCAGCAGCGTCTCGCCCGCCAGATCGCGCGGGGTGCGCAGCGCGTCGGCGCGCGCGCAGCTGCCGATCGCGATCACGCGGTTGCTGTCGATGCGGCGCGCGTACAGCGCGGGCTCCTCGCCCTTGGCCAGCATGATCGCGGCGTCCAATCCGTCGCCCAGCCGCGCAAGCGGCAGCGGCGCGGTGTCGATGTCGATGTGGAGGTCGGGATGCGCGCGGCGGAGGTCCACCAGCCGTGGCATCAGCCGGCGCGAGGCGAACAACGACTGCGCGCCGAGCTTCAGCCGCAGGATCTCGCCCGCGTCCGGCTGTTCCAGCGCGGAGGCCAGCGCGTCCATCGCGGGAGCGAGCCGGCTCATCAGCCGCTCGCCTTCGGCGGTGATGACCAGCAGCTGGTGCCGCCGTTCGAACAAAGGCTGGCCGACGAAGCGTTCCAGCGCCGCAAGACGCCGGCTGAGCGCGGGCGCGGACAGCGACAGGGCGGCCGCGGCCGACTTGATCGACCCGGTCCGAGCGATCTCGGTAAAGGCTTCGATCGCAATCAGCGGGGGCAGTCGGCGCATGCGGCACGCTCCACGGGCGGTTGCATTCGATGCAATTGTAACAGCTTTGTTCGCACTTGCACAATAAATGCTGCGCCGCGACAAAGGACGGGCCTTTTCAGGCATCCTCTCCTAAAACTTATACGGCCCGGTCAGCGATGACCGGGCCTTTTTTTGTCGTTCCCTAGGACCGCCAAACGAGGAGCTTCGTCATCGTCTCGGCTCCTCAGCTCTTCTGCGCCTCGTAATAATGGGTTCCGCCGCGCTCGCCATGCTCATCGTGTTCATCGATGAGGCGGAGTCCGGAATGAGCGAGAGCCCGTCCGTACTCCTCGGCCCCGAGCGACCATGACGGTTGGCCGGTCAAGAGGTCGATCCAGGTGCCGACCTGCCAGGGCGCCGAAAACAGCAGTCTTCCGCCTGGTTTAAGCGCGCCGGATATCTGGTGAATGAGCTTGCGTTGGCGGTCCTCGGGCAGCAGGAACACGAGGCCGATCGCCAGCGCCGCGTCGAATGTCCGGTGGAAGAACGGGCTCCTTTCAGCGGGCTCGCAAGCGACCTCCACGTCCGGAAAGCGCTGCCGAAACGCGGCAACCATCTTCGGCGAGGCATCGATCGCGGACACGGCAAGTCCCTCGTCGAGCAATACCGATGTCAACGGCTCGCCATTCCCCGCCCCGACATCGACGACCGAGCAGGCGGGGGGAAGCGAACGGGCCCATTTTCGGACGACGTCGCGGCCGGATGTCGTCCGCACCGCCATGAACTCTTCGGCGATGGCATCGTAGCCGTTCGACTCATCTTCAGACACGATCACCTCCTCCGCGCGAACATCGCTCCGTCGCGCGCCCGCGAACGAGATGATGGTCCTTTTTTTGTGCGCGGTGGCAACCCCCGGCGCGCTTCCTATGTTCGTCCTCGAACAAGGAGTGCCTGAATGGCCGACGTCGAGACGATCATTAAGCGCCTGCAGGTCGCCAACATGCGGCCGGAGGACGGCGGACGGGGCCTGGCGCGGCTGCCGCGCGGGCTGATGACCGAACTCGCACTGTCGGAGGGCGACGTGGTGGAAATCGTCGGCAAGCGCTCGACGCCGGCGCGCGCCGTGCATGCCTATCCGGACGATGAAGGGCTGGACGTCG
Organism: Sphingomonadaceae bacterium; assembly: GCA_035644935.1. Classification (GTDB taxonomy): domain Bacteria; phylum Pseudomonadota; class Alphaproteobacteria; order Sphingomonadales; family Sphingomonadaceae; genus CADCVW01. The sequence continues at coordinate 6,852 of DASQNO010000070.1, forward strand.
TGCGCCTGGACGGTCTGCAGCGCGCCAATGCCGGCGTCGGGTCGGGCGACCAAGTCGAGATCCGCCGCGCCCAGTCCAAGCCCGCGACCCGCGTCGTGCTCGCCCCCGCGCAGCAGAATTTGCGGCTGCAAGGCTCGGCGGGCGCGCTAAAGCGCTCGTTCGGGATGCGGCCGCTGACCGCGGGCGACGTTGTCGCCACCACCGGACAGCAGCAGTCGGACCTGCCGCCCGAGCTTCGCCGCATGTTGAAGGCGCCGGCGTTCGCGCTGCAGGAAGTGCGCCTCGTCGTCGTGTCCACCGCGCCCAAGGGCATCGTCCATATCGTCGCGGAGACCGAGGTCGAGCTGCGCCCGGAATATACGGAGGCCAAGGGCGAGCGCCGCGCCGACGTCACTTACGACGATCTGGGCGGCATGGGCTCCACGATCGACCAGCTGCGCGAAATGGTCGAGCTGCCGTTGCGTTATCCCGAACTGTTCCAGCGGCTGGGCGTCGATCCGCCCAAGGGCGTGCTGCTGCACGGGCCGCCGGGCACCGGCAAGACGCGGCTCGCCCGCGCCGTCGCCAACGAATCGGACGCGCAATTCTTCCTGATCAACGGGCCGGAAATCATGGGCTCGGCGTACGGCGAGAGCGAGAAGCGCCTGCGCGAGGTGTTCGAGCAGGCGGCCAAGGCGGCGCCGTCGATCATCTTCATCGACGAAATCGATTCGATCGCGCCCAAGCGGGGGCAGGTGTCGGGGGAGGCGGAGAAACGCCTCGTCGCGCAGCTGCTGACGCTGATGGACGGGCTGGAGCCACGCCTCAACCTCGTCATCATCGCCGCGACCAACCGGCCGGAGGCGATCGACGAGGCGCTGCGCCGCCCCGGCCGCTTCGATCGCGAGATCGTCGTCGGCGTGCCCGACGAGCGCGGCCGGCGCGAGATCCTGGGCATCCACACGCGCGGCATGCCGCTCGACGGCGGCGTGGACCTCGGCGAGCTTTCCCGGCGGACCTACGGCTTCGTCGGCGCTGACCTGGCGGCGCTGGGCCGCGAGGCGGCGATCGAGGCGGTGCGGCGCATCATGCCGCGGCTGAACCTGGAGGAGGGGACGATCCCGCCCGAGGTTCTGGAGGACCTGTCGGTGACCGGCAGCGACTTCGACGCGGCGCTGAAGCGCGTGCAGCCATCGGCGATGCGCGAGGTCATGGTCGAGGTGCCGCAGATCCGCTGGGCCGACATCGGCGGCGTCGACGAGGCGCGCGACAAACTGCGCGAAGGCGTCGAACTGCCGCTCAAGAACCCCGACGCGTTTCGCAGGCTCGGCATCCGTCCGGCCAAGGGCTTCCTGCTCTACGGGCCCCCAGGCACGGGCAAGACGCTGCTCGCCAAGGCGGTCGCGCGCGAGGCGGAGGCGAACTACATCGCCACCAAGTCGTCCGACCTCCTGTCCAAATGGTACGGCGAGAGCGAGCAGCAGATCGCGCGTTTGTTCGCCCGCGCCCGCCAGGTCGCGCCGACGGTGATCTTCATCGACGAACTCGACAGCCTCGTCCCCGCGCGCGGCGGCTCGATGGGCGAGCCGGCGGTGACCGAGCGCGTCGTCAACACGATCCTGGCCGAGATGGACGGGCTGGAGGAATTGAACGGCGTGGTGCTGATCGGCGCCACCAACCGGCCCAATCTTATCGACCCGGCGCTGCTGAGGCCCGGGCGGCTGGATGAGTTGATCTACGTGCCGGTGCCCGACGAGGGCGGGCGGCGGCAGATCCTGGGCATCCACACCAAGGGCATGCCGTTGGGACCGGACGTCGATCTCGCGGCGCTGGCCGCGCGCACCGACCGCTTCACGGGCGCAGACCTTGAGGACCTGACCCGCCGCGCCGGCCTGTTCGCGCTGCGCGGTTCGGTCGCGGCGGCGACGATCAGCATGGCGAACTTCGAAGCCGCGCTGGGCGAGACGCGCGCGTCCGTCACCGAGGCGATGGAAAGCGAATACGACAAGATCCGCGAAAGCCTGAAGACCGACGCAATGGCGCCGAGCTTCGGGTTCGTCTCGCCGGGCATGCTGACGCCGCGGGGGCCGAAGGGGAGCGACTGACCGTCACCTAGGCCCTGCCCGTCATCCCGGCGCAGGCCGGGATCAAAGCACACCAGACTTCGTGATCTTGGGTCCCGGCTTTCGCCGGGATGACGTCTACACTCTACCCAGCCTCTTCCAACCCCAGGCGAGCAGTCCGAGCGTCAGCGCCGCCGCCACCCAGTAGGGCAGCGGCTCCGCGACGCTGTACAGCCAGACGCCGAGGCCCGGCGCGACGATGAAGGCCAGGCCGTTGGCCGCCGTGATCATCCCGGCCACCGCGCCTTGCCCGCTCTGCCCGACGGCCAGCGACGCGCCGGCGGTGAAGCCCGGCCGGATGAACCCGAACCCCAGGGACGACAGCGCGAACCCCATGGTGATCCCGTACAGGTCGGTTGCCATGGCATCGACCGCCAGCCCCGCCGCCGCCAGCGCGCAGCCCCACAGGATCAGCGCGCGGGGACCTAGGCCCAGCCGCGGGATCAGGCCCCATTGCGCCACCAGCGTCGCCGACGCGCCGGCCATCATGACGATGCCGATCAGCGGCTGCGCCTCCACCGGCGGCAGGCCCAGCCGGTCGATGACCAGAAAGCCGAGCGGCGTCAGCGACGCGGCCTGCGCGTGGCCCGCGACGACGCCCGCGAACAGCCAGGGAAAGATGCGCGGGTCGCGCCAGGAAAGGCGCATCGCGTTTCCGCCCGCCTCCGATGTCGCGGCGATGACGCTGGCGCCCGTCGGCGTGGAGCCGAGCGAGGGGTAGCTCATCGCCGCGCCCCGTCCCGCCTCTCCGGTCGCGGTGGCGTCGCTGGGCAACAGGAACCAGATCGCGGCGAACACCGCCGCGCCGATCATCGCGAACGCGAACACCGGGCCGGACAGGCCGACGAACGGCAGCACCAGCAGCGGCGCCAGCGCGGGTCCGATGATCGTCCCCAGCCCGAAGGAGGAGGCGAGCGTCGACAGCGCGCCCGTGCGCTCGGCGCGGCTGGTGCGGCTGGCGACATAGGCCTGCACCGCCGAGGGCGTCGCTGATCCTACCGCGCCGTAGATGCCGCGAACGACCGCGAAGAGGGCAAAGGTCGCGACGCCCGACAGGATCCCCGCGAGCCCGAACGCCAGCGCCGCCCCGCACAGGGTCATGGACACGACGAACCCGCCGATGCCCAGCAGCGTCAGCGGCTTGCGCCCCCGCCGGTCCGACTGCCTGGCCCAATAGGGCGCGGAGATCACCCACAGAACCGCCGACCATGTATAGGCGATCGCCACCCAGACGTCGTTCATCGCCATCTGCCGCCCGATCGCGGGCATCACCGATTGCAGCGCGGTGTTGCCTGCGGCCGCCACCAGCATGCCGGCGTAGAGCAGCGCGAAATGGTCGCGGCGCAGGCGTGGCGGCGTTTCGGGGCGCGTGGGGGCCGCCGACGCTCCGGTCGCCAGCGAAGAAGGCGCGTCCATCCGTCTCATCTCCGTCCAGCGCCCTGATCCGCTTGCTTGCCAACCGGGAACAGGTTTGCCAACGCATGCGCTGGACCATTCGAGCCCATCAATTTTCCAAGGACAATCAATGTCGGCAACACGCGCCCAGGATGCGGGCAGGGCGACGGCGCGACGCCGGCCCGGAGGTCCCCTGTGGCAGTTCCTGCGCGGGTTCATCAAGCACCCGGTGATGGTCGGGTCGGTGATCCCCTCCTCGCGCACGCTCATCGATCGCATGCTGGCGCCCGTGGATTGGGCGAACACGAAACTGTTCGTCGAATACGGCCCCGGCGTCGGCACCTTCTGCCGCCCGATTCTCGACCGGCTACCCGCCGACGCGACGCTGCTGGTGATCGACACCAACGAGGATTTCACCGACTATCTGCGCGACACGATCCCCGACCCCCGCTTCGTCGCGGTGACCGGATCGGCGGCGGACGTCGGCAGGATCATCTCAGGGCAGGGCTTCGACCATGCCGACTTCATTCTGTCCGGCCTGCCGTTTTCGACGCTGCCCGCCGGCGTCGGCCCGGCGATCGCCGCGGCGACCGCCAGGACGCTGCGCCCCGGCGGCGCGTTCCTGGTCTACCAGTTCAGCCCCAAGGTCCGCGACTTCATCGCCCCGCATTTCGGCCGCATCGACCAGGGCTTCACCTGGCGCAACGTGCCGCCCGCGACATTGTTCTGGGCTTGGAAGGCGTAAACTAGCCCCTCTCCTTCAGGGGAGGGGTTGGGGTGGGGCAGGGGCTCCGCTCGAATCGTCGCTTCCATTTTGCATGCGACACCCACACCCCAACCCCTCCCCTGAAGGGGAGGGGCTTTAGCAGACCTACCGCGCGTCCAGCCCGAAGTTGAGCCGCCGCGAGACATTGTAGTCCATCGTCGCTACGATGAAGCGCGACGCCGCCCAGGTGATCCGCGTCCACAACGTCGCGCGCGCCTTGTGCAGCGCCGGCGTGATGCGTTCCGACTGCGCGATCTCGCCGTCTATGAACTGGTTCATGCTCGCCGCGAACGCGCGGTCGTCGATGCGCAGCATCAGTTCCAGGTTCAGGTACATCGACCGCATGTCGAAATTGGCCGACCCGATGTGCACGACGTTGTCGATCACGACCAACTTGCTGTGCAGCTTGGTCGGCTGGTACTCGTAGATCTCGACGCCCTGCCGCAGCAGCCGGTTGTAGGTAAAACGCGCCGCCCCGACGGTGGCGCCGTTGTCCGATTTCGCGGCGCTGATCAGCCGCGCTCCGCCCTCGACGCCCCGCCCGCGGCGCGCGACCGACCCCATGCGGCGCAGCATCGCCGGATTGGGCCCGAAATAGGCGGCAACCATGCTCATCCGGCGCGCGCCGCGAAGGTCCCGGCACACCGCCTTGGCCCAGGGCGACAGCCGCCGCGTCGGCCCGCCGAACAGCCATTGCAGCGGGCCGCTCGTTTCGCTGTGCGACCTGAGGATCTGGCGCAGGTCGCGCGTCTTGGACCTGGGCTGCCCAGCCCAATCGAGCAGCGCGTCGAAATAGGCGGCGAGCCGCGCCGCCGCGGGTCCTTCCACCAGCAGCCCCAGGTCGCGCCACGCGCCGCTTTCAACCGTTCCGAAATACTCGTCGGCAATGTTGAACCCGCCGATGATCACGCGCTCCTCGTCCGCCAGCGCGATCTTCTGGTGGTTGCGCAGCAGATAGCGCCGCCCCCAGCGCGGCTCGTAGCGGCAGATCTTACCCGCGCTGCGCGTCAGCGGATCGAAGAAGTCCGACGGCGCGTCGCCGGACCCGAAGCCGTCGACCAGCAACGACACGCTGACGCCGCGCGCACCCGCCGCGATCAGCGCGTCGCGCACCCGCGTCCCCGCCGTGTCCCCTTCGAAGATGTAGTAAAGGATGCGCAGCGACCGCCGGGCGCCGTCGATCAGCGCCAGCAGCGCCTCCAGCCGGTCCGGGCCGTCCGGCAACAGCGTCATGCCGTGCCCGTCGACCGTCCAGCGCGTTGCCCCACCCCGGTTCTTTTCCCCGCCGCCCATGCGCGCCGCTTTCCCGCCTCGCACCGCGATGCGCAAGCGGGGATTTCTTGACATTTCGTGCCGTCCGCTGCTAGCCGAACCCCAATTCCCATATCTCTGATCAGAAAAGCGAGCAGCCCATGGCGCGCGTGACCGTTGAAGATTGCGTCGACAAGATTCCCAACCGGTTCGACCTGGTGCTGCTCGCCGCGCAGCGCGCGCGGCAGATTTCGGGCGGCGCCGAACTGACGCTCGACCGCGACCGCGACAAGAACCCGGTGGTCGCGTTGCGCGAGATCGCCGAGCAGAACGTTCGTCCCGCTCAGCTGCTGGAGGCCGCGCTGCAGTCGATGCAGAAGGTCCAGATGGACGACGAGGACGCGACCGACGAAGTCGGCAGCCTGGCCGATTCCGCCGAGGCCCTGCGTCTCACCGCCGCCGCGCCGCCGCGCAACACCAACAACGGCAGCGATTACGAGTAGACATTGTGCCCCGGCGTAGGCCGGGGCCCAGTGACACCGCCAGCACGACTGAACCTCCGCCTACGCCGGGGTACACGGATCCTGGCTAGTCAAACCACCAGCGAGCGGTCCACCCACGCAAGATCGCCCACCCCCAGGTCGCGGCCGTCCTGCGCCTGCACCGCCACCGCGCGCACCGGGCGCCGGTCGCGGCTGTCGACCAGCACCGGGTTGGCGGGCGCGCCGTCGCCCCAGCGCTCGCCCCATTGCCGAAGCGCGATCAGCACCGGCAGCAACGCCAGGCCCTTGTCGGTCAGCCGGTAGGCGACCTTGCGGCGATCCTGCATGTCGGGACATCGTTGCATGATCCCCGACGCGACCAGCCGCGACAGCCGGTTGGACAGGATGTTGCGCGCGATCCCCAGCGTCGACTGGAATTCTTCGAAGTGCTGCAAGCCGTTGAACGCGCCGCGCAGGATCAGGAACGACCAGCGTTCGCCCATCGCCTCCAGCGCCGAAGGCAGGGGGCAGCACACGGCGACGGTACGGGAATCGATGCTGTTCATGTCGATGTGGCGATAGCGGCGACAAGCTGAACGGGGAACGAAGAAACCTGCATTAATCGCGCGGGGCGTCTCAGCCGGGGCTTTGGCTGCGGCTTTTCTCCGCGGTCGGCGGCCTGAACGCTTGCCCCCGACGGGTCCGGCACGCCATGTTGCCCCCATGCTGCGGCAATATGAACTGGTCGACCGGATCAAGGCCTATGATCCCGACGCCGACGAGGCGCTGATCAACCGCGCCTACGTCTTTTCGATGAAGGCGCACGGGACGCAGAAGCGCGCGTCGGGCGATCCCTATTTCAGCCATCCGATCGAAGTCGCCGGCATCCTGACCGAGCTCGAACTCGACCAGGAAACGATCGTCACCGGCATCCTGCACGACACGATCGAGGATACGGTCGCGACGCACGAGGAGATCGAACGCCTGTTCGGCCCGTCCATCGCGCGGCTGGTCGACGGCGTCACCAAGCTGTCCCGCGTCGAGGCGCAGACCGAGAACGAGCGCGCGGCGGAGAACCTGCGCAAGTTCCTGCTCGCTCTGTCCGACGACATCCGCGTGCTGCTGGTCAAGCTCGCCGACCGGCTGCACAACATGCGCACGCTGCACCACGTGCCCTCCGAGGAGAAGCGCCGCCGCATCGCGCGGGAGACAATGGATATCTACGCCCCGCTGGCGGAGCGGATCGGCATGTACGAGCTGATGAAGGAGATGCAGACGCTCGCCTTCAAGGTGCTGGAGCCCGACGCCTTCGCCTCGATCACCAGACGTCTCGAGCAGCTCCACGGCGGCGGTGGCGACGACCTGATCGGCCGCATCGGCCTCGGGCTGGAGCTCTACCTGCGCGACAACGGCATCGAAGCGCAGGTGCAGGGGCGCGAGAAGCATCCTTATTCGATCTGGCGCAAGATGGCCGAGCGCCACATCAGTTTCGAACAATTGTCGGACGTCATGGCGTTCCGCGTCATCGTCGACGGGCCCGACGACTGCTACCGCGCCTTGGGGCTGATCCACCGCCGCTGGCCGATGGTGCCGGGCCGCTTCAAGGATTTCGTCTCAACGCCCAAGCGCAACGGCTACCGTTCGATCCACACGTCGGTGATCCACAGCGAGAGCATGCGGATCGAGATCCAGATCCGCAGCCGCGACATGCATGGCGAGGCGGAGCACGGCGTCGCCGCGCACTGGGCGTACAAGGAGGGCAGGAGCGAGCCCGCCGCCGGCCATCGCGTGCCGTGGATCGAGGATCTCGTCGAGATCCTGGAACATGCCGACAGCCCGGAAGAGCTGCTCGAACATACGCGCATGGCGATGTACCAGGACCGCATCTTCGCGTTCACGCCGCGCGGCGAGCTGGTGCAGCTGCCCAAGGGCGCGACGCCCGTGGACTTCGCCTATGCCGTCCACACCGCGCTTGGCGACAAGGCGGTGGGGGCCAAGGTCAACGGCCGCGTCGTGCCCTTGCGCACGCCCATCGACAATGGCGACCAGGTCGACATCCTGGTGTCGGATGCCCAGCATCCGCAGCCCGCCTGGCTCAACTTCGTCGTCACCGGCAAGGCGCGCGCCGGCATCCGGCGCTTCGTCCGCCACAAGGAACGCGACGAGGGGATCGCGCTTGGCCGCAAGATCTTCGACGACGTCGTCGCCCGGCTGCCCGCGCCGCTCGGCAAGGGAGCGACGGCGGCGGCGGTTAAGCGGCTGAAGCTTGCCGACGAGGACGACCTGATGCTGGCGATCGCCCGCCGCCGGGTCGACGACACGCGGCTGATCGAGGCGCTGATGCCGGGCGCCGCGGGCGGCGACGTCGCGCTCAAGCCGTTGCCGCAGCGCGCCGCCATTTCGATCCTGGGTCTGACGCCGGGCGTCGCGTTCGACCTCGCCCCCTGCTGCCACCCGATCCCCGGCGACCGCATCGTCGGGCTGCGGCGGGAGAATGCGGGCATCGCGGTGCATACGATCGCGTGCGACACGCTGGCCGACGGCGTCGACGTCGATTGGGTGGACCTGGCCTGGGGCGACGGGTCGGACGGCGGCATCGCGCAGATCCAGCTCGTCCTGCGCGACCAGCCCGGCGCGCTGGCGCAGATGTCCGGCGTGTTCGGCGAGCAGGGGGCGAACATCGTCAACCTGACGCTGATCCACCGCGACGAAAGCTTCCACACGTTCGAAATCGCGGTGGAGGTGCACGACGTCGCGCACCTCGTCCGCATTCTGGCCGGTCTGCGGAGCGCGGACGCGATTTCCAAGGCCGCCCGCATCTGAGACAAGCGGAACAGGGTGCGCGCTCGCCTGTTGACGTTTGGCAACCCAGATCCAGGAGTCCTGCCCCATGACGATCCAAAAAGTCGGCCTCGCCGCCACCTATGACGAGAGCAGCTCGGACGGGAAAAGCGCCAAGTCGAGCAAGAAAAGCAAGAAGGCCGAGGGCGCCAAGAGCTCGGGCGACGTCGGCTCGTCCAACGGCGCGCTGTTCGGCGCCGCCGCGGCTGGCCTTGCGGTCGGCCTTGCCGCCAATCTCGGCCGCAAGGCCGTGGTGCAGGGCGTCACCGCCGCGTCCGGCGACTGGGACGAGGCGCTCGCCACCGAACATGCGATGACGCTCAAGGTGTTCGACGCGCTGGAAGCGACCACGGACAAGCAGAAGGCGAAGCGGTCGACGTTGCTGATGACGCTCAAGCACGCGCTGACCAAGCATGCGGTGCAGGAAGAGAACGTCATCTACCCGGCGCTGCGCGACGCGGGGAAGACCGAGGCGGCCGATCACCTCAACCACGATCACGGCTATGTGAAGGATTATCTCTATCATCTGGAGAACATGCCCAAGGACTCGCCCGAGTTCCTGACGACGCTGGCCAGGTTCCGCACGGACATCGAAAAGCATATCCGCGAGGAAGAGGACGAGCTTTACCCGGCGATGAAGGCGTCGCTGGACACGGCGACCAACAAGAAGCTGACGCTGATGATGAACAAGGAAGGCTTCAAGATCGCGTAAGCGACCTTGGAGGGCACATGAAAAAGGGGCGGTGCCAGACCCGGCGCCGCCCCTTTTTTGTGCCCCGGCGTAGGCCGGGGTCCCGGGGTCCAGTGACACGATGGTACGACTGGACCCCGGCCTACGCCGGGGTACAATCTACGCGACCTTGGCGAGTGCTTCCGCCGCCGCGCCGACGGCTTCCCGTCCGCTCAGCTCCGCCTTGCGCATCCGCTTGTACGCGGACAGCGCCTGACCGACGACCTGGTCCATGTTGTAGTAGCGGTACGTCGCCAGACGACCGACGAACACGACGTCGCTGGCGTCCGCCAGCGCCTCGTAACGCTTGTACAGCGCCGCGTTCTCCGGGCGCGGGATGGGGTAATAGGGATCGCCCTCCGCCTGCGGATATTCGTAGGTCACCGTTGTTTTCGGGTGAACCTGCCCGGTCAGGTACTTGTACTCGCTGATCCGCGTGTACGGGTATTTCTCCGCCGGGTAGTTGACCGTTCCGGATTCCTGGAACGTCTCCTGGTCCATCGTCACGTGCTCGAACGACAGGCTGCGGTACGGCAGCGGGCCGTAGCAATGGCCGAAATACTCGTCCACCGGTCCCGTCCAGACGAGCTGGTCGTAGCTGAACCCGTGCTTCACGTCCGCGAAGTCGACGCCCAGCATCAGGTCGATCTTGGGATGATCGAGCATGCGCTCGAACATCTTGGTGTAGCCCTCCAGCGGCATCTGCTGGAACGTGTCGGTGAAGTAGCGGTCGTCCGTGTTGGTGCGCACCGGCACCCGCGCCGTCACCGACTTGTCGAGTTCGGACGGGTCCATCGCCCACTGCTTGCGCGTGTAGCATTCGAAGAAGCGTTCGTAGAGGTCGCGCCCGACGCGGCCGACCACGACGTCGCGCGACGTGCGCACCTCGCCCACCGGCTCCGCCACCGACTGGTAATAAGCTTCCGCCTCCTCGTCGGTGGTCAGCTCGAGCCCGTAGAGCATGTTGATCGTCGTGCGGTTGATCGGCATCGGCACGCGCATGTCGTCGATCACCGCGATCACGCGATGCTCGTACATCCGCCACTCGGTAAAGCGCGACAGATAGTCGGTGATCTCGGCGCTGTTGGTGTGAAAGATGTGCGGCCCGTACTGGTGCATCAGGATGCCGGCCTCGTCGTGCACGTCAAAGGCGTTGCCAGCGATGTGCGGCCGCTTGTCGATTACCAGCACGCGCTTGCCCGCGTCCGCCGCCAGCCGCTCGGCCATCACCGACCCTGCGAAACCCGCGCCGACGATGACGACATCGTAGTGCTGCGCGGTCCGGAGCTTGCCCATCGCGGCCGCCTCCGGTCGGCGCGGCTGCGATCCGTTGTCCGCGGCGGCGAGGTCGATCAGCGCCTTCATCCGGTTGAACGTCTTGTCCCACGACAAGGCCGCCAGCGCGACATCCACCGGGGCCAGCCAGTCGTCCGACCGGCTGAGCGTCATCGCCTGTTCGCAAGCCGCGACGAACTCGTCGGCGGTGGACGCGATCGCCACTCCGTCCAGCGTTCCGTAATGCCGGACCACGTCGCGGATCGGGGTCGACACCACCGGCTTGCCCGCCGCCAGATATTCGGGCGTCTTGGTGGGAGAGATGAACCGCGTCGCCTCGTTGATCGCGAACGGCATCAGCGCGACGTCCCAGCCCTTCAGATAGGCGGGAAGCTCGTCATACGACTTGCCGCCCAGGAAGTGCAGGTTGGCGCCGCTGGGAAGCGTCGCTGGATCGATCTTTACCACCGGCCCCAGCATGACGATCTGCCAATCGGGCCGCGCCGCCGCGACCGCGCCGATCAGGTCCAAGTCCAGCCGCTCGTCGATGACGCCGTAGAAGCCCAGCCGCGGCCGCGGCAGGCCCGCCTGGTCCGCGGGCTCGGTCAGCCCGTTGCGGGCCGCCGCGAAGTGCGCGACATCAACCGACGACGGGAAAGGGTGGATGTTGGCGTGCCGGTCCTTCTTGGCCTCGAACAGGCTGTAGCCGCCCGTGAACACGACGTCCGCGACTTCCAGCAGCTCGGCCTCCAGCGCCATCAGCGTCGGCGGCGCATCCTTGAAGTTCGCAAGCTCATCCATGCAGTCGTAGACGGTGCAATCGGCCGCAAGGCCGCGCGAGAAATGCAGCATCATGGGCGTGTAGTACCAGCGGATGAGCTGCGCCCGGTTCTCGGACGCGACCAGCCGGTCCAGCGCCTCGGCCTGCGCCTGCGCAGCCTGCTCGTCGGACCAGCCATGCGGGACATGCGGCGTGATCACCGTCACGGTGGAGCCGGTCTTGTTGCACTCGCGGCGGTCCAGCCCGAACTCGGCACCGGCGGCGGGGATGGGCTCCTCCCAGTAGACGACCTTGGCCACCTTGGCGAACCGCTGCATCAGATGCTGGGGTCGCTGAAACACAAAATCCCACCGCAAATGCGAAAAGCAGATCAACAATGACGATGACGTCGCGGTGTGTGCGGCGGACAAGCTTTGTTCCCCTTGTTCTATGTGTCTGCTGTCAACGCCGCGTCTAGCGTATCGGTTCCGAAACGGCATTGATGTACATTAACAAAGCCTCGGATCGAATCGCCACTGGCCGTTGTCGGCACAGGTTTCGCCGCGCGGACTAGTACCGGGCGAGTCAAATGAGTATTGGCGTTTGTATGATGATTGATCTTCAACTAAAAAACTTGTGTTCAACTGTTGACGCAGGTTGGCCGGTGCTTGCTGGACTTGTAAACCGCACGTCCGCTTGCCGGGGATAAAGTTACAGGGCGTGGCGCAGAACCAGCAGCCCGACCGGTGGCGCGCTACCCCGTGACGATCATTCCGTCCCGCACGCGGACGGGCCAGCCGATCAGCGCGGCTCCCGCGCAAGGTCCACCGACGCAGATGCCGTCGGCGACCCGGAACAGCGCCCCGTGCCAGCCGCAGGCGATGTGATCGCTCAGCGGCGACAGATACCGGTCGAGTTCGCGGGCCAGCGGCACGCCCATGTGCGGGCAACGGTCCACGTACCCGTGCACCGCGTCGCCGCGCCGCACCACGAAGCCGTGAAAGTAGCGCTCCCCGATCTGCAGCACGAACCCGCGCGCGCCCGCGTCGGCGATCAGGTCCAACGGTCCCAGCGTCACGCCCGCGGGGGTCTCCACCAGACGTTCGCCCCTGTTCATCGTCCGCGTCCCCCTCTCATCCCGACCCCATTAGCGCGGCCGGGCGCAACTTCTCTCTAAACATTCCGCCGTTCCTCCCGATCACCCCTTTGCAAAACGACACGGGGCCGGCGTTGCCGCCCCAGCGATGGGGGACGCGATGGTTGCGATTTTCACCGGTGCCGGCACGGGCTTCGAGCGGGGGTCGGGTGCCGTTCTGGGCGGCATGGGGCTGCTGG
>DASQNO010000071.1:0-3575 GCA_035644935.1 Sphingomonadaceae bacterium
GGGGTTGTGATCGCCGGCGGGCTGGGGCTGCGGCTCGCCGAGCACCTGCCTCGCTCCGGTTTCGGCGGGCGCTTCATCGCCAAGGGACGTTTCGAACGTCGGATGGACGAGATCCCGGTCAAGCTGATCACGCACCCGCAACCCGGCCTGTTCGGCGCGGCCGCGGCGTTCGCGCGCATGGCGGACGGGCAACAGGCGGCTGCGGGACCGGCTCGGATCTGAGTGCTCAGTAGGCGACCGGCGTCGCCCCCACCCCGGGCACGTCGACCCGGAAGGTGAACAGGTCGCCCGCCTGCGGCTGCCGCTCCAGATCGGCGGAGGACATCTTCTGGCGGGCCGTGGTGGCGTAGGCGGTGCGCAGGTCGTCGCCGCCGAACGCGACCTTGGTGATGTTGGCGACGGGGAAGCGCACGGTGCCGATCAACTCGCCCGCCGGCGAGTAGCGCCGCGCCTGCCAGCCGCCGTAAAGCCCGACCCAGACGCAGCCTTCGCTGTCCACCGTCGGACCGTCGGGGTTGCCCTCACCCGGCGCGATCCGAACGAAGGGGCGGCGGTCGCCGAGCGTGCCGTCGTCCGCGATTTCGCAAACGTCGATCGCGCGCTCCAGCGTGTCGACGACGTAGAGCAGCCGTCCGTCGGGAGAGACGGCGGGCCCGTTGGTGATCGCGATGCCCGCGATGCCCGTCGGCGTCACCCGGCCCGCCTCCATCCGGAAGAACGCGCCGCTCTTGGTCCGTTCGCCATCGTCCATGGTGCCGAACCAGAGCCGCCCTGACGGATCTGTTGTGGCGTCGTTGAGCCGGTTCTCCGGCGGATGCGGATCGACGGGCGCGATCGCCGTGAAACGCCCGCTTCCTTCGTCGAAATGATGCGGTCCGCTTTGCAGCCCAGCGACGAAGCCGCCGCGCGCGGCGGGGAGCACGAAGCCGACCTGTTCGGGCGCGTCCCAGCTGCGCCGGTCGCCGCTGGCCGGGTCGAAGCGGTGGATCCGGCGGCGCTTGATGTCGGTGAACCAGAGCGCGCGGTCGCGCTCGACCCAGACGGGTCCTTCGCCCAGCTCGGCGCCGAGGTCCCAGACGCTGACGGCTTCGGTGTCCAACATGGTTCTCCATCGGCTTGCCGCCATTTTCGTCGGCCAACGCGGCCTTAAGAAAACGCTGTCCTACAGGCAACCGTTCTGGTTATGTTCCTTGCGACTCGGGAACTGGAGCGGCTGGAAATGACTATCGACATCGACCTCTTGATCGAAGACCTGATCGGCCGCGAAGGCGGCTATTCGAACCACCCCGCCGACCGCGGCGGCGCGACGCGCTGGGGCGTGACGGAGGCGGTGGCCCGGGCGCATGGCTATGCCGGCGCGATGCGGCATCTGCCGCGGGAGGAGGCGGCGGCGATCTTTCGCCGGTCCTACTGGCTGCGCCCGGGGCTGGACCGCGTCGCCATGCGCGCGCCCCGGGTCGCGGCGGAATTGTTCGACACGGGCGTCAACATGGGCGCGGAGACCGCCGTCGGCTTTCTCCAGCGCGCGCTCAACGCGCTGAACCGCGGCGCGCGCGACTACCCCGACGTACCGGGGACGGGCCGCGTCGATGCGGCCACCGAGAAGGCCCTGGACGGCTTCATGCGCGCGCGCGGCCGCACCGGCGAGACGGTGCTGCTGAAGGCGATCGAGGCGCTGCAGGGCGAACGCTACCTCCGACTGGCGGAGAAGCGGCCGGCGAACGAGGCGTTTCTGTACGGGTGGCTGGCGAACCGATTAGGCTGATCCGCCCGGCCGCAGCCGCGCTGCGACCGGTGACGGCGCAGCCCGGCCGGCGGGGCGGCTGATGAGTTCAGCCGAGCCCGTCCGACGCCGCGGCTCTGCCGCGGGGTCAGAGCCTAAGAGAAGAAGACCCTCACCACCGGCCGCTGACGCGTCGGCCCCCTCCTCTCCCGCATGCGGGAGAGGGATCAAGGAGCTGCCCATGAACTCCGACACCACCGATCTCCTCACCGCCGCTCCTCCGCGCGAGGGCGCGTTGTACCGGGCGCTGCTCGGCGTGGTGGCGCTGGTCGGCGGATTGCTGGGCATGGGCGGGCTGTACTTCGTGCCGATCCCGCCCGGAAACCGCGAGCCGCTGCTGTTGGCGCTGGGCCTCGTGCTCGGCTGGGGGTCGACTGTGATCGGCTACGAGTTCGGCTCCTCCCCTTCGGGTCGCAAGGCGGCGGAAGCGGGAATCAAGCCGCCCGACCGCGACTGAACTCTCAGATCATCCACCAAGGAGGAATATGCATGTCTTTCAAGTCAATCGTCCGCACGCTGGTGCGCGCCGCGCCGGTCATCCTGGCCAACGCGCCGGCGGTCATCGCCGCCTTCCGTGAAATGAAGAAGGCGGCGAAGAAACCGCCAGTCACCCCGCCCAAGCTCTAGCGCATCATGGGCGGCGACGAACCCGCCGCCCACGTTGCACCCGCCGCCGCCGCTTCCCATCTTGCGTTTTCACGGGCTGGGAGTTGTTTGTTTGGAAAGCTGGCACGGCACGACGATCCTGTCGGTGCGCAAGAACGGCCATGTCGTGGTCGCGGGCGACGGGCAGGTCAGCCTTGGCCCCACGATCATCAAGCCCAATGCGAAAAAGGTCCGCCGGCTGGGCGCGGAGGGCAAGGTCATTGGCGGCTTCGCCGGCGCGACCGCGGACGCGTTTACGCTTTTCGAGCGGCTGGAAAAAAAGCTGGAGCAGTATCACGGCCAATTGATGCGCGCCGCTGTCGAGCTCGCCAAGGATTGGCGCACGGACAAGTACCTGCGCAACCTCGAGGCGATGATGATCGTCGCCGACAAGGACGTCACGCTTATCCTCACCGGTAATGGCGACGTGCTGGAGCCGCGCGACGGCATCGCGGCGATCGGATCGGGCGGCAATTTCGCGCTCGCCGCCGCCAGCGCGATCAACGAATATGAGCCGGCCGCGGAAGTGATCGCGCGCAAGGCGATGAAGATCGCGTCCGAAGTCTGCGTCTACACCAACGAGAACGTCACGGTGGAGATGCTGGAGAGCGCGGCCTAGCTCCCCTCTCCTTCAGGGGAGGGGCTGGTGGGGTAGACTTGATAGCGAACGACCCGACCTGCGTACCATCCGGTCCCACCCCAACCCCTCCCCTGAAGGGGAGGGGCTTACCTTTTGCATCCAGGATCAACGAATGAACGACACCCTCACCCCCAAAGCCGTCGTCGCCGCGCTGGACGAGCATATCGTCGGCCAGACCGACGCCAAGCGCGCCGTCGCGGTGGCGCTGCGCAACCGTTGGCGGCGGCAGCAGCTGTCGCCGGAATTGCGCGACGAAGTGACGCCTAAGAACATCCTGATGATCGGCCCGACGGGGTGCGGCAAGACGGAGATCAGCCGGCGGCTGGCGAAGCTGGCCGACGCGCCGTTCGTCAAGGTCGAGGCGACCAAGTTCACCGAAGTCGGCTATGTCGGCCGCGACGTCGAGCAGATCGCCCGCGACCTGGTGGAGGAAGCCGTGCGGCTGGAGCGCGAGCGGCGGCGCGAAGCGGTCAAGACGGCGGCGGAGGACGCGGCGATGGAGCGGTT
>DASQNO010000072.1:0-11054 GCA_035644935.1 Sphingomonadaceae bacterium
TGGTCGGAAGACCTGGCGACGTTCGTCGTCAACGCGCTGCAGCCCGCCACCGTGTCGCGCGTGATGATCGACGAGGAGGAAAGCCGCATCGAGGTCGTCGTGCCCGACGACCAGCTGTCGCTCGCTATCGGGCGGCGCGGGCAGAATGTGCGGCTGGCCTCGCAGCTGACCGCGTCGGCGATCGACATCATGACCGAGGCTGATTCGTCCGAGAAGCGGCAGCGCGAGTTCGTGGAGCGTTCCGAGCTGTTCCAGAAGGAGCTGGATGTCGACGAGACGCTGGCGCAGCTGCTCGTCGCCGAAGGGTTCACCAGTCTGGAGGAAGCGGCGTACGTGGACGTCAGCGAAATCGCCGGCATCGAGGGGCTCGACGAAGAGACCGCGGTCGAGCTGCAGAGCCGCGCGGTGGAGGCGCTGGAGCGCCGCGAGGACGCCAATCGCGAGCTTCGCCGCGGCATGGAAGTCGAGGACGCGCTGGCCGAACTGCCGCACCTTAACGAGGCGATGCTGGTGACGCTGGGCAAGGCGGGCATCAAGACGCTGGACGACCTCGCCGACCTGGCGACGGACGAGCTGATCCAGAAGAAGCGCATCGAACCCCGCCGCCGCCAGGCGCCCGGGCCGGAGGACAAAGGCGGGATCCTGGCCGAGTACAATCTGTCCGAAGATCAGGGCAACGAGATCATCATGGCGGCGCGCGCGCATTGGTTCGAAGACGAGCCGGCGGAGGTCGCGGATGCGGGCGAAGGGCAATGATGGCGGCGTGACAGCCGAAAGCCCCTCCTCTTCAGGGGAGGGGTCGGGGTGGGGCGGTACAGACGGTGACCACCGGCTGCCTCCACAAACACAGGCCCCACCCCCAGCCCCTCCCCTGAAGGGGAGGGGAGCTCATGTGCCAGAGCGCACGTGCATCCTGACGCGCAAGCAGGGCACGCGTGACAGCCTGATCCGGCTGGCGCTGGGCCCGGACGGGCAGGTCGGGCCGGACGTCCGCGCGCGGGCGCCGGGGCGGGGCGCTTGGATCGGGGTGACGCAAGCGGAACTCGCGGCGGCGCAGGCCAAGGGCAAGCTCAAGGGCGCGCTGTCGCGGGCGTTCAAGACGGGCGAGCTGGCAATTCCGGACGATCTGCCGGCGCGCACGGAAGCGGCGTTGCGGCAGACATTGCTTGATCGGCTCGGGCTGGAATCGCGGTCGGGAACGCTGCTGACGGGCAGCGACAAGATCGAGGAAGCGGCGCGGCGCGGGAGCGTCGGACTGCTGCTTCATGCCCGGGACGCGGGGGGCGTCGGCAACCGCCGGCTCGACCAGGCTTGGCGCGTCGGCAGCGACGAAGAAGGCGGCACAAGGCGGGGTCTGGTACTGCCGATCGACCGCGCCATATTGAGCGTGGCGCTTGGCCGCGAGAATGTGGTACATATCGCCCTGACAGACTCGGCCGCCGCGGGGCGCGTGACATACGCGCTCGATCGGTGGCTGGGCTTCATCGGCCCCGAATGTGAGCCTAGCCCCGGCGGTTATGACGCCGAGGCAGGCTCGTTGAACGCCCACCGGCGTGGGGCCGCGACGACGAACGAAGGATTTTGAGTGAGCGAAACGTCCGACAAGCCGAAGCTGGGAACGCGCTCGCCGTTGGGCGTCAAGCGCACGGTTGAAACCGGCCAGGTCAAGCAGAGCTTCAGCCACGGGCGGTCGAACACCGTCGTCGTGGAGGTCAAGAAGCGCCGCATCCTGGGCCCGGCCGGCGCGGCGCCGGCCGCTGAGGCGCCCGCGCCCGTCGTGGAGGCCGCGCCGCCCCCTCCCCCGCCGGCTGCCGCTCCGGTCGCGCGCACTGCGGCCCCGCCGACGCGCTCCCCGTCCGCGGGCAACGACATGCTGTCGCGGCGCGAGGCGCAGGAAAAACTGTTCCGCGAGGCCGAAGAGGCGCGCATGGCGGCGATGGAGGAAGCGCGACGCAGCGACGCGCGCCTCGCCGCGCAGGCGGCGGAAGAAGCCAACAAGCGCACGCAGGAAGAGGCGCGTGCGCCCGAGCCCACGCCTGCGGCCGAGACCCCCGCCACGCCGGCGGTCGAAGAGCCGGCGGCCGCGCCCGCGACCGCCGAGGCTCCCGCCGCACCCGCGGCCGAGGAGGAGTCCAAGGCCGCGACGCGCAAGATGGGCGTGTTCACCCCCGTCAAGCGCCCGGAACTGGCGCGCGTCGTGCGCAATCGCGACGATCGCCGCCATGCGGGCAAGCTGACCGTGACCAAGGCCCTGTCCGACGAGGACGACAGCCGCGCCCGTTCGCTGGCGGCGTTGAAGCGCGCGCGCGAGAAGCAGAAGCTGTCCGCCAAGGGAACCCGATCGGCCAAGCAGGTGCGCGACGTCGACGTGCCCGAGACGATCACCGTGCAGGAACTCGCCAAGCGCATGGGCGAGCGCAGTGGCGATCTCGTCAAGGCGCTGTTCAAGCTCGGAACGCCGATGGCGACCACCGACACGATGGACCAGGACACCGCCGAGCTGATCGTCGAGGAGTTCGGCCACCGGATGAACCGCGTGTCGGACAGCGACGTCGAGATCGACGTCGAGGCGGACGTGGATTCGCTGGAGTCGCAGCAGCCGCGGCCGCCGGTGGTTACGATCATGGGCCATGTCGACCACGGCAAGACCTCGCTGCTGGACGCGATCCGCGGCGCCAATGTCGTGTCCGGCGAGGCCGGCGGCATCACGCAGCATATCGGGGCGTACCAGGTGTCGGTGCCCAGCGGCGATAAGATTACCTTCCTCGACACGCCGGGCCACGAGGCGTTCAGCCAGATGCGCATGCGCGGGGCGGACGTGACGGATATTGTCGTGCTGGTGGTGGCGGCCGACGACGGCCTGCGCCCGCAGACGATCGAGGCGATCCAGCACACCAAAGCGGCGGGCGTGCCGATGATCGTGGCGATCAACAAGATCGACAAGCCGGGCGCCAATCCGCAAAAGGTCCGCGAAGACCTGCTGCAGCACGAGGTCATCGTCGAGGCGATGTCCGGCGACGTCCAGGACGTCGAAGTTTCCGCGCTGAACAAGACCAATCTCGATGGTCTGCTCGAGGCGATCAACAACCAGGCCGAGCTGCTCGAGCTTACCGCCAATCCCGACCGCACGGCCGAGGCGACGGTGATCGAGGCGCGGCTCGACAAGGGCCGCGGCCCGCTCGCGACGGTGCTCGTCGAGCGCGGAACGCTCAAGGTCGGCGACATCTTCGTGGTCGGCTCGCAAAGCGGCAAGGTCCGGGCGATGCTGGACGACAAGGGCAAGCAGGTGAAGACCGCCGGCCCATCGACCCCGGTCGAGGTGCTCGGCCTGTCGGGCGTACCGTCCGCGGGCGATCCCTTCTCGGTGGTCGAGAACGAGGCGCGCGCCCGCGAGGTCGCGGCCTATCGCGCGCAGCTCGCCACCGGCAAGCGCACCGTGTCGACCATGACCAGCGTCGAGAACATGTTCTCGGCAATGAAGGACAAGCAGGCGATCGAGTTCCCGATCGTGGTCAAGGCGGACGTCGGCGGATCGGTCGAGGCGATCGTCGGTGCGATCAACCGCATTTCCACCGCCGACATCAAGGCGCGCGTGCTGCATTCCGGTGTCGGCGGCATCACCGAGAGCGACGTCACGCTGGCGCAGGCTTCCGGTGCGCCGATCATCGGCTTTAACGTCCGGCCCAACGCCAAGGCGCGCGAGATCGCCGAGCGCGGCAGGGTGGAGATGCGTTATTACGATGTGATCTATCACCTGACCGACTGGGTGAAGGGCGCGATGGCCGGGCAGCTCGGCCCCGAGATGATCGAAACGGTGGTCGGCCGCGCCGAGGTCCGCGAGGTCTTCTCCGCTGGCAAGCACGGCAAGGCGGCGGGTCTGCTCGTCACCGAGGGCGTCATGCGCAAGGCGCTGCGCGCGCGCATCACGCGGGCGGACGTCATTATCTACAACGGCGCGATCGCCTCGCTTCGCCGGTTCAAGGACGATGTGGCGGAGGTTCGCGCAGGGCTCGAGTGCGGCGTGACGTTTGAGAACATGACGGATCTCAAGGCAGGTGACTTCCTCGAAACCTACGAAGTCGAGGAGCGCGAACGGACGCTTTAGTTCTCGCCCGCAAGTGGTACTTGCGGGCGGTTCCCCGTTCGGGTTCAACCGATGCGAAATACCGAAACACCCGAAGGCCGCTCCGTTCGCCTGCTACGCGTGGGCGAGCAGATGCGGCACGTACTGTCCGACATCCTGATGCGCGGCGACGTGCACGACGAGGTGCTGGCCTCGCACCCGGTGTCGGTGACGGAGGTGCGCATGTCGCCCGATCTTCGCCATGCGACCGTGTTCGTGAAGCCGCTGCTGGGGCAGGACGAGGAGGCGGTGCTGACCGCCTTGCGCCAGAACACCGCCTATCTGCAGCGCGAGGCCGCGCACCGGGTGCGGATGAAATATGCCGCCAAGCTGAAGTTTCGCGCGGACGAAAGCTTCGACACGGGCACGCATATCGACGCGCTGCTGCGCGACAAGCACGTGGCGCAGGATCTCGATAGCGTTGACGATACTAACGGTAAGACGTAGCTTACCAACATGAGCAACCAGACCAGACTTTCGGCAAAAGGCCAGGTGGTCATCCCCAAGGACGTGCGCGATGCGCTTCGGTGGACGCCGGGGCTCGAGCTGTCGATCATCCGCTCGGGCGACCGCTTGATCCTGGAGCCCCGCCGAGCCCCGCGCGAGCGCATCACCTACGAGGAGTTTCGCCGACGGGTGCCCCGCCATGAAGGCCCGGCCGCGACGATCGAGGACATGAACCGGGCGGTGGACCGCATGTTCGCGGAGCGCGGGCGCCTTTGAAGGCCGTCGACAGCAACGTTCTGCTTCGCCTGATCACAGCCGACGATCCGCCCCAGGAGGCGATCGCGCGTGCGTTGATCGCCGAGCACGACATTTTCGTTTCGCTCACCTCCGTTCTGGAAACGGAATCGGTGTTGCGCAGCTTCTATCGCTGGTCGCGAGAGCGGATCGCGGACGCGCTCGGCAGTCTCGACGGCTTTGAGAATATCCAGCTGGAACGTGCCGACCAGCTGCTCTGGGCCGTTGAGCGAATGCGTGTGGGGGCCGACTTCGCCGACATGATCCACATCGTGGCGGCCGGCGATGCGACCGTCTTCGCGACCTTCGACACGAACATCGAACGGGACGCGGGTGTCGACAGCCCGCGGCCGGTTCAGACGCTCCGCTGATGGCCAAGCTCTATTTCTACTACGCGTCGATGAACGCGGGAAAGTCGACCACGCTCCTCCAGGCCGACTTCAACTATCGCGAGCGCGGCATGGCGACGATGTTGTGGACCGCCGGGATTGATGATCGCGCCGCGTCGGGCACTATTGCATCCCGCATCGGGCTCCGTGCGCCGGCGGTGCCGTTCGAGCCCGCGACCGACGTGCACCGGGCGATCACCAAGCGGCATGCGGACGTTCCTCTGAGCTGCGTTCTGGTGGACGAAGCGCAGTTTCTGACGCGCGAGCAGGTCTTTCAACTCGCGCGCGTATGCGACGAGCTTCGGGTGCCGGTCCTCTGCTATGGCCTTCGCACCGACTTCCGGGCCGAGTTGTTCGAAGGCAGCCGCCACCTGCTGGCGATTGCCGACGTGCTCGTGGAGCTAAAGGCCGTTTGCGAATGCGGGGCCAAGGCGACGATGAACTTGCGCGTCGACGAGACGGGAGAGGCGGTTCGCGACGGCGCCCAGACGGAGATCGGCGGCAACGACCGTTATGTCGCGCTGTGCCGGCGGCATTTCATGGAGCGGTCCGGCGTCTGATCTTCGCACCGGACCCGCGCTTCACGGGTGGCTGGTGATCGACAAGCCGGTCGGCCTTGGATCGACGCCGTTGGTGAGCGCGGTGAAGCGCGCGTTGCGGGCGGGCGGCTACGCCAAGGTAAAGGTCGGGCATGGCGGCACGCTGGACCCGCTGGCGAACGGGGTGCTGCCGATCGCGCTGGGCGAGGCGACCAAGCTGGCCGGGCGGATGCTGGATGCCGATAAGGCGTACAACTTCACCATCCGCTTCGGCGAGGAGACGAGCACGCTGGACCGCGAAGGCGAGGTCGTCGCGCGATCGGACGTGCGGCCGTCGCGCGCGGCCGTGGAAGCCGTGCTGGCGCGGTTCACGGGCGAGATCGCGCAGGTGCCACCAGCTTATTCGGCACTGCTGATCGATGGCAGGCGCGCCTACGACCGGGCGCGGGCTGGCGAGGTCGTCGAACTGGCAACGCGGCTAGTCACGGTTCACGCACTCAGGCTCTGCCCCACCCCAACCCCTCCCCTGAAGGGGAGGGGCTTTCAAGTGGCACCGTCTCCTCAAGCCCCTCCCCTTCAGGGGAGGGGTTGGGGGTGGGGCCTGGATGAAGCCACCCTCTCCGCCCGCGTGTCCAAAGGCACGTACATACGCTCGCTCGCCCGCGACATCGCGCGTGCGCTCGGCACCTTCGGACATGTGACCATGCTCCGGCGCGTCCAAGCCGGACCCTTCTCCCTGACAGCCGCGATATCGTTGGACAAATTGGCCGAACTTGCTATGGCGGGCGCACTTGAACAGGCATTGCTGCCGTTGACGAGCGCGCTGGACGACATCCCGGCGCTGCCCGTCACCCCCGATCAGGCAAGCGCGCTCCGCCAGGGGCGGACGATCGGGATCGCCGTGGCCTCCGATTTCGGCCCAGGTTTCGCCTTTGCCACCCTGGACGCTGTTCCGGTGGCCTATGTCGAGATCGAAGACGCCCGCATGCGGGTGGTTCGCGGCTTCAACCTCTAGTCACAAGGAGTCCACGATGTCGATTACAGCCGAGCGCAAGGAAGCGCTGATCAAGGAACATGCCCGCGCCGAGGGCGACACCGGGAGCCCGGAAGTCCAGGTCGCGATCATTACCGAGCGCATCAAAAATTTGACCGACCACTTCAAGACGCACGCCAAGGACAACCATTCGCGTCGCGGCCTGCTGATGATGGTCAACAACCGCCGCAGCCTGCTCGACTATCTCCGCAAGGAAGACGGCGCGCGCTACACGGCTCTCATCGCGAAGCTCGGCCTTCGCAAATAATCACCAGGGCGGTCCTTCGGGGCCGCCTTTTTCGATGGACCGCCGCGCAATGACGCGCTGCCGTCCTTGGGTCATGCTGGCCCTCACAGGCCCCGGCTGCATACGGCCGCCGGTACTCAAGGAAATCAAATGTTCGACACCAAATCAGTAAGCATCGAGTGGGGCGACAAGACCCTCACTCTCGAAACGGGCCGCATCGCGCGGCAGGCCGACGGCGCGGTTCTCGCGACGCTGGGCGAAACGGTTGTTCTTTGCGCGGTGACCGCGGCGAAGAACGTCAAGGAAGGCCAGGACTTCTTCCCGCTGACCGTCCACTACCAGGAGAAGTTCTCCGCCGCCGGCCGCATCCCCGGCGGCTTCTTCAAGCGCGAGCGCGGCGCGACGGAAAAGGAGACGCTGACCAGCCGCCTCATCGACCGTCCGATCCGGCCGCTCTTCCCCGAGGGCTTCTACAACGAGATCCTCGTGATCGCGCACGTGCTTAGCTATGACGGCGAGAACGAGCCGGACATCCTGGCGCTGGTCGCCGCGTCGGCGGCGCTGACGCTTTCCGGCGTCCCCTTCATGGGCCCGGTCGGCGCGGCGCGCGTCGGCTACCAGAATGGCGAGTACCAGCTCAACCCGTCCATGGAGGTCATCAAGCAGGGCGACCTGGACCTCGTCGTCGCCGGCACGCGCGACGCGGTGCTGATGGTCGAATCCGAGGCCAAGGAGCTGTCGGAAGAAGTGCTGCTGGGCGCCGTGATGTTCGCGCATCGCGAGAGCCAGAAGGTCGTCAACGCGATCATCGATCTGGCCGAGCAAGCCGCCAAGGATCCTTGGGAGATGCCGCACCTCGATGATGGCGACAAGCTCAAGAACATGGTCAAGGAGCTCGTCGGTTCGGGACTGACCGAAGCCTACAAGCTGACGGGCAAGGCGGACCGCGTCGCCGCGATCGCCGCCGCCAAGGCGCCGATCAAGGACGCGTTCCACGACAGCGATGCCGAGACGCGACTCAAGGCCGGCAAGATCAGCAAGAAGGTCGAGGCGGAGATCGTCCGCACCGCGATCCTGAAGGAAGGCCGCCGTATCGACGGCCGCGACACGAAGACGGTGCGCCCGATCGAGGCGATGGTCGGCTTCCTGCCCCGCACGCACGGCTCCGCGCTGTTCACGCGCGGCGAGACGCAGGCGATCTGCACCACGACGCTGGGCACTCGCGACGCCGAGCAGATGATCGATGGGCTGGATGGGCTTAGCTACAGCCACTTCATGCTGCACTATAACTTCCCGCCCTACTCGGTCGGCGAAGTTGGGCGCTTTGGCGCTCCCGGTCGGCGCGAAGTCGGGCATGGCAAGCTCGCGTGGCGTGCGCTGCATCCGATGCTGCCGTCCAAGGAGGAATTCCCCTACACCATCCGCGTCCTGTCCGACATCACGGAGAGCAACGGCTCGTCGTCGATGGCGACGGTGTGCGGCGGGAGCCTTGCGATGATGGACGCGGGCGTGCCGTTGAAGCGGCCGGTGGCGGGCATCGCGATGGGCCTGATCCTGGAAGGCTCCGACTTCGCGGTCATCTCCGACATCCTGGGCGACGAGGATCACCTGGGCGACATGGACTTCAAGGTCGCCGGCACGTCCGAGGGCATCACCAGCCTGCAGATGGACATCAAGATCGCCGGCATCACCGAAGAGATCATGCGGGTGGCGCTTGACCAGGCCAAGGAAGGCCGGGCGCACATCCTGGGCGAAATGGCCAAGGCGCTGGACCACACGCGCACCGAGATGTCGGCGCACGCGCCGCGCATCGAGACGCTGCAGATCGACAAGGCCAAGATCCGCGAAGTCATCGGCACGGGCGGCAAGGTCATCCGCGAGATCGTCGAGAAGACGGGCGCCAAGGTCGACATCGACGACGAGGGCCTGATCAAGATCAGCTCGTCGGACGTCAGCCAGATCGAGGCGGCGCGCAAGTGGATCGAAGGCATCGTCATGGAAGCCGAGGTCGGCAAGATCTATGACGGCAAGGTGGTCAACATGGTCGATTTCGGCGCGTTCGTTAACTTCATGGGCGGCAAGGACGGGCTGGTCCACGTCAGCGAAATCCGCAACGAGCGCACGGAAAAGGTGACGGACGTCCTGTCGGAAGGCCAGCAGGTCAAGGTCAAGGTCCTGGAGATCGACCCGCGCGGCAAGGTCCGCCTGTCGATGCGCGTCGTCGATCAGGAAACGGGCGCCGAGCTGGAGGACACGCGTCCGCCGCGCGAAGGCGGCGACCGGGAGCGTAGCCCCCGCAGCGGCGGCGGCGATCGGGACCGTGGCCCCCGTCGCGAAGGCGGTGGCGGTGATCGCGGCGGGCGCAGTGGCGGCGGAGACCGCGACCGTGGTCCTCGGCGTGAAGGCGGCGGAGACCGTGGCCCGCGCAGCGGCGGCGGAGACCGTCCGCAGGGTAACGGCGGCGGCGACCGCGGCCCGCGCCGCGAGGGCGGATCGGAAGGCGGCGCCGAGCCGACCTTCGCCCCGGCGTTCCTGGTGGGCGACGACGACTGAGGGATTTCCCATCAAAGTGGTACTTCGATGGGGCCCGATAGCGCGCAGTTTTCTAGCTGAAACAAGGAGGCCCCGCAGCGATGCGGGGCCTTTTTCGTGCGCGCAGATTGATCTCGAAAGCCTCACGGCCTGCATGCTGCGTGACCGGCAACTATATGCAATGCGTCAGAACGGTAGATATCGAGCTCACGTTACGAACGTGCGGGCTCCGGCATCACCGGCCACACTGAGCAAGGGCGATTGCGGCTTGGCTGCCAAACAAGAGGGCTGCAGGCTTAACTCGCCTGCGACTCTTGTTTCTGACCTGCCAGCTCCTGCACACGTGCCGTGATCGCAGCCTCATGCTTGTAAATGTCCACTGGGTCCATGACTGACACCCGGATTTCGTCCTTGCCCGTAAAGGTTCCGAGATAGCGCGACGTAGCGCTGTTGAAATGAAGGCGAGCGACCGTCTTCCGGTTGTTGTCGTCCAGCAGGACCGCGCAGTACGATTTAGCGTCGCGCATCACTAGTCGCTTTGGGTCCACTAGCCGCGAGCCGATAGCGCGAATGATGTTGAAGCCGGCGACCTCCTCTTCGCTGGTAAACGTCGCTTCCGCAGCTTCTTCCTGGCTGTCGTTGGCTTCGGAAGGATTGGAGGCACTGAGCGCGGATGTGAGGCGTTCGTTCACTCGATCCCGGACGAGGGACGACGAGGCGATTCGGGCATGGGGAAACAAGTCACCGCCGGCCGACGCGCGGCGTTCCTGCGGGCGCTCGCGGAAACGGGGAGCCTGACGCTGAGCGCCGAGCGGGCCAAGGTGGGGAAGGATTGGGCGCGGCTCAGTCGGCGGCGGGACCCTGCGTTCGATGCGGCTTGCGCCGAGGCGATCGCGGTGGCGGAGGCTTCGTTTGCCGCGCTGCGGGCGGGGGCGGGATGGCGCCGCCCACGGGCTGGGGGTCGCTCGACGGGGTGCAGCTGGTCGTGCGCGGGGCGCCCGGGCGGCGGGCGCAGGTGCGGCGGGCGCGGGTGGACGGGTGGTCGCCGGCGGTGGAGGACCGCTTTCTCCACACGCTGGCGGCGACGTGCAACGTCAAGGCGGCGTGCGCGGAGATCCGCATGACGCAGGCGTCCGCTTATTACCACCGGCGGCAGTGGCCGGGTTTTGGCGAGGCGTGGGACGCGGCGCTGTCCGAAGGCTATGTGCGGCTGGAGCTCGCGCTGATCGAGAATGCGCGCAACGTGTTTTCGGGCGAGCGGGTGCCGGCGGACAACCCCATGCCGCCGATGACGGTGCAGGACGCGATTCACCTGCTGCGCGTGCACCAGCGGCGGGTGCACGGGACCGGGCAGCGATCGGGGCCGCGGGCGCGCGAGCCGGACATCGAGCAGGTCCGCGCCAACATCATGCGCAAAGTCGAGGCGATGGCGCGAAAGCGGGAGATGAGC
>DASQNO010000073.1:0-9380 GCA_035644935.1 Sphingomonadaceae bacterium
GACGTCGCGCAGATAGACGGGTTGCCCGTCGGAGCCGGTGCCAAGCGGCTCGTTGATCATGTCCTCGCGGACCGAACCTTTCAGCGCATAGGCGACGACCAGCGGCGGCGAGGCGAGGTAGTTGGCGCGGCAATCGGGCGACACGCGGCCTTCGAAGTTGCGGTTGCCCGAGAGCACGGAGGCGACGACGAGATCGTTGTCGTTGATCGCGTCCGAGATCGGCTGCGGCAGCGGGCCCGAATTGCCGATGCACGTCGTGCAGCCGTAGCCGACGAGGTTGAACCCGGCGGCGTCCAGGTCGTCCTGCAATCCCGACTTCACCAGATAGTCGGTGACGACCTGGCTGCCCGGTGCCAGACTGGTCTTGACCCAGGGCTTGCGCGTCAGGCCCTTTTCGCGCGCCTTGCGGGCAACGAGGCCGGCGGCGACGAGCACCGCGGGATTGGAGGTGTTGGTGCAGCTGGTGATGGATGCGATCACGACGTCGCCGTGGCCGATGTCGTGGTTCGACGCGCCTATCCAGATCCGCCGGTCGCTGTCCCCTTCCTTCTTGTAGGTCGCAACGAGCTCGCCGTTGAACGCGTCGTCGAGGCCCTGCAGCAGCACCTTGTCCTGCGGGCGCTTGGGTCCGGCGAGCGAGGTGGCGACGGTGGCCATGTCGAGTTCCAGCGTGTCGGTGAACAGGGGATCGGCGACCCCCTCCTCCCACCACATGCCCTGCGCGCGGCAATAGGCCTCGACGAGCGCCACGCGGTCCTCGTCGCGGGCGGTGAAGCGCAGATATTCGAGCGTGCGCGCGTCCACGGGGAAGAAGCCGCAGGTGGCGCCATACTCGGGCGCCATGTTGGCGATCGTGGCGCGGTCCGCGAGCGACAGCGCGGCGACCCCGGGACCGTAAAATTCGACAAAGCGCCCGACGACGCCCTTGGCGCGCAGCATCTGCGTGACGGTAAGCACGAGGTCGGTGGCGGTGATCCCCTCCCCCAGCGCGCCATGCAGCTTGAACCCGACGACCTCGGGGATCAGCATGGACACGGGCTGGCCCAGCATCGCCGCCTCCGCCTCGATCCCGCCGACGCCCCAGCCGAGCACGCCCAGGCCGTTGACCATGGTGGTGTGGCTGTCCGTGCCGACCAGCGTGTCGGGATAGGCGACGACCTCCGCCGCGCCGGACGCGTCCGACGCGCCCGAGGCCGTGTCGGCGCTGGTCCAGACGGTTTGCGCGAGATATTCGAGGTTCACCTGGTGGCAGATGCCCGTGCCCGGCGGCACCACGCGGAAATTGTCGAACGCTTCCGACCCCCATTTCAGGAACTGGTAGCGTTCGAAGTTGCGATCATATTCGAGCGCCTGGTTGGCCTCGAACGCGCGCACGGTGCCGAATTCGTCCACCATGACCGAATGGTCGATGACGAGATCGACGGGGACCAGCGGATTGATCCGCTCCGGATCGCCGCCGAGGTTCTTCATCGCGTCGCGCATCGCGGCGAGATCGACCACGGCGGGGACGCCGGTGAAATCCTGCATCAGCACGCGCGCCGGGCGGTACTGGATCTCGCGCGCGATCGTGCGTTCCTTCTGCCAATCGACGATCGCCTGCAGGTCGGCCATCGTCACGGTCTTGCCGTCCTCGAAGCGCAGCAGGTTCTCGAGCAGGACCTTCATCGAGAACGGGAGCCGGGAGATGTCGCCGAGCTGCGCGGCGGCTTTCTCGAGGCTGTAATAGGCGTAGGTCTTCTCGCCCACGGTCAGCGTGGAGCGAACGTTCAAGGTATCGTGGCCAACGGCGGTCATGGCGGGTCCTGCGAATTTGGAGTTAGGGCTTCCTTATGGGAATGTTCGCGCGGGGGGAATGTCGCAGATGAACGAAGCCGACTTCATCGCCGCCCTTCGCGCGCTGGCGACGGATCCGGCGGCGCGCGGGCTGCTGGACGACGCGGCGGTGCTGCCGGCGGGCGGCGATCTCGTTCTGACGCACGACATGCTGGCGGAGGGGGTGCACTTCCTGCCCGGCGACCCGGCGGCGGACGTCGCGTGGAAGCTGCTGGCGGTGAACCTGTCCGATCTGGCCGGTAAGGGGGCGGCGCCGCGGGGCGTGCTGCTGGGCTATATGTTGCGCGGCGACGCGGAGTGGGACGCGGCGTTCCTGCGCGGGCTGGGCGAGGCGCTGTCGGCCTGGGACGTGCCGTTGCTCGGCGGCGACACCGTGGCGTGCCGGGGTCCGCGCGTCCTGTCGCTGACCGCGATCGGCGACGCGCCGCCGGGCGGCGCGCCGTCGCGGGGCGGCGCGTGCGCGGACGACGACGTGTGGGTCAGCGGCACGATCGGGGATGCGGGCGTGGGACTTCGCCTCGCCCGCGAGGACGACGGCGGCGATCCGCTCCTGCTGCAACGTTACCGGCGGCCGGAGCCACGGCTCGCCCTCGGGGCCGCGGTCGCCTCCATGGTGACTGCGATGATGGACGTTTCGGACGGGCTGCTCATCGATCTGTCCCGCCTCGCGGCGGCGAGCGGAATCCGGGCCGTTGTGGACATGGATGCCCTGCCCCTGTCCCCTGCCCTCCTGAAGTCAGAAGGAGATGGCCGCGGGGCGCGGCTCGCCGCCGCGACGGCGGGCGACGACTACGAACTGCTGCTGACCGCGCCCCGTGACGCAGCCGAGTTGCTGACGGGGGCGGCGAAGGCCGCGGGCGTTCCGCTGACCCGGATCGGCCGGGTGGAGGCGGGCGGCGGGCTCGCCATCTTCCAGGGCTGCGACGCCGTGGCCCTCCCCGATCGTCTCGGATACGTACACGGCTGACGCCGCGCCCGCGCCCGGCTTGCGGCCCCGTTCATCGCCGCTTAAGACCTCGGGCAATCGAGACGGGGGCCTGCGTCCTGCAGAGCGCCCGCCGGCATCATCTGCGCTGAGGGGAGCCGCATGAGTCCTGTTCTGATCGCGATCGTTTGCGGGTTCGCCGCCATTTTGTACGGCGTCGTCACGTCGCAACAGGTGCTGCGCCTGTCGCCGGGCAATGCGCGCATGGTGGAGATCGCAGGCGCGATCCAGGAAGGCGCGCAGGCCTATCTCGCGCGCCAGTACACCGCGATCGCGGTCGTCGGCGTGGTCATGGCGATCCTCGTCGCCGCGTTCCTCGGCATGACCGAGGCCGTCGCGTTCGTTTTGGGCGCGGTGCTGTCGGGCGTCGCGGGCTATATCGGCATGAACATCTCGGTGCGCGCCAACGTGCGGACCGCGGAGGCCGCACGCACGTCGCTGCAGGGCGGGCTCACGGCCGCGTTCCGGTCGGGCGCGATCACCGGCATGCTGGTCGCCGGGCTGGCGCTGCTCGCCATCGCCGGGCTGTTCTTCGTCCTGGTCAACGTGGGCGGCCACGCCGCGGACAGCCGCGAAGTCGTCGACGCGCTGGTCGCGCTGGCGTTCGGCGCGTCCCTGATCTCGATCTTCGCGCGTCTGGGCGGCGGCATCTTCACCAAGGCGGCGGACGTCGGCGCCGACCTCGTCGGCAAGGTCGAGGCGGGCATTCCGGAGGACGACCCCCGCAACCCGGCCGTGATCGCCGACAACGTCGGCGACAATGTCGGCGACTGCGCCGGCATGGCCGCCGACCTGT
The DNA here is from genome assembly GCA_035644935.1 of Sphingomonadaceae bacterium. Classification (GTDB taxonomy): domain Bacteria; phylum Pseudomonadota; class Alphaproteobacteria; order Sphingomonadales; family Sphingomonadaceae; genus CADCVW01. Next base: position 3,615 of record DASQNO010000073.1, read on the forward strand.
TCGAAACCTACGTGGTGACCGTCGGCGCGACGATGGTGCTGATTGCGCTGCTCGTGCAGGACACGGCGGCACAGGTCGCGACGCTGATGAGCCTGCCGCTGGTGATCGGCGGCGTCTGCATCCTGACCTCGATCATCGGCACCTATTTCGTCAAGCTGAGCCGCAAGCAGTCGATAATGGGAGCGCTGTACAAGGGCTTCTGGATTACGGCGGCGCTCTCCATCCCAGCCATCTACCTGGCGCTGGCGGGCACGCTGGGCGACATGAACGCGATCATCGGCGGCGCGCGCGAGGCCGCCGGTCCCGAGGTCGAACGCCAGGTGGCCCGCGGCGCGGGCAGCTTCACGGGCAACGACCTGTTCTACTGCTCGCTGGTCGGGCTGGCCGTCACCGGCCTGCTCGTGTGGATCACCGAATATTACACGGGGACGAACTTCCGCCCCGTGCGCTCGATCGCCAAGGCGTCGGAAACGGGCCACGGCACCAACGTCATCCAGGGCCTCGCGATCAGTCTTGAATCGACCGCGATGCCGACGATCGTGATCTGCATCGGCATCATCGTGTCGTACCAGCTCGCCGGCCTGATCGGCATCGCGTTCGCGGCGACCGCGATGCTGGCGCTGGCCGGCATGGTCGTGGCGCTGGACGCCTACGGCCCCGTCACGGACAATGCCGGCGGCATCGCCGAAATGGCGGGCATGGAGGACGAGGTCCGCCACCGCACCGACGCGCTGGACGCGGTGGGCAACACCACCAAGGCGGTGACCAAGGGGTATGCGATCGGTTCCGCCGCGCTTGCCGCGCTGGTGCTGTTCGGCGCCTACACGACCGACCTGCAGGAGTTCCAGAGCGAACTCGGCATCGGGCCGGCCGGTGTCGATTTCTCGCTCAGCAATCCGTACGTCGTCGTCGGGCTGCTGCTGGGCGCGCTGCTCCCCTATCTGTTCGGGGCGATGGGCATGACCGCGGTCGGCCGCGCGGCGGGCGACGTCGTCAAGGACGTTCGCGAACAGTTTCGCACCAACCCGGGCATCATGGACGGCACCAGCCGACCCAATTACGCGCGCACCGTCGACCTGGTGACGCGCGCGGCGATCAAGGAGATGATCGTCCCCTCGCTCCTGCCGGTGCTCGCCCCCATCGCGGTGTACTTCATCATCGCCGCCATCGCCGGGCGCGAACAGGGCTTCGCGGCGCTCGGCGCGCTGTTGCTGGGTGTGATCGTCTCCGGCCTGTTCGTCGCCATATCGATGACCTCGGGCGGCGGCGCGTGGGACAACGCCAAGAAGTATATCGAGGACGGCCACCACGGCGGCAAGGGTTCGGAAGCGCACAAGGCGGCGGTGACGGGCGACACGGTCGGCGACCCGTACAAGGACACGGCGGGTCCGGCGGTGAACCCGATGATCAAGATCACCAACATCGTGGCGTTGCTGCTGCTCGCGGCGCTGGCCGGGGGGTAAGCGCGGGCTTGCATCGGTGCTGGGTTCGTCCGTTTACGCGCGAATGATTGCTCCTTGTGCGGATCACGGGTGCTTTTCTCGTTCTCTTGATCCGACCTGAAAGCCGGCAGGCTTTCATTTGCCGCACCCTGCGGTTAGGGGAGCGCGAAGCTGCAAATCGCAAGGATATGAATGCCCAAGGAAGAATTGCTCGAGATGCGGGGGCAGGTCGTTGAACTGCTGCCCAACGCGATGTTTCGCGTGAAGCTCGAGAACGATCACGAGGTGCTTGGCCATACAGCCGGCAAGATGCGCAAGAACCGAATCCGCGTGCTGGTGGGCGACGAGGTTCTCGTCGAGCTAACGCCGTACGACCTGACCAAGGGCCGCATCACCTACCGCTTCAAGTAGTCGGTCCGTTATTCGGCAAGCCAGGGTGCGCCTGCATGCTGTTCACGCGCCCGCTTCTTGCCTAACGACGCGGCCGTGAACGCCGCTACCCCAACTGCCCCGGTCCCGCTCGTCCTGGCGTCCGCCTCACCGCGCCGTGTTGAGCTGCTCGCGCGCATCGGGGTCGTTCCGGACGTCGTCGACCCCGCGGAGATCGACGAAGCGCCACGACCAGGTGAACTTCCCCTCCCCTATGCGCGTCGGATCGCGGCGGAGAAGGCCGCGTGCGTCGCCGAGCGGCATCCCGGCGCGCTGGTTCTGGCGGCGGACACGGTCGTTGCGGCGGGGCGTCGCATCCTGCCCAAGACCGAAGACGAGGCGGACGCGCGGCGCTGTCTGGAACTCCTGCACGGCCGCCGTCACCGCGTGCATACCGCGGTGACGCTGATCGACGCCCAAGGTCGCGCGCGCCACCGGGACGCCACCAGCATCGTCGCGTTCAACCGCCTCCACGCAGATGAGATCGCCGCCTACGTCGCCAGCGGCGAATGGCGCGGCAAGGCCGGCGGCTACGCGATCCAGGGCCGCGCCGAAGCGTTTGTGCGGTTCATGAGCGGCAGCTGGTCGGGCATCGTCGGCTTGCCGCTGAACGACACGCGGGCGCTGCTGCGGAGCGCCGGCTACCCATTAGCCTGATGGAGAAGGACGCCGGCGCCGTCTGGATCGTCGAGGACGGCATCGGCGAGACGCGGGCGGCGCTGGTTCAAGACGGCGCGATCCTTGCCGCGCGGGTCGAGCTTCCGGGCATGCTGCGCGCGGGCACGATTGCCAACGCGCGCCTGATCAAGATCGTGGCCCCGGCCCGCCTCGGGCTGGTGGTGCTGCCGGGCGGCGCTGAGGCACTGCTTCAGCCCTTGCCCGCGGGCCTCACCGAAGGCGCGCTGGCGACGGTGGAGGTGACCCGGGAGGCGATCGGCCACAAGCGCGCATTGTGCCGCGCGGTGCGCGCGGAGCGAGCGCCGGGTGAAGGGCCGGACCTTGCCACGCGACTGGCCCGCGACACGCGTCCCGTCCGCACGCTGCAACCGCACGAAGATGATGCGCTGGAGGAGGCGGGCTGGTCGGAATTGCTGGAGGAGGCGACGGGGGGCACGGTTGCGTTCGCCGGCGGGGCGCTGCTGATCGCGCTGACGCCGGCGATGACATTGTTGGATGTCGACGGCGGCCTCGCGCCCGACGAGCTGGCGGTTACGGGCGCGGCGGCGGCGGGGCGTGCGATCCGCCGGCTCGACATCGCCGGATCTATCGGCATCGACTTGCCGACGACACCCAACCGCGCGGCCCGGCTCGCGGCGGCAACGGCGCTCGATTCCGTGCTGCCGCCGCCTTTCGAGCGGACAGCGGTGAACGGATTCGGCTTCCTGCAGGTGGTGCGGCCGCAGCAGCGCGCGTCGCTGCCGCAGATGATCACCGCCGATCCAGTGGGCGCGGCTGCGCGGGCGGTGCTGCGCCGCGCCGAACGCGTGCGTGGCGCGGGCGCGCGGGTCGTTCACGCACATCCGTCGGTGATCGCGCGGTTGCAGGAGCACCCCGACTGGATGCGATCGCTCGAACGGCGCACCGGGACCAGCGTCGCCTTGCGGGCGAAACCCGGCCCCGCCATATCCGCTTGGCATGTCGCAGCCGAACACCCCTGATGCCCGGACTGAACCGCCAGCGCGGCGCGCACGCGGCAGCGGCTGTCCGCTTTGCGGCAAGCCCCCGGTCGCCAAGGCCGCGCCGTTCTGCAGCCCCGGCTGCCGCGACCGCGACCTCCTAGCCTGGCTTGGCGACGATTACCGCGTCCCCGGACCGCCGCTGGACGAAGAAACGCTGAGCGGTGCGGACGGCAGCGCTCCGGACGTCAGCGGTCTGGACAGGGACGGCTAGACGCCCTTATAGCCCGCCTGTCGCCTGCGAAGCCCGTTCTTCGCATCACGGTTGCCCAGGTAGCTCAGTTGGTAGAGCATGCGACTGAAAATCGCAGTGTCGGCGGTTCGACCCCGTCCCTGGGCACCACTCTTTTTCAGAAGCCAGAGACGAAGACCTGGTTACGGGTCCTCTAAGCCACGGTTTTGGCTGAATTCCGCCGATCTTTGATTGTACACTTGCCCGGTGCTTAGCGCTCTTCAGGCGCGAGCGTCTCAAGCTGGTTCGGCGAGTCTCTGCTCAACCACCGGCTCCACACTGCCGCGGGTTGTCGCCAATAGTGACTTTAGCTACGTTACCTCGCGGTTCAGCGGTTTTCTTGGAGCCCCGTTCTGCCCTTTATCAGCCGCAGCCGAGACGCGCCGAGCGGACCCCTCGAGTAAGCGCCTCGTTCTTAGCGTCCGAAGGCTTGATTGGAGGAAACGGGAACTCGCGCAGGCATATGTTTCAAATGAGATGCCTTTCCTCATCTATGCGCCAAGTACTGGGCTTCTTTAGTTTAGCTTTATATCCTCTGATCGCACTATTGTACAAGAGGTTTTGCCGACTTCGTTGAGGTGGGTGTCACAGTTCGTGCAGTCTTCTACTGTCCTCTCCTATTCACAGTGTGCCTTAGCCTATATCTATACGATGGCTTTTGGGCGTCAAGGCAAGCTCATGAGCTTCCGACCAAGAGGGGGTCGCAGGATCAGCGCAAACGAGAGGAGCTGGTTCAGCTTCGACGGGAGGTCCTCAGGAGCCACGCGAACGCCGCCGCGTGGAACGCGTCCGATAAAGCCGCCATGGCTAAGCACTACGCCAGCAACGTTCACTGGGTGAATATCGTTGGCATGCATTGGCAGGGGAAAGCACAGGTCGATCAGGCGCATCGCGTCTATTTCGACATCATGTTCAATGGCGTGCCGCGGAGGCTCGAGGATATCGAGTCTGTCGTGCCCCTGCCCGGTGGCGCCGTTGTCGCCGTGATCCGCTGGGCCATAGGCGCGTTCAAGACGCCCGAGGGCCAGCAGGTGCTTCCGAGCCGGGACCGCATGTCGCTCGTCCTGATCCCCCAAGGAAAGGACCTCCTCATCGTCCGTGGCTCGAACGTCCAGATCAATGAGGAGGCTCAGCGTTCCGATCGGGTCGTATTGAAGCCACGATGACGGCCTGTGTTCGTTGCAGGCAAGAAAGGCGTTGGCTACTCGCTTCCCAGGCTCGATCGAAGGACGGGGATTGGCAGACGCCTATTGGGTCGCAAACGCCCCATAAGCCGACGTCCAGGACACGTAAGGCTCGCTTCGACGCCCCGTGGATGCTGATCCCGAAATCGTCGGGAGAAGCTCGTGCTCCGCGACTTTGATAGTACGGGTAACCCGGTCGCCAACGCGGGCGGCCTCTCCGGACAACGGACCCCTGAACGTTCCCGTCAGTTCATCGCACGTGCCCCAACAAGTCTATATCAACGCGATCGTCACGGCGGTGCCCGATCATGACGTCCATAACGCCTTCATCGAATGGGCGACGCGGCAGGTCGCCGATGCTGGGCAGCGCAAGCTGTTCCGGCGTATGGCCGGCCGCTCTGGGATCGAGCATCGCTGGTCGATCCTCCCCGCTGCGCCCTCTGGCGGCTCCCCCGTCGCGCCCGGCGGTTTTTACGGAGCGGCATCGCCGTCGACTTCCGCACGCATGCAGGTTTACGCCGATGTTGCACCCGCGCTCGCGCTGGACGCGATCCGCCAACTGGACGTGGGCGCGGTCACTCATCTCGTTGTCGCAAGCTGCACCGGGTTCATCGCGCCGGGCATCGATCAACTCATAGCCGCCGAGCTCGGGCTGGACCCGAGCGTGGAGCGCACCCTTGTAGGGTTCATGGGCTGCTACGCCGCGGTCGCCGCGCTACGCACAGCGTATCACGTCGTCCGCTCCGAACCGGACGCGCGGGTGCTGGTGGTCACAGTTGAGCTGTCGACGCTCCACCTTCAGT
>DASQNO010000074.1:0-13808 GCA_035644935.1 Sphingomonadaceae bacterium
CCTTGGCCTCGACGGTGATCTTCTGGCTCAGGTCGCCGCGGGACACCGCGGTGGCCACCTGGGCGATGTTCCGCACCTGCGAGGTGAGGTTCGACGCCATGAAGTTGACGTTGTCGGTCAGATCCTTCCACGTGCCGGCGACGCCCTCCACCTCGGCCTGACCGCCGAGGCGGCCGTCGGTGCCCACCTCGCGGGCCACGCGGGTGACCTCGTCGGCGAAGGCGCGCAGCTGGTCCACCATCGTGTTGATGGTGTCCTTCAGCTCGAGCACCTCGCCCTTCACGTCCACGGTGATCTTCTTGGACAAGTCGCCCGACGCCACCGCCGTGGTCACCTCGGCGATGTTGCGAACCTGACCCGTCAGGTTAGTCGCCATCGCGTTGACGTTGTCGGTCAGATCCTTCCAGGTGCCGGCGACGCCCTGCACCTTGGCCTGCCCGCCGAGCTTTCCTTCGGTGCCGACCTCGCGCGCCACGCGCGTCACTTCGGACGCGAACGAGGCGAGCTGTTCCACCATCGTATTCACGACCTTGCCGATGCGCAGGAACTCGCCGCGCAACGGGCGGCCGTCGATTTCCACCGTCATCGTCTGCGACAGGTCGCCCTTGGCGACGGCGCCGATGACGCGCGCGACTTCGGCCGTCGGCTGCACCATGTCCTCGATCAGCTCGTTAACCGATCGGATGGCCGTCTCCCACCCGCCCGTGGCGTTCTTGATCCGGCCGCGCTGGTTGATCTTGCCTTCCTTGCCGACGACGACCGAAAGCCGTTCGAGCTCTTTGGCCATATCTTCGTTGAGGCCGACGACTTCGTTGAACAATTTGGCGATCTCGGTGTCCACGCCCGGCATGTCCTCCGGAAGGCGGACGTCGAAATCGCCCTTGCGCAGCGCCCGCAGCGCGCCCAGCAGCTGGCGGCGATCGAGATGCTCGCGGGGTGCCTCGATGTTCATGACCCATCCTTCTTCGCTCGGCGCCGTCGCCGCCGCGAGCCGTTGGGCCGCAGGGGACAGGCGCGGCCTACAATGCCAGACTCGCACGTGCCCGGAAAATAGTTAAGCGGCAATCACGATTAGCGTCGCCGGCACCGCAAAGGTCATCGCCGGCTCGATCGAGGGCGCTCGCCCCGCGGGCCTGCCGCTATTGCCCGCGCTTGGCCAGCCAGGCGTCGATCTGCGCGACCTCGCGCTTCTGGTCGGCGATGATCTTGGTCGCAAGCGCGCGGCTTTCCGCGTCCTTGCCGTGGGCGAGCTGGACCTCGCCCATCTCAATCGCCGCGATGTGATGAACGCGCATCTGCTTGTTGAAGTCGACATCGGCATCGCCCGTGTAGGGCGGCATGCCGTCCATCATGCGGCTCATCAACTGCTTGTAGCCTCTGGTCGCCGCGGAATCGTCTGCCTGCGGGGTCATCGCGGCCATGTGGTCCGTCGTCCCGCCATGTGCGCTATGATCAGCCGGCATCGATGCGCCGGAGGCGGCATTACCTGTCGTGTTCGCATTGGCCGACTTCGCATCGTCCCCGGCAGGTTGGGCACAGCCGGCGACGAGCAGCAGCGCGAGAGGAGCAAGATGAGCGGTTTTCATGTGGGTCTCCATACGGGGTTGAGGGGGGAGGTGTGGGCAACCGTCCTTCATCGACTTATCGATCGGATCGGGACGAGGATGTTCGATCAAGCAAAGTCGCGGACAGTTCCTGAGGTGCGAGCCCAGCTCGGATCATGGTGCATCTCCCGCTTCTCCGATGCATGCGCACATCAGCTGGCCGCACCATGCACCGGCGAGGTCAGCATCCAGATCGCCATGCCGACCATCATGAGGTTCTCGGTTAGGGAGACGAAACCCAGCGGCACGTTGCTGTCGCCGCCGACGCATGCGCATTTCAACTCGCGTCGGTCGACATAGACCGCCTTGAACACAGACAGCGCGCCGATCCCGCCGATGAAGAGAGCGATCGGTATCGACACCCACGGCAGCGCCCCCGCGACCATCAGCACGCCCGCCAGGCCTTCGGCATAAGGGTAGAGGTAGCTGTACGGCACCCAGCGCCGCGCCAGCAGGTCGTAACCCAGGAACATGCTGGAAAAGCTCTCGACGTTCTGCAGCTTCAGCAACGCCAGCACGCACATGCTGAAGCCCACGAACCACTCGGCCGCGCGGATCGTGAACGGCGTGCCCGCCACGGCGTAGCTGGCGGCGAGCGCCATCAGCGCGGTCATCGCGAACAGCGCCGCCACCGGACGGTAGCTCGTCGCCTTCGGGTCGCGCACGTTCAGCCCGAAGGCACGCCGCAGGTCGTCATAGCCGCCGATCCGCTCCCCATCGATAAAGGTCTGCGGCGTCGTCTTCACCCCATGCTCCGCCTTGAACGCGTCCGTCTGCGCGCGCGTCGTCAGCCAGCGGTCGTCCACGCGGTATCCGCGCCGGCGGAGCAGGTCCCAGGCCTTTGTGCCGTAGGGGCAGACGTGGTTTTCCATGACCATGCGGTGGAGGACGGCGTGCTTTGCGGGGCGGGTGGTCATGCGGGGTCCCGGACTTGTTCGAGGGCGAACCCGGCCTCTATAGCGTCCGGACCATGGTACGGAGTCAAGCGGTGGCAGCAATGACGATCGGCGGACTGGCTCGCGAAGGCGGCGTCGGGGTGGAAACGGTGCGTTTCTACCAGCGCCGCGGACTTCTCGAAGAGCCGCGGCGCGGCGGCGGCGTCCGACGCTACGGCCCGGAACACGTCCGCAAGCTTCGCTTCATCCGCTCAGCGCAAAGCGCCGGATTCACATTGGCCGAGATCGGCCATCTGACGGCGCTGGATGCGACCGAGGACCGGACGGAGGCGCGCCGCCTCGCCACCGCACGCCTGGAGGCGCTGGACGCCACGATCGCCGAACTTCAGCGCGCGCGCCACGCTTTGGAGCACCTGGTCGGCGCCTGCGCAGCGGGCGCGGCGGGCCCTTGCCCGATTATCGATGCGTTCGACGGGGCAAGCGAACGGACGCCGGACGTGGCAGGCGCGCTCTTGACCGGAGAACAGCCGGGAAGCGGAGCGGACCCCGATCTCACCTGAACGTGCTGTAGGCCGGGACGCTCGCCGCGACCGGATCGAGCCGCACCCACAGCGCGACTGCCATTCCCGCGACGATCAACAGGCCCGCGGCCGAGAGCAAACGCCGCCGCGCGAACGATGGTGCGAGCGGCAGCAGGATCGGCGCCGCGAGCACGAGCGGGAGAACCGCCGCGATCTGCCCCGAACCGCCGACGCCCTGAAGAAGGAAGAAGCTCAGCGCCAGCAGGTAGCCGGTCCCGATGGCCGCGGCGACCACCGCGATTGCCGTGCCCGCGACGCCGTCGATCCGGCTACGCGCAACCGCCGCGATGCTCGCCGCCAGAACGGCGACGGCCATCGGAAAGGCCGCCGTCGGCGCCAAGGCCTGCGCCGCGACGCCCAGGAGCAGGGGAACCGCCGCCGCGCCCGCCCAGACGGAAGCAACGCCGCTCCGCCTCCCGACCAGCGTCGCCGCCGCCGCGAGCGCACCCAGTGCGAGCAGAAGCGTCTGGACCTGCAGAAGCGGTATCGCCGCGAGGCGGTCGTAATAGTTGATCGGCCCGTCCGCTCCCGAGACGAGGTTGCCCATGAGCAGCAGCAAGCCCGCGAGCACGGCCAGCGCCAGCACGGCAAACGCGCCGCGAGCGCCGTCGCGGATGCCGCCACGCCTCCAGCCCGCCGCCGCGATCAGCCCCGCGGCGGCCCCTAGCGGCAGCCAGCCGAAACGGGCCGGATAGTGGACGAAGACCAGCCCGAAAAGGTCGAAGAAGACGAGGTCCGGCGCTTGTCCCGGCAGCTGAGGCGCGTCGGCAAGCGCGCGCGAAAGGTCGAGCGCCTGCCGCCCCATATCCTGCAGCGACCCCCGGTCGAGCGCGTCGGGCGTGGCGAGCGGCGAGTGATAGAGGCCTGGCCGGCCGACGAAGGCGAAGTTGAAGCCCGGCTTACCCGCCTCGAGCGCTGGCGTCAGGTCGGTGCTGTTGGGCAGCAGGCGGTAGACGAACACGCCGAGCGAAGTCGCCACCGGGCGCCGCACCGCGCCCGCGAACAGCCTCATCGCCGCGCCGTTCCGCGGGCCGGTCTCGAACATCGACGTCCTGCCGCCGCCGCCCCTGGCCTCCAGGTTGATGATCATCCCGACGCGCGCGGCCAGGGGATCGCGCCCGAAAAAGGCTGTCGCGCCTTCGAGACCCAGCTCCTCGCCATCGGTGAACAGCACGACAACATCGCGAAGCGGCCGCCCGCCAGCCCGCAGCGCGCGCACGATTTCCAGGATCGCCGCGACGCCGGCGGCGTCGTCCGGCGCGCCCGGCGAGCCCACGACGCTGTCATGGTGCGCCATCAGCAGCAGCGCCGGCAACGTCCGGTCGCGTCCCGGCAGGACGCCGGAGAGGTTGACGATCCGCGCCGGCGCGGCCGTGCCGCCCTGCCGCTTCAGCGTCGCCGCGCCCTTGGCGCTCAGGGGATAGGCCGAAGCCGCCACCTTCAGCCCGAGCGAGCGCAGCCGCGCCTCCAGCGCCCCGACCACTTGCGCATGCTCGGCGCTGCCCACCGGGTGCGGCGCACGCGCGATCGTGCGCACATCGCGCATGGCGCGCGTTGCCGAGAACGAGGTGGCCGACGCATCCGCGCCCGCCGGCCGCGGCGGCGTGGTGCCGACCACGGCCAGCACGGCCGCGATCAGCGCCGCGATCAGCATGGCCCCCCAACCGCGCATGAACTCCGCCATCTCCTGGCGCCGATGCGCTTCGGTCGGGAGCATACCGGCCGGCGTACCGCGGCAATAGCCGGAAAAGGTGGATGTCGACGCCGCCCCGTGATCGGCTTCGCGGTTCGCGCTCTTCAAGACCCCGAATGCCAATCCATTAACCTGAACAGGCGCTTAGACTGATTGATCTGGACTTAATGTCGCAAACAACCAGTGGTGGCTCCACGGACCTCTTACGTGTGCTTGGCGAAAAGATTGGAACGATGATGATCAATAGTCTCCTTTATGTCAGCCGCTCCGCGCTGCGAATGGACGCCGACGGGTCGGACATCGAAGACATCCTGGCTGTCGCGCGTCCGCGCAACCAATCCTTGGAAGTCACGGGGGCGCTGATTTTCACGAACGACAATTTTGCGCAGCTGCTCGAGGGCCCGGCGGACGCGATCGATCAACTGATGGTCAGCATCGGGCGCGACCCGCGGCACAAAGACGTGCGAACGGTTCGGGAAGAGAAGGACGTGACCCGTCGCTTCGACGGCTGGCACATGGCCTATAACGGGTCGTCGATTTTCATCGCTCGCCACGTCAGGGTGCTGGCGGCTTCATTCGACGCGCCCAGCCAAGCGCACGCGGCGCGATTGATGGAGTTGATGACTTCGCTCTCCCGGGGCGAAACCGGCGACCTGCCTATCTGACCAGAAAGCTCGCGACCTCGTCGGCCGGTACGGCGTGACCGAACAGGTACCCTTGCCCGAAGTCGCAGCCTTTCTGCATCAGAAACTCCCGTTGCGCGTCGGTCTCCACGCCTTCCGCGACGACCTCCAGGGCAAGATTGTGAGCAAGGCCGATCACGGCGGTTACGATCGCCGCGCTTTCCCCGCCCCTCTCGATTTCGCCTACAAACGAACGGTCGATCTTCAGAATGTCGACCGGAAAATCCTTGATGTGCGACAGCGAGGAGTAGCCCGTGCCGAAGTCGTCGAGCGAAATGCGAATGCCCGCCGAGCTCAACGTGCTGATCGCCCGGCTGACATACTCGGCGGCCCTGTTCAAAAAGGCATGTTCGGTCACTTCGATTTCTATCCGGCGCGGATCGGCGCCCATCAGCGCCAGGCGCGTCAGAAGCCGCTCGGCATAATCGTCGCGCAGGAACTCGCTCGGCGACGCGTTGATGGAGATCGTCCCGAACTCCACGCCCGCCTCGCACCATGTGGCCACGTCGCGCGCCACCGCCAGTTGCATCTGCTCGCCGATCGCCGACGCCAGCTGGTAGTCGCGAAACGCCTCGAAGATCGTCTCGGGACTTTGGATCCCCGTGCTCGGGTGGGTCCAGCGAAGCAGCGCTTCGAAGCCATAGATCCGCCCCGTCTCCAGCCGTACCTTCGGTTGATAGAAAGGCAGGATCAGCTTGTCGCCAACCGCGCCGCGCGCGAGGCTCATCTGGGAGGCGATGAGCTGCGCGGATTGCCGCATATGCTGATGGAACATGGTGACGCCGTCGCCCCCGTCCGCCTTGATGGCGTAGAGCGCGGTGTCGGCGTTCTTCAGAAGGTCGTTGGCGTTGCCCGCGTCCCGCGGGAAGACGGCGCCGCCGATGCTGGCGCCGGACGGGACCGCACGGCCGTCGTAGAATACCGGCGCTCTGACACGGTTGAGGAGGGACGTCGCGGCGAGCAGCAGGTCGTCTTCCTCCTTCAGGTTTTCGACGATCACCGCGAACTCGTCGCCTCCAAGTCTCGCGACGAAATCGGAGGCGCGCGAACATTCCTTCAGCCGCTCCCCGAAGCTGCGCAGGAGATGATCGCCGGCCGGGTGCCCCAGAGTGTCGTTAATGCTTTTGAAATGGTCCAGGTCGAACACGAGCAGGCCAAGCTTGCTGCCGTTCTTCATGGCGCGAAGGGCGGCGGCGTCGAGATGCGACTGGAACGCGCCGCGGTTGGCCAGCCCCGTTAGGGCATCCTGCTCGCTAGCCAGACGCAGGCTTTCCGAGGTTCGGCGATGAATGGTGGTGTCGCGCGAGACGGCCAGGATCTGCTTGACCTCGCCGCGGGTGCCCAGAATGGGGCTGACGACGACGTCCCACCAGCGATGGGCGCCATGCGCAGTGGGCCGAAAGGCGTTAAAGCGCGCGGTTTCTCCCGACGAGGCCTTCTGGACCGCCTCGACGGCTTCGGCCTTTCCCTCGCCGGGCCATAGCGAGCACCAGCGCTTGCCCTGAATGGTCGCGAAATCGTCGATTTCCATAGCGCGCATCCCGGGCGCGTTCATGAACTCGATGCACCCGTCCAAGCCCAGCAGCTTGATGCAGTCGGCGCTGGCTTCCAGCATGCTGCGGGACAGCGCCTCGCTGGTGCGTAACGCCAGCTCGGCGACTTTCCGGTCTTCGATGTCGGCGAGGGTGCCGTACCAGCGTTCCACCTGCTGGTGCACATTGAGCTTGGCCTTGGCGCGTAGCTGAACCCAGCGGTAGCTGCCGTCCCGATGGCGCAGGCGGAGCTCACAAGCGACGATGCGCTTGTTTCGGCGTGCCGTTCGCCAGCTACGCAGCACCGAGCGGTAATCGTCGGCATGAACCGCCTGGCGCCATCCGTTCCGGAGACTGTCGTCTACCTCAAAGCCGGTGATGTCGGTCCATTGGTGACTCATGTCGATGCCGATGCCGGCGGCATCGGTCACCCAGTAGACATATTCGCTGAAATCCGCCGCGGCCTCAAGGTCCCGCCGCGCTCTGAGGCGGCGTGGACGCGACACCCCGACTTCAGGCGCCTGCTGGAAGGGCGAGGCGGTGGCCGCGCCGACGCTTGCACGTGCGGCCGCATCCCGGAATTCACGGGCGGGATTATGCTTCATCTGCCCGCCGAGAAAGGCGTCGCCAAAAGCGGAACCGGACGCGCGTCGCTCCGGAAGGCCGATCCGCTTTTAAACAATTCGTCCCTTCCATCCGCTCCGGCTCACACCCTAGCAGCGAAGAGGTTAAGACCAATGCAGGTTAGAACAGCCTGTGCGACGTCGCCGCCTGAGCGACGTCTCCGAACACCAATGTTTACCGCCGTGTCGGGCGCGCACTCAGTTCACCTGGCACGGTCAGCTTGCCGAGGAGGCCAGCGGCCCGACGCGACATAGCTTCATAGCTTCCCGGCGCGCCCGCGCCCTCCATCAAAGCCGCGGCGACGGCCGCCTCGCCGCCTGGGATGTCTTCGTCGTGCGTTACGAAGGCGAGCCGCTCCCGCCCCGACCACGCCGTCCGAAACGCGGCGTTGACCTCCGCCAGCCGGACCCGGTCGAGGTACGCCAAGGCGGCCGAGGCATTGGCGGCCGCTGTGAACACGATCCCGCGCCCGACGGCGTCAGCAATGCCGTCCGCCAGCCGTGGATTGCTGCGCGGCGCCGCTGCCGCCAGCAGCGCGTCGCGGCTGACCGCCAGCTGCGCGTCCAGTTCCGCTTGCGTGAAGCCCGTCGCGAGCACGGCCGCCAGCGCATCCGAACCGGTCCGCAGGGCGCGCCGCCAGTCCCGATCGGGCGCCGCCAGGTCGATCCGCGCGACCCGCGCCGTGCCGAAGTCGCCGTAAACGGCCGCGCTGCCTCCCGACGAGGGCGCCGTGCGGGCGAGGCGCCGGCTGAGCATCTCGGCGGCGAGATGCTGATTGAAAGCCGTGTCCCGCCCATCCACCGCATCGGCGCCCGTCACCGCACCGACGGCCGCGATCACCACGCTTGTCGGCGCGGCGGGATCGACGAAAAGCCCGGCCCGGCGGCGGCGCGGCGCGGCGGCGACTGGTGTCGCGGCAGTCGCGCCGGACGTCGTCGTCGGAGAGGGCGGCGGCAGCGGCCGCTGCGCCTGCCAATCGGCAAAGCGCGCGACGATCTCCGCCTCCGCCGCCACGGGATCGAAATCGCCGACGAGCACCAGCGTCGTGCGTTCCGGCACGTACGTGCGCGCGTAGAGCTGTCGCAGCGCCTCGCCGCCTGCGCCCCGTATGCTCCCGGCGCTGCCCGCCAGCGCCGCGCCTGCAGGTCTTCTACCGGGCATGAGCCAGGCCGTCTGCGCCGCAATGATGCGGTCGCGCACCGTGTCGCGCCCGGCCAGTTCCGCCAGCACCGCCGTCTTGGCGCGGGCAACGGTGCGCCGGTCGAAGACCAATTGGCTGGCGACCTCGCGCATGACGGTGAGAACGGTTGCGCGCGCGCGCGCGTCCGCCTTGGCGATGTCGAGCCGGTAGAGCGTTTCGCCGGGAGCGGTCGCCGCGTTGAAGTCGGCGAAGCGCCGCAAGCCCTGGGACGGCAGCATCAGCAGCAGAGCGCCCCTGGGCAGGTTGGCCGAACCTTCAAAGATCAGATGTTCGATGAGGTGCATGTAGCCGTCCTGCCGCGCCCCTTGCGCGGTGGCGCCCGCCGCGATGTGCAGCCTTGCCGACAGTCCGTCCCCCGGGACCGCGTTGCGCATCACCGCATAACGCATGCCGTTGGCCAGCACGCCGAAGCGGACGCCGGGGTGCGGCCGGAGGTCGCTGCGGTCGAAGCCCCACGCCCGCGCTACTGCCGCCGAATTCTCCGCGCATGCCGGCGCGAGCGGCGCCGCCAGCAGCAGCCCGGCCAGCGCCGCGACCCCGCAGCGCCACGGTGGCGATCGCGTTTCCATCCGGCCGTTTATCGCACCCGGCACGGGCGCTGACCACCCGGGTGCCCGGGCGCGCGGCGCGGGATTGTCTGTGCCGGGCGCCGCATCATATCAAACAAGCCGCGTGGTTTGTCCCATCGGCGAGGACCCGCGATGACCCTGCCCGACCTGTCCACCCACGGTTCGCTGTACCTGGTGCTCGGCGCGATCCTGCTGGCCGGGCTGATCGCGCGCCGCGTGC
The DNA here is from genome assembly GCA_035644935.1 of Sphingomonadaceae bacterium. Taxonomy (GTDB): domain Bacteria; phylum Pseudomonadota; class Alphaproteobacteria; order Sphingomonadales; family Sphingomonadaceae; genus CADCVW01. The sequence continues at coordinate 9,604 of DASQNO010000074.1, forward strand.
CGCTGATGCGCGTGATGCTCGGGGTGGCGAGCTGGGCCTTGATCATCGGGGTGCTGGTTCTCGTCGCCGGGCAGTGGAAGGATTTCGATCCGATGTTCGGCCGCTTCGCGTCCAAGATGAAACTGGACGGGCAGGAGGTCGTCGGCGAGGAGGTCCGCATCGCCATGTCGCGCGACGGGCATTTCTGGGCGCGCGTGCGCATCGGCGACGCCGAACGCCGCATGCTGATCGACAGCGGCGCGACGATCACCGCCGTGTCGGAGGAGACGGCGCGCGACGCCGGGCTGAACCCCCGCGAGGGCGTCGTCCCCGTGATCCTGAAGACCGCCAACGGCGCCGTGCGCGCCAAAACCGCGACGGTGCCCGAACTCCGCTTCGGGACCATCGTCGCGCGCCAATTGCCGGTGGTCGTCTCGCCCGCGTTCGGCGACATCAACGTTCTAGGAATGAACTTCCTGTCCCGCTTGAAATCGTGGCGGGTCGAGAACGACACGCTCGTGCTCGTTCCCAACCACCCGCAACCGCCCGCCCCGGTCTGAACGGCAAGCGGCTCAGCCGCGTCCGTCGCAGAAGGGTCTTCCGCCCCGAAGCGGAGGCGGTTCGGTAGTTCGGGGATCCGCCTCGGAGCCCCGCTGGACGCCCGGAAGCGGACACGATACGGCCCATCCATGGGGGCTACCATCAAGGACGTGTCCGCGGCGGCGGGGGTGTCCGTGAAGACCGTGTCGCGGGTGCTCAACAAGGAGCGCTACGTCCGCGACGAGACGCGGCTGCGGGTCGAGGCCGCCATGGCCGCGCTGCAGTTCCGCCCCAGCCTCGCGGCGCGCAGTCTCGCCGGCGGCCGGTCTTTCCAGGTGGCGCTGATCTGGGACAATCCTAGCCCCTACTATGTCTTCGCCGTCCAGGAAGGCGTCCGCGCCCGCTGCGAGGAGGAAGGCGTGCGCATGATCGCGCAACCTTACGGCGGCGCCGGCGATGCGGGCGACGGCATCACCGGACTGCTCGATACCGCCGCGCCGGACGGCCTGATCCTGACGCCGCCGGTGTGCGACAATGCGTCGGTGCTCGCGCAGCTCGAACGGCGCGGCGTTCCTTATGTGCGGATAACGCCGGGCGTCGACGTTGGGCGCAGCGCGTCGGTGTTTATCGACAACCACGCCGCCGCCTACGCCATGACAAAGCGGCTGGTCGACCTCGGGCATCGGCGGATCGGCTTCGTGGTCGGTCACGCCAAGTACGCGGCCAGCGCGCAGCGGCTTTCGGGCTACCGCGCGGCGCTCGCCGACGCAGGGATCGACGCGGATCCGTCGCTGATCGAACAGGGGTTGTTCGACTTCCGTTCGGGCTCCGCCGCGGCCGAAGCGCTGCTCGCTCTGCCTGTTCCCCCCACCGCCATCTTCGCCAGCAGCGACGACATGGCCGCCGGCGTTCTCGCCACCGCGCACGCCAAAGGTTTGCGCGTGCCCGAACAGCTGTCGATCGCGGGCTTCGACGACACGGACCTCGCCAGCCTCGTGTGGCCGCCGCTGACCACCATACGGCAGCCGACGCGCGATATGGCCTACGCCGCCGCCGACCTGCTGTTCCGCGGCGCCGACGGCAAAGAACGCCGCGAACTTCCCTTTGATCTCATCGAGCGTTCGTCCACGGCGTCGCCCGAGGCCTAGCGAACCAGCAGCAGCGCCGCCGCGAGCGACAGGCCCAGCGCGGCCGTGCTGGCGATCGCGATGACCAGCAACGGGCGCGGCCCGCCTTTCAGAAGATCGCCCAGCGGCGAGCGGATCCCGGTCGCGGCGACCGCGCCGGCCAGCAGCCAGGTCGCTGCCGTCCCCGCTCCCGCAGTGGCCGCCGCCGGCAGCGCCACCGCCGAATTGAGTGCCGCCAGCGCGAAGAAGCCGAGCACGAACCACGGAACCTCGACGGCGCCCCGTCCTTCACCGCCGCCGCTGCCGCGCAGGAACAAGGCGACCACGCCCAGCGCCGGGGCAAGCAGCGCGACGCGGGTGAGCTTCACCACCGACGCGGTCTCCCCCGCTTCGGCCGACAGCGAGAAGCCGGCACCAAGCGCCTGCGCGACATCGTGGATCGACGCCCCGACCACGAAACCGGCGGTTTGGCTGTCGACGCCTAGCGCGCGCATCAGCAGCGGGTAGAGGAACATCGCCGCGGCGCTGAATGCCGAAATGCCGACGAGCACGATGCTGAGCTGCGCCCGGCCGACGCGCTTTTCGCCAAGCAGCGCGGCAAATGCCAACGCCGCGGATGCCCCGCAAATCGCGACCGCGCCACCCGCCAGCGCGCCGAACGCGGCGCCCAGGCCCATCGCGCGCGCCGCCAGCACCGCGACGGCGATCGTCGCGGCCACGATCGTGGCGACGGCAAGGAACGCCAGAACTCCCAGGTCGGCGATCTGCGCCACGGTCACCCGCGCGCCCAGCAGCACGATCGCCACGCGAAGCAGCGTTCGCGACGCAAAGGCGAGACCCGGCGCCAGACGCGCGTCGTCGCGCAGGCCGTTCAGCGCCAGTCCGATCAGCAACGCCAGAAGGGTGAGCGGCGCGCCGGCGTGGTCGGCGACGAACCCGGCGGCGAGCACCACCGCCGCGACGACGGCCAGGCCGGGCGCGAGCGCACGGGGAGGTCCGATCATCCTGGCGAATGCTGTGGGCCTCACCGCCGCGGCGAGCGCCGCACCGTCGACCACGTCCGTCTCCCGACCTTCGCTTCCCGCGCCCAAGCCTTCTCCTCCCGCGTCGATCGGCCATTCCGCCGGATCAAACAAAGGCTTTCGCATTTCTATGACAACGCTATCCTACCGCAAACGCGGGGAGATGAAAATGGCGGAAGCGCAAGCGATGGACCGGCGGCGGTGGCTGATCGTGGCGCTCGTCTTCATCGCCATCATGCTCAACTACGTCGACCGCCAGATCCTAGCGCTGCTCAAGCCGACGTTGCAGGCGGAGTTCGACTGGTCGGACCGCGACTACAGCCACATGGGCTCCGCGTTCCAGTTCTCCGCCGCGCTCGCCTTCCTGGGCACCGGCTGGTTCATCGACAAGGTCGGCCTGCGCCGCGGGTTCGCCGCCGGCGTGTTCGCGTGGAGCCTGGCGGCGATGGCGCACGCCTTCACGACCACCGTGGGGGGCTTCATAGCGGCCCGCGCCGCGCTGGGCGCGGCGGAGGCGGTCGGGACCCCGGCGGCGGTCAAGACTGCCGCGACCTATTTCGGGCCTAAGGAGCGCTCGACGGTGCTCGGCATCGGCAACATGGCGCCCAACATCGGCGCAGTGATCACGCCGCTGACGATCCCCTTTCTGGCGCTGTGGATGGGCTGGCAGGCGACGTTCCTCATCGCCGGCGGGCTCGGCATCATCTGGGTGTTCGCGTGGCTGGCGGTTCGCTTGCCGCCGCAGCCGGGCGCGACCACCGAAGCCGAACCGTCCGTGCCATGGGCATCGCTGCTCAAGGAGCGGCGAACCTGGGCGCTGATCGCGGGCAAGGCGCTGACCGATCAGGTCTGGTGGTTCCTTTTGTTCTTCGCGCCGGACATCTTCAACCGCATGTTCGGGCTCAGCCAGGGCAAGCTCGGGCTGCCGGTGGCGCTGGTCTACGCGATGGCCGCGATGGGCGCGCTGAGCGGCGGCTGGCTGACGACGCGCCTGCTGCGGCGCGGCGTATCGGTGAACCGGGCGCGCAAGGGCACGATGCTCCTCTACGCGCTGATCATTCTCGTCATCCCGCTCGTGCTGCTGACGGACAACCCGTGGATCGCGGCGCTGCTGCTCGGCACCGCGCTGTTCGCGCACCAGGGCTTTTCGACCAACCTGTTCGGGCTGGCCACCGATCTGTTCGCGGCGCGCGTCGTCGGCACCGCCATCGGCATCGCCGCCTTCGCAGGCAACCTCAGCGGCATGGCGATGATCGAATTCGCCGGCTGGTCTCTCGACGCGGGCCGCGGCTATGCGCCGATGCTGTACGTGTGCGCGGGGTCGTATCTGGCCGCCCTGGCGGCGATCCACCTGCTGGTGCCTCGGATCGAAGGCGAGGCTCACGGGGATGAGGCGGGCGAGGGAACCCCGGTCTTCGCGCACTAGAGTTCGATACGGCTTGGTTGATCCGTCCTCCCCTGCATTTGCAGGGGAGGGGGACCGTCCCGCGCAGCGGGATGGTGGAGGGGCTTCTTCCGGCCCGGCGACAAGAAACCC
>DASQNO010000075.1:0-5278 GCA_035644935.1 Sphingomonadaceae bacterium
GACGAGCGCACGCACCTGATCAGCCAGAACGCGGCGGAGTTCTCCGTCTCCCCCGACGGCAAGTGGGTCGCCTGGTCCGAACGCTTCCAGGCCTATGTCATGCCCTTCGTGGTCACCGGCAAGGCGGTGGATATCGGCCCGGAGAACAAGGCTCTGCCGCAGTTCCAGGTGACGCGCGACGCGGGCGAGTGGCTGCACTGGTCGAACAATTCGACGCGCCTGAACTGGAGCCTGGGGCCGGAACTCTTCACACGCGATCTCAACCAGACCTTCGCGTTCCAGCCGGGCGCCCCGGCAACCATCGCCAAGCCGGCGGAACGCGGGATCAACCTTGGCTTCAGCCAGCCCTACGATGCGCCGACCGGCCGCACTGCCATCACCGGCGCGCGCATCGTGACGATGCGCGGCGATGAGGTGATCGAGAACGGCACCATCATCCTCAACGGCAACCGCATCGAGGCGGTCGGCGCGGGGCTCGCCGTACCCGCCGGCGCCACCCGCATCGACGCGGCGGGCAAGACGATCATCCCCGGCATCATCGACGCGCACTGGCACGGCAGCATGGGAACGGAGGAGATCATCCCGCAGCAGAGCTGGGTCGCGTTCGCGGGGCTAGGCTACGGCGTCACGACGATCCACGATCCGTCCAACGACACGTCGGAGATCTTTGCCGCCGCCGAGCTCCAGAAGGCCGGCATGATCGTTGCGCCCCGCATCTTTTCCACCGGGACGATCGTCTATGGCGCAACCACGCCGTTCACCGCCAAGATCGAGTCGCTGGAGGACGCGCGCGGCCATCTGCGCCGGCTGAAGGCCGCGGGCGCATCGTCGATCAAGTCGTACAATCAGCCGCGGCGCGACCAACGGCAAATGGTGATCCAGGCGGCGCGCGAACTGCGCATCAACGTCGTGCCCGAGGGCGGATCGCTGTTCCAGCACAACATGACGATGATTGCGGATGGGCACACGACAATCGAACATTCGCTTCCCGTGGCCGCGGTGTACGACGACGTGCTGCAGTTCTGGGGCCAGTCCAAGACCGCCTACACGCCGACGCTGGTGGTCGCGTACGGCGGGCCGTTCGGGGAGAATTACTGGTACCAGAACACGGAGGTCTGGAAGGAGCCGATCCTGTCCAAGTGGGTGCCGCGCCGCCTGTTGGACGAGCGTAGCCGACGCCGCGTCATGGTACCGCCCGAGGAGAACAATCTGCTCAACGTCGCGCGCGTCGCCAAGCAGATCGGGGACCTCGGCATCCCCACCAGCGTCGGCGCGCACGGCCAGCGCGAGGGTCTGGGTGCCCATTGGGACATTTGGAGCTTCGCGATGGGCGGCATGACGCCAATGCAGGCGCTTGCCACCGGCACGATCAACCCGGCGCGCGCGCTGGGCTACGACCGCGACATCGGCTCGATCGAACCCGGCAAGCTCGCCGACCTCGTCGTGCTCGACGCCGACCCGCTGGAGAACATCCGCAACACGACCAGCGTCCGCTACACGGTCGCCAACGGCCGCGTGTACGACACGGACATGAATGAGGTCGGCAGCCGCAAGAAGGCGCGGGCGCCGTTCTGGTTCGAAGGCAACGCCGGCGCGGGGTTCACCGCGGCGGTCACAAAGGCTGTGGGGCACGTCGACTGACCCGTGAACCTGGTGAACCCGAGTGGGTGAATGGATCGCGGGGCCAAGCGAGGCCTGCGTGCGGGTAGTCCAATCTTGCGAGTGCAAGTTCCCATTCCGAGGTGAGGAGCCGCTGAATACGGCTCCTCACATATGAACTAGGCCAAGGCAGGTCGCGCCCGCGTCTTCCACAACGAATAACCGACCCCTGCCGCAAGGATTGCGAAGGTGATGCTGAGCGAGATCGGCGGCGGGATCTTGGCCAGGCCAAGCGCGTCCGCGACGAAGATCTTGGAGCCGATGAACACCAGCAGCAACGCCAGCGCATATTTGAGGTAGTGAAACCGGTCCACCATCGCCGCGAGTGCAAAGTAGAGCGCGCGCAGGCCGAGGATAGCGAAGATATTTGACGTGTACACGATGAAGGGATCGGTGGTGATCGCAAAAATCGCCGGCACGCTGTCCACCGCGAATATGACGTCGACGAACTCTACCATGATCAGCGCCAGGAACAGCGGGGTCATCACCCAGCCAACGTTGCCGGTCACGGGATTCGTCTGCCGCACCCAGAACTTTTCGCCGTGAAGCTCGTCAGTCACGCCGAACTTGCGCCGGACCCAGCGCAGCAAAGGCGACGCGCCGACATCATATTGCTTGTCGGCCATCACCCACATCTTGATGCCGGTGAAGATCAGGAAAGCGGCGAAGACGTACAGCACCCAGCCCCACTGCTGCACCGCCGCCGCGCCGAAGCCGATCATGATCGCGCGCAGCACGATCACGCCGAGGATGCCCCAGAACAGCACCCGGTGCTGGTAGAGCCGGGGAATTGCAAAGTAGGAAAAAATCATCGCGATCACGAACACATTGTCCATGGCGAGACTTTTCTCGATAACGAAACCGGTGATGTACTGTATACCGGCGGTCTCGCCCATGTACCACCACACCCAGCCGCCGAAGCCAAGGCCGAGCGCGATGTAAACGGCGGACAGGGTCAGGCTTTCGCGCACCCCGATCTCGCGCTGTTTGCGGTGGAGAACCCCGAGATCAAGCGCCAGCAGCGTGGCGACGATTGCAACAAAGCCGAGCCACATCCAGAGCGGCTTGCCGAGCCAAAGGTCCGTCAGAAATTCCATGCGTGTCTCCGGTCATCGATGCGTTCGATGCGGCCGACATCGCGATTGTGGATCGCCAGAGGGGCCCGGTCCGCGGGCGTTTCGGTGGGAAAGGGGCGGCTTGGCCGGCGGGCGCTAGGGGAACGCCCGCCGACCGCCGGCGATCAGGCGGTTCGCGGCGTGCGCCGGAACAGGCGGTCCTTGATCGCAAGCCGAAGCTTCTTCAGCCGCAACAGCCGCAACGAGTCGGGCCGGCGGCGCTTCAACTCGCCGCGGATCTCCTCGTCCAGCCGACGATGGATAAGCGCGAGCTTGTAGGTGAACGGATTCATTTCGGTGGCACTCCTCAAACAATCGTTACACGATCGATCGAGAGGGCTCGGGTGCTTTAGCCATGGGCGCCTGCATCGAGCCAGCTCGATGCGGTCCGACATCGCGTGTCGCGTCAGCTGGGCTGCGCGATTCGCCAGAGGGGCCCGGTCCGCAAAAACTTTCTAACTCGCACGCGCGGCGGAAATCAAGAGCCGTTTTGCCCGCCGCCGCAAGATGTCCGCGCATGTTGCCGACGCGGGGCGAGCCGCTTAAGGCCCAACGGACATGAGGGATAATGACGATCTGACGAACCGCCGCAACACGGCCGCTCTGGCCCTGCACGTGCCCGAGCCGCTGTTCCGTCCCGGCGACACGCCGGACTTTTCGCACATCGCGATTCCCGCCGCGGGCGCCGCGCCGCGGCCCGATATCGCCGCCCCCCCGTCCGAAACGCATGCTTTGTGCTACGGCCTCGTGCGCGTGCTCGATGACGACGGGCGTGCGGTCGGTCCTTGGGACCCGAAGCTTTCACCGGACACGCTGCGCCGCATGCTGCGCGACATGCTGACCGTGCGAGCGTTCGACGACCGCATGTACCGCGCCCAGCGGCAGGGAAAGACGAGCTTCTACATGAAGTCGAGCGGCGAGGAGGCGGTCGCCGTCGCCGGCGCGCACGCGCTGGGCCGCGATACGATGTGCTTCCCAACCTATCGCCAGCAGGGCATCCTGATCGCGCGCGATTATCCGCTGCGCGACATGATGTGTCAGATCTATTCCAACCGCGGCGATCCGCTGCGCGGGCGGCAACTGCCGATCATGTATTCGACGCGCGACTACGGCTTCTTCTCGATCTCGGGCAATCTGGGTACTCAGTACCCGCAGGCGGTGGGCTGGGCGATGGCGTCCGCGATCAAGGGCGATACGCGGCTGGCGGCGGCTTGGATCGGCGACGGCGCAACGGCGGAGGGCGATTTCCACAACGCCGTGACCTTTGCCGCCGTTTACCGCGCGCCCGTGGTGCTCAACGTCGTCAACAACCAGTGGGCGATCTCGACGTTCAGCGGCATCGCCGGGGCGGAGCTGACCACGTTCGCGGCACGCGCCATCGGCTATGGCATCGCCGGCCTGCGGGTCGACGGCAACGACGCGCTGGCGGTCTATGCCGCGACGATGTGGGCCGCCGACCGCGCCCGCGCCAATCTGGGACCGACGCTGATCGAACACTTCACCTACCGCGCCGAAGGCCATTCGACCTCCGACGACCCGACGGGATATCGTCCCAAGGGCGAGGGCGAGGCGTGGCCGCTCGGCGATCCCGTCACGCGCCTGACTCAGCATCTGGTCGGCATGGGCGAATGGGATGACGAGCGCGATCAAGCGCTTAAGACCGAGCTTTCTGACTCCGTGCGCGCCGCGCAGCGCGAGGCGGAAGGGCAGGGGACGCTCAACAACGGGTCGGATCACCCGGTTGAAAGTCTGTTCGAAGATGTCTTCGCCGACTTGCCATGGCATCTGAAGGAACAGCAGCAAGCGGCTGTGGCGGAGAGCCGGCCGTGACGATTATGAACATGATTCAGGCGATCAACTCGGCCCACGACGTGTGCATGGCGCGCGACGACGACATCGTCGTCATGGGCGAGGATATCGGCTTCTTCGGCGGCGTCTTCCGCGCGACCGAAGGTTTGCAGAAGAAATACGGCCGCACCCGCGTGTTCGACACCCCGATCGCCGAAGGCGGCATCCTGGGCACCGCAATCGGCATGGCCGCCTACGGCCTGCGTCCCGTGGTCGAGATCCAGTTCGCCGACTATATCTACCCCGCCTTCGACCAGATCGTGTCGGAGGCCGGACGCATGCGGTACCGTACCGCCGGCGAATGGTCGCTGCCGATGGTCATCCGCTCGCCCTATGGCGGCGGCATCTTCGGCGGGCAGACGCACTCGCAGAGCCCCGAGGCGCTGTTCGCGCACGTCGTCGGCATCAAGACGGTGATCCCGTCCAATCCGTACGATGCTAAGGGCCTGCTGATCGCCGCGATCGAGGATCCGGATCCGGTCGTCTTCTTCGAGCCCAAGCGCATCTACAACGGCCCGTTCGACGGCTTCTACGAACGGCCGGTGACGCCGTGGGCCAAGCACCCGATGGCCGAGGTTCCCGACGGTCACTATACCGTACCGCTGGGCAAGGCGGCGGTGGTGCGGCCCGGCGAAGCGGTGACTGTGCTCGCCTAC
>DASQNO010000076.1:0-7524 GCA_035644935.1 Sphingomonadaceae bacterium
ATGGTCAGGCCGCCGATCGAGCCCATCGTCTTGTAGAGGTTCACCCCGCGTCGGCCCCGCGAGCCGGCGTCACGCCTGGCCGAGCGGTTCGCCGATGCCGATCTCGCCCTGGCCGTTCTGCGCCGCGTAGAGGCCGGCGAAATCGATCGGCTCCAGATACAAAGGCGGGAAGCCGCCGTCCTGGACCGCGTCGGCGATGACGCGACGCGCGAAGGGGAACAGGATGCGCGGCGCTTCGGCGAGCAGGAAGGGCTGCAGATGTTCGTCGGGAATGTTGCGAAGCGCGAACAGGCCGGCGTAGACGAGTTCCACCGCGAAGGCGGAGCCTTCGTCGGCTTTGGCGGTGATTTCGACCTTGAGCGCGACTTCAAAGACGTCCTCGCCGACTTTCTGGCTGCCGATATTGAACTGCACGTCGATCTTGGGCTGGCCCTGCCACTGGTAGACCTGCGGCGCGTTCGGGTTTTCGAACGACAAGTCCTTCACATATTGCGAAATGACGCCGACCTGCGGGCCGAGATCCTCGCCGTTGGCGAGCGGGCCTTCGCCGTCGGTGGTGTCGAGAGGGGCGTGGGAGGCCATGCGTCAACCTTGTCGTAGGAGCGCCCGTTTGCGCTCGGATGAAGAGGCGCCGCGACTAGCAGCGGCGCGAGGGGGGTGCAATGCCGCCCGTTTGCTGGACAAGCGCTTCCAAAGACGCCACGCTGCCCCTACATCGGCGAACGGCGACGCCACGCCCTTTTTCGCTTCGGAGCTTTAGTCGTGATCACGATCATCATCATGGCCATGATCGCCATCTTCGTCGGCCTGCGGCTGTACCAGGTTTTGGGCGAGCGCACGGGGCATGAACAGCAGCCCATCGCGACCGTGGCCGAGCCGCGCGTTGACATGCGCACCATTGCGCCCGTGGGCGAGACGGTGGAGAACGACGCTCCGCGCAGCAATGTGTTCGAGCCCGCCGCGGCCGATGGCATCAAGGCGATCATCGCCGCCGATGCGAGCTTCGACGTCGGACAATTCTTGGAAGGTTCGAAGGCGGCGTACCGCATGATCCTGGAGGCGTTCTGGCGCGGCGACGAGGCCGAGCTGCAGGACCTGGTCGACACGGACGTGCGGCGGGCGTTCAGCGCGGCGATCGCCGAACGCAACACGGCGGGCCATGTGCTCGACAACCGGCTGGTGATGATCGAAAGCGCGCGGATCGAGACCGCCACGCTGAACGGGCGCAACGCGATCATCGCCGTGCGCTTCGATGCCGATATCGCGGCAATCACGCGCGATGCCGAGGGCCAGGTCGTGGCCGGAACCCTGTCGGACGCGGTGCAGACGCACGAGATCTGGACGTTCGGGCGCAACCTGGACGCGGTGGACCCCAACTGGCTGCTGATCGAAACCGACGACGCCGACTAGGCCATGGGTGAACAGGTATTGATCAGTTTGGGCTTGACATTTTGAACCAAACCGGTTACCAGCGGCCGGTGAAGACTCTCCACTTCGTTGCCGATCCCGCAGGCGTCATTCGTTTGCGCACCCCGCGCCAGGCGCGTAGCCGTCCACCGCAGTTCTTCAACACGCCCTCGGGCCGCGCCAGGGGCGCGGTGCTGTTCCTGGCGCTCGCGCTGGCGTCGTGCGTCGGCCGGCGCGAGGCGCCCCAGCCAGTCCCCATGCCGCAGCCGCCCGTGCAAGCGCCGGCGCCCGTGCCGGCACCGCCACCGCCGCCGGCGAACGCCGTGCAGGCCGGCGCGGTGCTGGTGTCGGCCGCTGCTGAGGTTCCCGCGGCGACGGCGCGAGCTGGCTATGAAAGCTTCAAGCGGAGCTGTTCGGCCATTTCCAAGCGCAACGACGCATCCGGCCTGACGCAGCCGGGTGACTGGGCGGCGGCGTGCGCGGTGGCGCTTCCCGTCGGGTACACGGACGCGGACGCGGCGGGCTTCTTTCGCGAACATTTCGAAGTGGCACGCGTCGGCGACGGGCGGGCGTTCGCCACCGGCTATTTCGAACCGGAGATCGCAGGATCGCGCGTGCGCATGCCGGGCTTCGACGTGCCGGTGTACCGGGTGCCGCCCGATTTGGTGCAGGGCACGTTCGCGGACGGCAAGACGGGGCGCGGGCGGTATGACGAGACGGGCGCGTTTGTGCTGTACCACGACCGGGCGGCGATCGACGCGGGCGCGTTGGCCGGCAAGGGGCTGGAGATCGCCTGGGCGGCGGACCCGATCGAGATGTTCTTCCTGCAGATTCAGGGTTCGGGCCGGCTGCGGCAGCCCGACGGCAGCGTCATGCGCATCGGCTATGCCGGGCAGAACGGGCGCGAATATGTCGCGATCGGGCGGGTGATGAAGGAGCGCGGGCTGCTGGGACCCGGGCAGACGTCGATGCAAGGCATCGTCGGCTGGTTGCGCGCCAACCCGGAAGCGGGCCGGGCGATCATGGCGGAGAACAAGAGCTATGTTTTTTTCCAGGAACTGACCGGTCCCGGCCCGCTGGGATCGATCGGCGTGCCGGTGACGGGCCGTTCGAGCATCGCGGTTGACCCCAAGTTCGTACCCTACGGCGCGCCCGTGCTGCTCAGCCTGGACAAGCCGGAGGCGAGCGGACTGTGGGTGGCCCACGACACGGGTGGCGCGATCCGCGGGGCCAACCGGTTCGACACGTTCTGGGGCGCGGGCGAGCAGGCCAAGCTGATCGCCGGGGGGATGCAGGCGCGCGGGGACGCGCTGATCCTGCTGCCCAAGGGCACGGTGGCGAGGCTCCGCACCGGCGGCGATGCGCGCGCTCAGCGCTGAAGAAGCCGCCTTGTGGGAACGGGTGACGCGCGAGGTGCGCGCGTTCCGGGAGCGGCCGGCGGCGGTGCCGGCAAACGAGGCCGTGACGGCGCCTCCGGCGACCAGGGCGCCCGTGCCCTTCAAAGCTCAGCCGGTTACTCGCACGGCCCCGGCGCGGCCGAAGCCGGGTACGACGCTGGACGGCAGTTGGGACCGGCGGTTGGCGCGGGGCGAGGCGACGCCCGACATGACGATCGACCTGCACGGGCATAGCCTCGGCACGGCGTACGAAGCGCTGGACGCGGGGCTGGCGCGGGCGGAGGCCCAGGGCGCGCGCGTTGTGCTGCTGATCACGGGCCGGCCGCCGACGAGCGCGGCGCCCCCGGTGCGGCGGGGGGCCATCCGGGCAGTCGTTGGGGACTGGCTGCACGCTTCGCGGCATGCGGCGCGGATCGCGGCGGTGCGCAATGCAGCGCCCAGGCATGGCGGGGCGGGGGCGTTGTATATCGTGTTGCGGAGAGGGGCTTAGGTTGCGTCCTCCCCAGCGAAAGCTGGGGAGGGGGACCACGCGCAGCGTGGTGGAGGGGTGTTGCCGCGCGAGAGATACGGCGCTGCAAAACCCCTCCACCATTCCGCTTCGCGAAATGGTCCCCCTCCCCGGCAAAAGCCGGGGAGGAATTTGGAAGATCGCACGGGCTGATCGGCGCTCGGTATCGGTGTGAGGTCTACGGCAGGGTAGCCGGGCCCTGAAGACCGTGTTCCGGCGCAGGGGTCAGATTGCGTCCTCCCCGGCGGAAGCTGGGGAGGGGGACCACGCGCAGCGTGGTGGAGGGGTGTTGCCGCGCGAGAGATACGGCGCTGCAAAACCCCTCCACCATTCCGCTTCGCGAAATGGTCCCCCTCCCCGGCAAAAGCCGGGGAGGAATTTGCGACCACGCCAGCTTCTCAGGGTTTGGGCAGCATGCGGATTATCAGCGTGCGGTAGATCTGCGTAATCTCGTGGAGGTCGGCCACCGCCACCGCCTCATCCGTCTTGTGCATCGTCGCGTTGAGCAGGCCGAACTCCACCACCGGGCAGAGCTTCGACAGGAAGCGCGCGTCGGATGTGCCGCCGGTGGTGGACGGTTTGGCAATCCTGCCGGTCACCGCCGCGATGGATGCGGCGAGCGCGTCGGCGAGGGGGCCGGGGGTGGACAGGAACGCCTCGCCCGAGATCGCGGCGCGCAGGGTGGCGCCGGGGGCGGCGTCCTCGACGACAGCGCGGACGCGGGCGACGAGATCGGGGCCGCGTTGCCCGTCGTTGTAGCGGATGTTGAGCCGGACGCGTGCGGCGGCGGGCGTGACGTTGCTGGCCGGGTTGTCAGTCGAGACGTCCGTCACTTCGAGATTGGACGGCTGGAACCAAGCGTTGCCGCCGTCCAGCTCCAGCGCGTGCAGCCGCGCGAGAACGGCGGCGAGCCTGCGCACCGGATTGTCGGCAAGGTGCGGGTAGGCGACGTGGCCCTGCACACCCGGAATTTCGATCCACATGTTGACCGAGCCGCGCCGGCCGATCTTGTACGTGTCGCCGAGCACCGCCTCCGACGTCGGTTCGCCGACCAGGATTGCGTCGGGCGCGATGCCGCGGCCCTGCATCCAGTCGATCAGCGCGACCGTGCCGTGGGCGGCCGGGCCTTCCTCGTCGCCGGTGATGATGAGGCTCAGCGTGCCGCCGTGAACGGCGCCCGACGCCGCGGCGGCGAAGGCCGCGACGGCACCCTTCATGTCCACCGCGCCGCGCCCGCGCAGCAGGCCGCCGGCCAATACCGGTTCGAAGGGGTCGCCCGACCAGCCGGGCCCCGGCGGCACGACGTCGAGGTGGCCCGCGAACGCGAAGTGCGGCGCGCCGGAGCCGCGGGTGGCGAACAGGTTCTCGACGCCTTCGTCGCCGGCGAGGAAGCGATGCACGGCAAAGCCGGATGCGGTCAGCGCGCCTTCGAGCACGTCGAACACCGCCCCGCGCGCCGGCGTGACGCTGGCGCAGGCGAGCAGGCGCGACGCCAGGTCGACCGGATCGAGCGCGGCGGGAAGATCGATTGCAGTCGGCATCGCGGCCGATTAGCAAGACGGCGGCGCAAAGCACAGGAGCCCCGCGCATGCCCAAGGTCGACCTCAACGCGGTGGAGTCCACCAACCGGACGGGGTACCCGGCCCCGTACCACGAGGCGGTCGCCGGGCGTCATTACCGCCGGGTGGGCGACTTCGCGGGACTTGCCGATTTCGGGGCGAGCCACGTCGTCCTGAAGCCCGGCGCGGCTTCGAGCCAGCGGCACTGGCATCAGGAAGAGGACGAGCTTGTCGTGATCGTCGCGGGCGAGGCCGTGCTGATCGAGGACAATGCGCGCACGCCGATGCGGCCGGGCGATCTCGCGGTGTTCCCGAAAGGCGCGGCGAACGGCCACCATTTCGTGAACGAAGCTGCGGAGGATTGCGTGCTGGTGGCGGTGGGGCGGAAGGCGGGCAGCGACTGCCATTATCCCGACATCGACCTGCATCTGGACGGGCCGAGCCAGACCTTTCGGCGAAAGGACGGGACGGCTTACTGACGAGCCGAGCGCAGCAGACCGAATCTGCTTCGGGAAAGCGTCATCCCGGCGGACGCCGGGATCCAAGATCACCGGGGCAGCGAAGCCGGTGCAAAAGCCTTTGTTCCGGTTCAAGGGCCGCGCGACCTTGGATCCCGGCTTGCGCCGGGATGACGGTGGGCGGTCTGAGGCCTTACCCCTCCGCCTCGACCTCGTACTTTTCGATGACCCAGGGTTCGTCCTGCGCCGCTTCGATCCATTCGCGGACGTGGGGGTGTTCCAGCACGGCGCGGGCATAGGCCTGCGCGAAGGGGGCCAGGGCGATCGAGTAGCTGGCGAAGCGGGTTACCACGGGCGCGTACATTATGTCGGCCGCGCACCAGTCGCCGAACAGGAAATCGCCCGTGCCCGCGAACCTGGCGCGCGCCTGCGCCCAGAGCATCAGGATGCGTTCGACCTCTTCGCGCACCGCGGGCGACAGGTCCTTCCGAGGAAAGATCTTGCGCACGTTCATGCTGTGCTCGCGGCGCAGATTGGCGAAGCTGGAATGCATTTCCGCCGCCATCGAGCGGGCCATGCCGCGCGCAGCGGCGTCGGCCGGCCAGAAGCGGTCGCGCTTCGACTTCTCCGCGAGATATTCGACGATCGCCAGGCTGTCCCACACCACCGTGTCGCCATCCCAGAGGATCGGGACCTTGCCCGAGGAGGGCGCGAACTCGTCGCCTTCGCGCGCCTGGCTCCATTCCTCGCCGAACATAGGGACGACGAGTTCCTCGAACGGCAGGTCCGACTGCTTGGCGGCGAGCCAGCCGCGCATCGACCAGGAGGAATAGGCCTTGTTGCCGATGATGAGCTTGAGCATGTCGTCCTTCCTGTCCCTCTCCCGCATGCGGGAGAGGAGGGACCCGCGAAGCGGGGGGTGAGGGTCTTCTTACTTCTGCCGTCGGGCCTTGGGCAGGCTCGCTATTGCTCGCTCCCTCTCCCGCTCGCCTGCGGCGAGTCGCCCTCTCCCGCAAGCGGGAGAGGGTTGATGGCATCGAGAACGGCGTCGCGCAGGGCGTCTATGCCCATGCCCTTTTCGCTCGACGTGGTCAGCATCAGCGGGTGCGCGGCGGGGTGGGTGCGGGCTTCGGTCGCGACCTTGTCCTGCACTTCGGCCAGTTCGCTCGCCTTGACCTTGTCGGCCTTGGTCAGGACGACGTGGTAGCCGACCGCCGCCTCGTCGAGCATCTTCATGACGTCGCGGTCGACGTTCTTGAGCCCGTGCCGCGTGTCGACCAGCAGCATCGCGCGCTTCAACGCCTGACGCCCGCGCAGGAAGTCGTTGATCAGGTAGCGCCAGCGGCGGACGACCTCGGGCGGCGCCTTGGCGAAGCCGTAGCCGGGCATGTCGACCAGCCGGAACACGGGCGGTTCGCCGACGTCGAAGAAGTTCAGTTCCTGCGTACGGCCGGGCGTGTTGGACGTGCGCGCCAGGCCGTTGCGGTTGACCAGCGCGTTGAGCAGCGACGACTTGCCGACGTTGGAGCGGCCGGCGAACGCGATCTCGGGCGCCTCCGGATCGGGCAGGAACTCCAGGCTCGGCGCCGAGCGGAGGAAGTTGACCGGCCCGGAGAAGAGCCGGCGGTCGGGCGCGGTGTCGGGGGTCATGCCGGCGTCTTGGTGTCGACGCCGTAGCGCTTGTAGAGCAGCTTCTGCTGAATGATCGTGAAGATGTTGTTGGTCAGCCAGTAGAGCTGCAGCCCGGCCGCGAACGGCGCCATGATCACCATCAGGAACCAGGGCATGAGGCCAAACACCTTCTGCTGCACCGGGTCGGTGGCGGGCGGGTTCAATTTGAACTGGATGTACTGCGTGATGCCCACCAGGATCGGCAGCACGCCGATGGCGATGATCTGCGGCACGGTGAACGGCAGGAATCCGAACAGGTTGACGGGCGTCAGCGGGTCCGGCGCGGTGAGGTCGCGCAGCCACAAGGCGAAGGGCTGGTGCCGCATTTCCACGGCGATCATCAGCACCTTGTACAGCGCGTAGAAGACCGGGATCTGGAGCAGGATGGGAAGGCAGCCGGCGAGCGGATTGACCTTTTCCTCCTTGTACAGCTTCATGATCTCCTGCTGCTGGGCGACCTTGTCGTCCTTGTACCGCTCCTGCAGCGCCTTCATCTTGGGCTGGAGCACGCGCATCGCGGCCAT
>DASQNO010000077.1:0-8167 GCA_035644935.1 Sphingomonadaceae bacterium
GCGCCGCAGGCCTCGCACTGACGGCGGCGGCGGATGGAGGCGCCGTCCTCGGTCGGCCGCGAGTCTTTGACCTGGCTGTCGGCGTCGGCGCAGTAGGGACAGCGCAATCAAAGCTCCGGATAAATGGGAAAGCGCGCGCACAGCGCCTCGACGCGCGCCTTGACCGCCGCCTCGGCCGCGTGATTGCCCTCGGGGCCGCCGGCCTTCAGCCCGTCCAGCACATCGGCGATCATGTCGCCGATGGCGGCGAACTCCGCCGCGCCGAAGCCGCGCGTGGTGCCGGCGGGCGAACCGACGCGGATGCCGCTGGTCTTGACCGGGGGCAGGGGGTCGAAGGGAATGCCGTTCTTGTTGCAGGTGATGCCGGCGCGCTCCAGCGCTTCGTCGGCGTCGCGGCCGGTAAGCCCCAGCGGCGTCAGGTCGACCAGCGCCAGGTGGGTGTCGGTGCCCCCCGCGACCAGCGCGGCGCCGCGGTGCTGAAGCCGGTCGGCGAGCGCGCGGGCATTGGCGATCACCGCCTGGGCGTAGGTCTTGAACTCGGGCCTCAGCGCCTCGCCGAACGCCACCGCCTTGGCGGCGATGACGTGCATCAGCGGCCCGCCCTGCAGCCCCGGGAACACGGCGGAGTTGATCTTCTTGGCGATCGCCTCGTCGTTGGTCAGCACCATGCCGCCGCGCGGGCCGCGCAGCGTCTTGTGCGTGGTGGTCGTGACGACGTGGGCGTGGGGCAGCGGGGAGGGGTGCTCGCCCGCCGCGACCAGCCCTGCGAAGTGCGCCATGTCGACCAGGAACGTCGCGCCCACCGTGTCCGCGATGGCGCGGAAGCGCGCGAAATCGAGAATGCGCGGATAGGCGGAGCCGCCGGCGATCAGCAGCGTCGGGCGGTGTTCGCGGGCGAGCGCTTCCACCTGGTCGAAGTCGACGAGGTGGTCGTCGCGGCGGACGCCGTATTGGACGGCGTTGAACCATTTGCCGGACATCGCCGGCCGCGCGCCGTGCGTCAGGTGGCCGCCGGCATCGAGGCTCATGCCGAGGATCGTATCGCCGGGCTTGGTCAGCGCCAGCATCACCGCGCCGTTCGCCTGCGCGCCCGAATGCGGCTGTACGTTGGCAAAGCCGCAGCCGAACAGTTGCTTGGCGCGATCGATCGCGAGCTGCTCCACCGCGTCGGACGGCGCGCAGCCCTGATAATAGCGGCGGCCAGGGTAGCCTTCGGCATATTTGTTGGTGAAGACCGATCCCTGCGCCTCGAGCACGGCGCGCGACACGATGTTCTCGGACGCGATCAGCTCGATCTGGTTCTGTTGCCGGCGAAGCTCGCCGCGCACGGCGTGCGACACCACAGGGTCGGCGGCGTCGAGCGCGTCGGCGAAGAAGCCGTCGGGATGGGCATCGTTAAGGCGCGGAGCGGTGCTCATGCGGGTTCCTCGATCGGGGGGTGCGAAAGCTGGTCGACGCGCCGGGCATGGCGGCCGCCAAGAAAGTCGGTGGAGAGGAACGCGGCGAGGCAGGCCTGCGCCATTTCCGGTCCGATCAGCCGCGCGCCCATGGCGATGACGTTGGCGTCATTGTGGCTGCGAGCCAGGGTGGCGGACAGCGGTTCCGAGACGAGCGCGCAACGGCACGCCGGATGGCGGTTCACGGCAATGGAGATGCCGATGCCCGAGCCGCACAGGGCGACGCCGAACGCCGCGCGCTCATCAGCGATGGCGCGGGCGAGGCGGTAGCCGTAATCCGGATAATCGACCGTCTCCGCGCTGGCCGGGCCGAGATCGAGCACGTCGTGTCCCGCGGCGCGCATCCAGTCGGCCAGCGAGGCCTTGAGATCGACGGCGGCGTGATCGGATGCGATCGCAACGATATGCGGCATGGCTTTTCCGTGGGGAACAGGAGGCCCTACCTAGACACGACGCAGCCGGATTGCCACCGCGACGCACGTGAGCACGAGGACGATGATGACGCGGCCACCCCTTTCGGTCCTGGCATTCGGCTACGCTGGCCTGCTGCCGCCGCTGGCGGGGTTCGCGGCGCGCCTGTCGGGGAGCGTGCCGCCCGACGCGCCGGTGGTCAGCCTGCTGCTGCTGGGCGGGCTGCTGTACGGCGGACTGATCCTGAGCTTCCTTGGCGGCATGTGGTGGGGTGCCGCCTGCGCCACGCGCCATGGAGCGGCCTTGCGGCCCTGGCTGACGCTGGCCGTCATGCCCAGCCTGATCGCGCTGGCGGCGCTGATGGCGGGTGTGCATGCGCCGCGCGTGGCCGGCGCGCTGCTGGCGATCGCTCTTGTCGCCTCGCTGCTGGTCGATCGCCGCCTAGTGCAGAACGGGATGGTGCCGGACTGGTGGATGGTCTTGCGCGTGCCGCTGTCGCTGGGCCTCGCGGCCGAGATGATCGTGCTCGGGCTCGTGCTGTAGCGCTTAGGCCGCCAGCCGCAGCTCCAACCGATCCCAAATCTCGACCAGCGCGCCGGCCAGTTCGCGCATCATTTCTTCGGTATGGGTGGGGCCGGGGGTGAAGCGGAGCCGCTCGGTGCCGCGCGGCACGGTGGGATAATTGATGGGTTGAACGTAGCATCCATATTCGGCGAGCAGGATGTCGCTGATACGCTTGGCCTTGACCGGGTCGCCGACCATTAACGGCACGATATGCGTCGCCGATTCCATCAGCGGCAGGCCCGCGTCCGCGAAGATCGCCTTCATCCGCGCGGCGTTCGCCTGGTGCCGCTCGCGCTCCTCCGACGAACCTTTCAGATGCCGAACGCTGGCGAGCGCGCCCGCGACGAGTACTGGCGACAGCGACGTCGTGAAGATGAAACCCGGCGCGTAGGAGCGGATCACGTCGACGATGTTGCGGTGCGCGGCGATGTAGCCGCCCATGACGCCGAACGCCTTGCCAAGCGTCCCTTCGATCAGGCTGATGCGGTGCGCCACGCCGTCGCGCTCCGATATGCCGCCGCCACGCGGGCCGTACATGCCGACGGCGTGAACTTCGTCGAGATATGTCAACGCGTTATAGCGGTCTGCCAAGTCGCAGACCGAGGCGATCGGAGCGACGTCGCCGTCCATCGAATAGACGCTCTCGAACGCGATCAGCTTGGGGGTGTCCGGGTCTTCGGCCGCGAGCAGCTCTTCGAGGTGCTGGAGGTCGTTGTGCCGAAACACGCGTTTTTCGCATCCCGACGAGCGGATGCCCGCGATCATCGACGCGTGGTTGAGTTCGTCCGAGAAGATGACGCAACCGGGAAGCAGCTTGCCGAGCGTCGACAGCGCCGCCTCGTTTGACACGTAGCCCGAGGTGAACAGCAAGGCTGCGTCCTTGCCGTGTAGGTCGGCGAGCTCGTTTTCCAGCTGCACATGATAGTGCGTGTTGCCGCCGATGTTGCGCGTGCCGCCGGAACCCGCGCCGACGTCGTGCAACGCTTCCTCCATCGCCGCGACGACGTCCGGATGCTGCCCCATCGCGAGATAATCGTTGGAGCACCACACGGTGATCGGCTTGGGACCATTGTGCCCGGCAAAGCAGCGCGCGTTGGGATAGCTGCCCTTGTTGCGCAGAATGTCGATGAAGACACGGTAGCGGCCCTCGCTGTGCAGCCGGTCGATCGCGGCTTCAAAGATCTTGCTGTAATCCACTGCGGGCTCTCGTCTCGGCTGCGGCCGATCTAGGCGTGCGGGGGCTGTTTTGCCAGTGCAAACCACTCGCAACACGAAGGGCTAGAAGGTTCCGACTTCACCCAATCCGTACCCGGCCAGCGCGGCGCGGAAAGGCGGCGCGATGTCCACCGCGGCGGTGAAAACCGCCCGATCCGCCGGTCCCGGGGCGAACGCCTGCCCCTGCAGAAGGTGCGCGACGCGGCGGGCGATGCCGTCGCCGCTGTCGACGAACGCAATGTGCGGCGCCGCGGCGCGAAGCTCTTCGGCGAGCAGCGGAAAGTGCGTGCAGGCGAGAACGACCGTGTCGACACGCTCGCCCCCGGGCTGCTCCAGCAAGCCCGCCAGTTCGCGGGCGACCAGCGCGGCGTCGGTCGGTGCGCCGCGCAGTTTTGCCTCCGCCGCGTCGACCAAGGCCGCCGACCCGTGCCGAAGCACCAGGCAATCGGCCGCGAACTCGCCGACCAGGCGATCGACATAGGGCTGCCGCACCGTCGCGTGCGTGCCCAGCACGCCGATGGCGCGGCTCCGCGAACGCGCGGCCGCAGGCTTGATCGCAGGCACCGTGCCGACGACGGGCACGTCCAGGGCGGCGCGGATCACGGGCAGGGCGATGGTCGAAGCGGTGTTGCACGGGATCGCCACCAGCCGGGGACGGTAGCGTTCGACGAGACGGCCAAGCAGCGCGGGCACGCGCGCGGCGATCTCGGCCTCCGAACGCGTGCCATAGGGGTAGAAGCCGTTGTCGGCCACGTAGACCACCGGCGCCGCAGGCAATACCCGCCGGACGCGCGCCAGAACCGAAAGCCCGCCGACACCGGAATCGAACAGGAGAATGGGGGCGTCGGCGCGCATGGACTCTCCCATCGCGTGGCCGCGCCGGTGACGCAACCCGGCCTCCGGCCCCGCGATTGCGCGGGGGCGGCGATGTGCTAATTTGCCTGTGGAAACGGGGGTATGTCGCGTGGATGGGGGGGTGCTGACGGCTGCCGGACTGTCGCTGGCGTTGGGCTATGCTCTGGGCTCGATCCCTTGGGGTCTGCTGCTGACACGCTTGGGCGGCGCGGGCGACCTTCGCAGCGTCGGGTCCGGGAATATCGGCGCGACCAATGTGTTGCGCACCGGACGCAAGGGCCTCGCCGCCGCAACGCTGGCGTTGGACGCCGCCAAGGGCGCGGCGGCGGTGCTGATCGCGGAGGCCGTGTGGCCGGGGCTCGCGGCGTTCGCGGCCACCGGCGCGTTCTTCGGGCACCTCTACCCCGTGTGGCTTCGCTTCGCCGGCGGCAAGGGTGTGGCGACGCTGCTGGGCGTGGTGCTGGCGCTTCTGTGGCCGGCGGGACTGGTCTACGCTGCGCTGTGGATCGGGACGCTGGCGCTGACGCGGTTCTCGTCGGTGTCCGGCATCGTCGCGGCCCTGTCCACCCCCGTCAGCGCGGCTTTGTTCGGCCGGTTCGACCTGGCGCTGCTGTTCCTGGGTTTCGCCCTGATGGTGGTTTGGAAGCACCGCGGCAATGTCGAGCGGCTGCTGGCCGGCGATGAGCCGCGCGTCGGCGCCAAGAACGCAAGCGTTGGTTCACCGCGATGAACCAGGACCATCTCGCCCGGTTGCGGCTGATCCGATCGGCCAATGTCGGACCCGTCACCTATTTCCATCTGCTGAGCCGCTTCGGGTCCGCCGACGCCGCGTTGCGCGCGATCCCCGATCTGGCGGCGCGCGGCGGCGGGCGCGCGCCGCGCATCGCGTCGCCGACGCTGGTCGAGGCCGAAATGGCGGCGGTGGAGCGCCTGGGCGCGCGCTACCTCTTCCTGGGACAGGGTCTCTACCCGCCGCTGCTCGCGGAGCTGGAGACCGCGCCGCCGGCGCTGATCGTCAAGGGCGACCTGTCATTGCTCGAGAAGTCGCCCGTGGCCATGGTCGGCGCCCGCAACGCATCGGCGGCGGCGTGCCGCTTCGCACGCCAGCTCGCGCACGATCTGGGCGGCCAAGGGGTTGCGGTGGTGTCGGGTCTTGCCCGCGGCATCGACACGGCGGCGCATGATGGCGCCATGGCCACCGGCACCATCGCGGTGATCGCGGGCGGGATCGACGTCTTCTACCCGCCCGAGAACGAGGCCCGGCAACGCGCCATCGCCGAGACCGGGCTGCTGATCGCCGAACAGCCGCCGGGCGTCGAGCCGCACGCGCGACACTTCCCGTACCGCAACCGCATCATTGCTGGGCTGTCGCTGGGCACCATCGTGGTGGAGGCGGCGCCGCGGTCGGGCTCGCTGATCACCGCGCGCTACGCGGCCGAGTTCGGCCGTGACGTCATGGCGGTGCCCGGCTCCCCGCTCGACCCGCGGGCGCAAGGATGCAACGGGCTGATCCGGGACGGCGCGGTGCTGATCCAGTCGGCCGCCGACGTCATGGAAACGATCCGGCCGT
Organism: Sphingomonadaceae bacterium; assembly: GCA_035644935.1. Classification (GTDB taxonomy): domain Bacteria; phylum Pseudomonadota; class Alphaproteobacteria; order Sphingomonadales; family Sphingomonadaceae; genus CADCVW01. Next base: position 6,073 of record DASQNO010000077.1, read on the forward strand.
TCGCGATGCGCCCGCTCGCATCGCCCGAGCGGCGCTTCCAGGACGCACCGGCCGACGGAGACGCCAGCGAAGCCGAGCGGGCCCGGATCGTCGATCTGTTGGGCCACACGGCGGTAGCGGTGGACGAGATCATCCGGCAGTCGGGTCTGTCCCCCGCCGCCGTGCAGACCGTGCTGCTGGAACTCGACCTCGCCGGCCGGCTGGAGCGGCACGCCGGGGGGAAGGTGAGCCTGGCCTAATCGCCTTGTTGCCCTCCTGCCGGCGCTTGACGGCGCTCGGCAATCGCCGTCACCCTCGTGCGCATGTGTGAGGGGTGTTCATGAAGCTGGTTGTTGTTGAGTCTCCGGCCAAGGCCAAGACGATCGAGAAGTATCTGGGCCCCGGTCACCGCGTGCTGGCGTCCTACGGCCATGTCCGCGACTTGCCCCCCAAGGACGGGTCGGTCGATCCCGACGACGGCTTTGCGATGCAGTGGGAGACGTACGGGGACAAGGCGCGGCAGCTGAAGGCCATCACCGACGAGGCTAAAGCTGCGGACACGCTGGTGCTGGCCACCGATCCGGATCGAGAGGGCGAGGCGATTTCTTGGCATGTGCGCGAGATCTTGGCCAAGAAAAAGGCTTTGCCCGCAGAGGTTCAGCGGGTGACGTTCAACGCGATCACGAAGACCGCGGTGCTCGAAGCCATGGCGGCGCCGCGCGACTTGGACGGGGATCTGATCGATGCATACCGGGCGCGCCGCGCGCTCGACTACCTGGTCGGGTTCACGCTGTCGCCGATCCTGTGGCGCAAGCTGCCGGGCGCGAAGTCGGCCGGGCGGGTGCAGTCGGTGGCGCTGCGGCTCGTGGTCGACCGCGAGCGCGAGATCGAGCTGTTCAAACCCCAGGAATATTGGAGCGTCGGCGCGACGTTCGAGGCGGATGGAACGAGCTTCGAGGCGCGACTGGCGCGGTTCGGCGACAAGAAGATCGACCGGCTGACGATCGGCACCGAGGCCGAGGCGATGGCGGCCAAGGCAGCGGTCGAGGCGGGGCGGTTCACCGTCACCGGCGTCGAAACCAAGCCGTTCACCCGCAACCCGGCGCCGCCGTTCACGACCTCGACGCTGCAGCAGGAGGCCGCGCGCAAATTGGGATTCGCGGCGAGCCACACAATGCGGCTGGCGCAGCAGCTCTACGAGGACGGGCTGATCACCTATATGCGTACCGACGGCGTGCAGATGGCGGGGGAGGCGATCTCCGCCGCGCGCAAGGCGATCGCCGATCGCTACGACGCGGGTTATCTGCCGGACAAGCCCAGACACTACGAAACCAAAGCCAAGAACGCGCAGGAAGCGCACGAGGCGATTCGTCCGACCGACTTCACGCTGCACAAGGCGGCGTCGGGCGATCACGCACGGTTGTACGAGCTGGTCCACAAGCGCGCGCTGGCGAGCCAGATGGCTTCCGCGCGGTTGGAGCGGACGGGCGTAGAGCTTTCGGATGGAACGGGAAAAACGCTGCTGCGGGCAACGGGCCAGGTGGTGCTCTTCCCCGGCTACCTGACGCTCTACGAAGAAGGCCGCGACGACGTTTCGGGTGGCGGCTCCGGCAAACATGCCGACGCCGGTGGCGACGAGGATGCACGCCGCCTGCCGAAGCTGCGCGAGGGCGATGCGCCCACCAAGACGGGCGTCAACGCGGACCAGAGCTTCACGCAGCCGCCGCCGCGCTTTTCCGAAGCGTCGCTGGTCAAGCGGCTGGAGGAACTCGGCATTGGACGGCCGTCGACCTACGCGTCGATCCTGCAGACGCTTAAAGACCGCGACTATGTGACGATCGACAAGAACCGTTTCGCGCCAAGCGAGTCCGGGCGTTTGTTGACGGCGTTTCTGGAGCGCTTCTTCGAGCGATACGTCAGCTACGACTTCACCGCCGGGCTCGAGGACAGTCTCGACGAGGTCTCGGGCGGTCGCGCCAATTGGCAGGCGGTGCTGGAGGCGTTCTGGCGCGACTTCAAGCCCAAGACGGCCGAAGTCATGGAGCGGCAGCCGAGCGAGGTGACCGCGGCGCTTGACGAGTTCCTGGCGCCGTTCCTGTTTCCGGAGAACGAGGAC
>DASQNO010000078.1:0-43488 GCA_035644935.1 Sphingomonadaceae bacterium
TTCACCGCGCCCGTCCATCGCGCGCTCGCCGAGCCGATCCTGCTCGGCGGCGCGCCTCGGGCGTTGGCGATCGCCAACGGCACGCTGGCCGCGGCGATCGGGCTGGGCCTGCGCCTCTGGCTTGCGGGCCTCGCGATCTGGCTCGTCGGCCATCTCCTCGCCGTCTGGGCGGCGAAGCGCGACGCGCAGTTCGTTGACGTCGTGCGCCGCCACCTCCGCTACCCGCCGCACCTAGGAGTCTGAGGCCATGCTGAACCTCGCCGAGTACCGCAAGAAGCCGCAAGGGCTTGCTGACTTCCTGCCTTGGGCCGCGCTGGTCGGTTCGGGCGTCGTCCTCAACAAGGACGGCTCGCTTCAGCGCAGCGCCCGCTTTCGCGGCCCCGACCTCGACAGCGCGAGCGCTTCGAAGCTGGTCGGTGCCTCGGCCCGGCTCAACAGCGCGATCCGGCGCCTGGGTAGCGGGTGGACGCTGTTCGTTGAGGCGAGCCGCCAGCCTGCCGAGCGCTACCCTGACAGCACTTTTCCTGACGAGGCGTCCGGCTTGGTCGACGCCGAGCGCCGCGCGCAGTTCGAGGGCGAGGGCGCGCATTTCGACAGCGCCTATGTGCTCACCTTCGGGTGGATGCCGCCGGCCGACGACGCAAGCCGCGCCGAGAGCTGGTTGTACGAAGGTCGCGCGGATCGGGGTGGCTCCGCCCGCGATCACCTCGCCAGCTTCATCGACCGCACGGACCGGCTGCTCAATCTGGTCTCCAGCTTCGTGCCTGCGGCGGCCTGGCTCTCCGACGCGGAGACGCTGACTTACCTCCACGGCTGCGTCTCGACCAAGCGCCACAAGGTGCGCGTCCCCGAGACGCCTATGCATCTGGATGCGCTGCTCGCCGATCAGGCGCTCGCGGGCGGGTTGGAGCCGCGGCTCGGCTCAGCGCATCTGCGCACATTATCGGTGGTCGGGTTTCCATCTTCGACCTTCCCCGGCATCCTCGACGAGCTGAACCGGCTCGCCTTTCCCTACCGTTGGGTGACGCGCGCCGTCTGCATGGACAAGACGGACGCCGCCAAGCTGCTCGGTCGCATCCGTCGCCAGTGGTTCGCCAAGCGCAAGAATATCGCCGCGATCCTGAAGGAGGTTCTGACCAACGAGGCATCCTCACTGGTCGACACCGACGCGGCGAACAAGGCCGCGGACGCCGACGAGGCGCTGCAGGAACTCGGCGCCGACATGGTCGGGCACGCCTATGTCACCGCCACCGTGACCGTCTGGCACGAGGACCCGCGCGTCGCCGCCGATCGGCTGCGGCTGATCGAGAAGGTCATCCAGGGCCGCGACTTCACCACCATCACCGAAGGCGTCAACGCGGTTGAGGCCTGGCTCGGGAGCCTACCCGGTCACCTCTACGCCAACGTCCGCCAGCCGCCGATCTCCACCATCAACCTCGCGCATATGATCCCGCTTTCGGCGGTGTGGGCGGGGCCCGAGAGGAACGACCATCTCAGCGGACCGCCGCTGTTCTACGCGGCCACGGAAGGCTCCACGCCGTTCCGCTTCAGCCCCCACGTTGGAGATGTCGGCCACACGCTCGTGGTCGGGCCGACCGGCGCCGGCAAGAGCGTGCTGCTGGCACTCATGGCGCTGCAGTTCCGGCGCTACGCCGCCGCCCAGGTGTTCGCGTTCGACTTCGGCGGCTCGATCCGCGCCGCCGCACTTGCGATGGGCGGGGACTGGCACGACCTGGGCGGCGCACTGTCGGACAGCGCGACCGAGCCGGTGGCCTTGCAGCCTCTCTCGGAGATCGACGAGCCGGTCGAACGGGCCTGGGCCGCCGAGTGGCTGTCCGGCGTGCTGGCGCGTGAAGGGGTGCAGGTCACGCCCGAGGTGAAAGACCATCTCTGGTCCGCACTCTCCTCCCTCGCGTCCGCGCCGCACGTGGAGCGGACACTGACCGGCCTATCTGTGCTCCTGCAAAGCAACACGCTGAAGCGCGCGCTTCAGCCCTATTGCCTCGACGGACCTTGGGGCCGGTTGCTCGACGGCGACCATGAGCGGCTTGGGATCGCGGCTGTCCAAGCGTTCGAGACCGAGGGTCTAATCGGCACGGCTGCGGCGCCCGCCGTGCTCGCCTACCTCTTTCACCGCATCGAGGCGCGGCTCGACGGCAGCGCTACCCTGGTCATTGTCGATGAGGGCTGGCTCGCGCTCGACGATCCGACCTTCGGAAGTCAACTGCGCGAGTGGCTGAAGACGCTGCGCAAGAAGAACGCGAGCGTTGTGTTCGCCACGCAGAGCCTCGCCGATATCGACGGCTCGGCGATCGCGCCGGCGATCGTCGAGAGCTGTCTCACCCGCATCTTCCTCGCCAACGAACGTGCGCTCGAACCGCAGATCGCCCGCATCTACGAGAAGTTCGGGCTCAACGATCGTCAGATCGAGATCGTCGCGCGGGCTACCCCCAAGCGCGACTACTACGCCCAAAGCCGCCGCGGAAACCGCCTGTTCGAGCTCGGCCTCGGCCCCGTCGCGCTCGCCTTCACCGCCGCCAGCTCGAAGGCTGACCAAGCCGCCATCGCTGAGGTGCTCGCCACCAGCGGCCGGGGCGGCTTCGCGGCCGCGTGGCTCCGCCACCGTGGCCTGCCGTGGGCCGCCGACCTCATCACCAGCCTCGAGAAGGAGACGAAGCCGTGAACACGAAGACGTAGGCCCGCTTGCTTGTAGCCGGTGCCGCCGCGCTCTCGCTGACTCTGACCGCGAGTGGTACTGCATCCGCGCAGCTTATCGTCAAGGACCCGACCAACTACGCCCAGAACGTCCTTCAGGCGGCGCGCGCGCTCGACCAGATCAACAATCAGATCCAGAGCCTCACCAACGAGGCGCAGATGCTGGTCAATCAGGCCCGCAACCTCGCCTCTCTCCCCTACTCTTCGCTGCAGCAGCTCCAGCGCTCGGTCCAGAAGACCCAATCGCTCCTCAGCCAGGCGCAGCGCGTCGCCTACGACGTTCGGGACATCGATCGGGCGTTCACGACCACTTACGGCGCGGCCGGCGGGCAGTCGAACGAGGCAATGCTTCGCAACGCCCGCGAGCGTTGGGTGACATCGGTCGGGGCGCTGCAGGACGCGCTTCGCGTCCAGGCCGGCGTGGTCGGAAATATCGACACGAACCGCGCCGAGATGCAGGCGCTGGTCACCTCCAGCCAATCAGCGACCGGCGCGCTGCAGGCGACTCAGGCGGGCAATCAGCTGCTCGCGCTCCAGGCGCAGCAGCTCGCCGACCTGACCGCCGCCGTCGCGGCGCAAGGGCGCGCGCAGGCGCTGGAAGCGGCCGAGCGACAGGCCGCCGCCGATCAGGGCCGTGAGCAGCGCCGCCGATTCCTGGCGCCAGGACGCGGGTATCAGCCCCACGACGTCCGGATGTTCGGCCAGTGATCATCGAGGCCGACATCGCACCGGTCGTTCGGTTCACCGCGCTGGCGTTCGCGGTGCTGGCCATCTGTCTGGCCGCGGCCGAGCTGGATCGCGGCGAGCCGGCTGAGACGAGCACGGCGGCGCCGGCGACGAGCTCCGATCCGATCAAAGCCCAACTCGCCCGCTGCCGCGCGATCACCGACCCCGCTCGGGTGGACGACAGCTGTCGCCGCGCCTGGGCGGAGCTGCGCACCCGCTTCTTCTCCGTCCCGGATACAGAACCATGAACGACGTTGGCGTCATCGATCGCTTCCTCGATGTGTTCTCCCGCTACATCGACAGCGGCTTCGGCCTGCTTTCAGGCGAGGTAGCGTTCCTCGCGACCACGCTGATCGTCATCGACGTGACGCTCGCCGCCCTGTTCTGGACTTGGGCGGCGGACGACGACGTGCTCGCGCGCCTAGTCAAGAAGACGCTGTTCGTGGGCGTGTTCGCCTACATCATTGGCAACTGGAACGGTCTGGCCAGGATCATCTTCGAGAGCTTCGCTGGCCTTGGCCTGCAGGCCTCCGGCGGCACGGTAAGCGCCGCCGATTTCGTCTGCCCCGGGCGCATCGCGCAGGTCGGCATCGAGGCAGGGCGGCCGATCCTGGAGTCCATCTCGGACCTGATGGGCTTCGTCAGCTTCTTCGAGAACTTCATCCAAATCGCGATCCTGCTGTTCGCCTGGGTGCTGGTGATCCTCAGCTTCTTCATCCTGGCGATCCAGCTGTTCGTCACGCTGATCGAGTTCAAGCCGACCACGCTGGCCGGCTTCGTGCTGATCCCCTTCGGGCTGTTCGGGAAGACGGCCTTCCTCGCCGAGCGTGTGCTCGGCAACGTCATTTCATCCGGCGTGAAGGTGCTCGTGCTGGCCGTCATCGTCGGGATCGGCTCCACGCTCTTCTCCGAGTTCACCGCCGGGTTCAACGGCGCCGAGCCGACCATCGAGGACGCGCTCGCGATCGTGCTCGCGGCGCTCTCGCTGCTGGGCCTCGGCATCTACGGCCCCGGCATTGCCAACGGCATCGTTTCGGGCGGGCCGCAGCTCTCGGCCGGCGCGGCCGTCGGTGCGGGCCTTGCGGCAGGCGGGGTAGCCGCCGCCGGCTATGGGGCCGCTCGGCTCGGCGCGGGCGCCGTCGCGGGTGTCGCGGGGGGCAGCCGCACAGCCGCAGCCACTACGGTCCCTCCCACACGCGGACCGTCCGGGACGGAAAATGGGTCGCCATCCGGCGGTGGCTCCCCGAGCGGAGGGCTCCCCAGCGGCGGCGCATCCGTCCAGCCAATCTCCCTCCCGCAGGTCGGACCGGCGTCGCCCCTCAGCGGCTCGGGCAGCGCGAGTGCGGCCGCTTCGCCCCCGGCGGGAACCGGCGAAAGCGGGGCGTCCGCTCCGACGTCTGCCGGGGATGCGGCCAGGACCTCGTCTGCGGACGACGGATCTCCGGCCTGGGCCAAGCAGATGCGCCGCCGTCAAGCCGTGAAGGACGGCGTCGGCGCCGTCACTCACGCCCTCCGCTCGGGCGACCGCGGCGGCTCGGGCACCTCCGTTTCCGTCAGTGAGGACCGTTGATGTTCAAGCGACCTTCCGTGCGCTACGGGCGCACCCCCGATCCCGTCACCCTTTATCAGCGCGCCCAGCAAGCCTGGGACGATCGTATCGGTTCGGCCCGTGTGCAGGCACGAAACTGGCGCCTGCTCGCCTTCGGTGAGCTGGTCTTGGTCGCCAGCCTCTCGTCGGCACTCGTCTGGCAAGGCGCGCGCGGCTCGATCGTGCCCTGGGTGGTGCAGGTCGATCGGCTCGGACAGGCGCAGGCGGTCGAGCCTGCCGTCGCAGCTTACCGCCCGACCGATCCGCAGATCGCGTGGCACCTCGCCCGCTTCGTCGAGCAGGTCCGCTCGGTCCCGGCCGACCCGATCGTTCTCCGTCAGAACTGGCTCAGAGCCTACGACTACACCACCGACCGCGGAGCGGCCGCTCTCAACGACTACGCCCGCATCAACGACCCGTTCGCGCGGGTGGGTCAAAGTCAGGTCTCAGTCGAGGTCTCAAGCGTCATTCGCGCGTCCGACGACAGCCTTCGGATCGGCTGGGTCGAGCGCCGCTACGAGCAGGGCCAACAGGCCAGCGTCGAGCGCTGGAGCGCCATCGTCACGCTCGTGCTCCAGCCGCCGCGCGACGCCGAGCGCCTGCGCAAGAACCCGCTCGGCATCTTCGTCCACGCCATCAACTGGTCACGGGAGTCCGCCGGATGACACGCTTGCCTCTCCTCACTACAACGCTGCTCGCCGCCGGCGCGCTTTCCGGCTGCGCCATCTTCGACAAGGGCGAGGTCGCCACAGCCGCCGAAGCTCATGCCGCAGTGCCGGGGGTTGACACGGGCCTCGTTCCCGTCCCGGCTGCGGCCGCTCCCGAACCGCCGCAGCCGATCATCGTCGCGGTCCCCGAGCCGCTACCGCTTCCCGGCCAGCTGATGCCGGTCGAGCGATCCGCGCGGCCCGAGCCACGCGACCCCACATCGCGCGTGTCGGCCGCCAACGCCGCCGCCCGCGTCGAGCCCGCGCGCGACGGGTTCATCAACGCGGTCCAGAGCTACCCCTACACCGCGGGCGCGCTCTACCAAGTCTACACCGCGCCAGGGCATGTGACCGACATCGTCCTGCAAGAGGGCGAGCGGCTGGTGGGTGCCGGGCCCGTCGCGGCGGGCGACACCGCGCGCTGGATCATCGGAGATACGACGAGTGGCGCTGGCCCGGCTGCCCGCGTCCACATCCTGGTCAAGCCCACGCGGCCGGATCTCTCGACCAACCTCGTCATCAACACCGACCGCCGCACTTATCACCTCGAGCTGCGCGCCACGCGCGCGACCTGGATGGCCTCAGTAAGCTGGTCCTACCCGGCCGACGCGCTGATCGCGCTTCGGCAGGGCCAGGCCGCCGCAGCGGAGGTCGCGCCGGTGGCCAACGGCATCGCGCTCGATCGGCTTCGGTTCGATTACCGCATCACCGGCGACCGCCCGCCTTGGCGGCCGGTACGAGCCTACGACGACGGCCGGCAGGTCTACCTGGAGTTCCCGGCCGGCATCGCCCGGGCCGAGATGCCGCCGCTGTTCGTGGTGGGCTCGGGCGGCGCGGCCGAGCTCGTGAACTACCGCGTCCGCGGTCACCACATGGTCGTCGACCGGCTCTTCGGCGCGGCCGAACTGAGGCTCGGCCCCGGCCGGCGACAGCAGCGTGTCCGCATCGAGCGCGGCGGGAGCGGGAGCCGTGACTGACCGCCCGATCGACGAGGAGGCGCCGGAGTCGGCGGACGCCGGGACGGAGGAGCAGGTCCGGAGCGAGCGCGAGATCGCCCGCGAGTTGCGGCTCCGACCCCCCGCGCCGCGCGTGACGCGGCTGTCCCGCAAAGTGCTGATCGGGCTCGGCGCTCTCGCCAGCGTCGGCATCGGCGGCGCGCTCGTGGTGGCGCTGCAGGGCCGCGACGGCGACGACCGGCCGTCCGAGCTTTACAACACCGACCGGGTCGCCCAGGCTGAGGCGCTCAGTCGGCTGCCGCGCGACTACTCAGGGCTGCCGCGGCCGAGCGAACCCATCCCGCAGCTCGGACCGCCGCTCCCGGGCGACATGGGCCGACCGATCCTGTCGGCTCAGGAACGGGGCCGACCTGTCCCGCTGCCGCCCGTCCCCGGCGCGCCGGGAGCTCCGCCTACTCCAGCAACGCCGCTCGTCGATCCCGCGATCCAGCAGGCGCGGCAGGAGCGTGAAGCGGCGCGCACGAGTCGACTCTTCCTTGGTAACGCGGGTGGAGCTGGAACGGCGAGTGAGGGGGCGACGCAACCCGTGCCCGCCGCACAGCTGTCTCTTCCCGAGGAGCCCGCTGCCGCGGCGCCGACTCCAACTCGCGGCGAGACCTTCCTCGCCCGCGATGTGGACCGGCGCACCGCCAGCCCCGACCGGCTGCGGCCGCCCGCCAGCCCCTATGTGCTGCACGCTGGCTCGACAATCCCGGCTGCGCTCGTCACGGGCCTGCGCTCCGATCTGCCGGGCCAGGTCACGGCCCAGGTGACCGAGCCCGTCTACGACAGCCCCACAGGCCGTTACCTGCTCATCCCGCAGGGATCCCGGCTCGTCGGTCAGTACGACGCGGAGGTCGGCTACGGGCAGGAACGCGTGCTGCTCGTCTGGAACCGGCTGATCCTGCCCAACGGTCGCCCGATCGTGCTCGAGCGCCAGCTTGGCGCAGACGCAGCAGGCTATGCGGGCGTTCAGGACCGTGTCGACCATCATTGGGGTCGGCTGTTCCGCGCCGGGCTGCTCTCGACGTTGCTCGGCCTAGGCGCCGAGCTCGGGAACACCGGCGACAGCGACATCGCCCGGGCGATCCGTGACGGCGCGCAGGGGAGCGTCGGCGACGCAGGCCACGAGGTCGTGCGACGGCAGCTAGAGGTCCGGCCGACGCTGACCATCCGCCCCGGCCACCCCGTGCGCGTGATCGTCACCCGAGACCTAATTCTGGAACCTTATGGAGACCGACCGTGAGCAAGCTTAAGCTTGGCCCACTTGCCGATGACAAGCCTGTGCGGCTTACCGTCGAACTGCCGGCCACCACGCATCGCGACTTGGCGGCCTACGCGGAGGTGCTTGGCCGTGAGGGCGGCCAAGTAGTCGAGCCCACAAAGCTGATAGCACCCATGCTAGCGCGCTTCATGGCAACGGATCGCGTTTTCGGTAAGCTGCGTCGGCAGCGAGCCGAGGTGACTCGGCCCCGTACATCTGACGGAGTAACGCCAAGAAGCGGGTGAGCGCGGGATTGTCAGTCTGCGGGCGCCAAAGCGCTTCCACCTGCAGCGAAGCTCCCGCCGATACGATCGGAACGATCTTCACACCAGCCGTCGCCAGCCCGGCCGCGCAGCTCGGGAGGATCGACCAGCCTGCGCCGGCAGCGACGAGGCCGAGCAGACTGGACATTCCTACGTCCTGCTCAGCAAAGCTGAGAACCGGGCCGCCCAGTCTACTGACGTATTCGGTAAACCGTCGCCAATCGTCCTTCGGTCGCGAAAGAAGCCGCTTCCCGGCGAAGTCGTCCCAGCCGAGCCCTTCGGCCTCGACCGTATCGGGAACCGCGGCGCAGAGCGGCTCCAGCCATAGCGCCATATCACGTAAACCGTTGATAGGCTTCAACCGTGGCAGCGGAGGAGGGTCCGTCGCGACAAGAACCACCTCCAGCTCGCCCGCGCGGAGCCGGGCGATCAGTTCGTCATTGCCGTCTTCCACCAGCCGCAAGGCAACCTGGGGGTACGCGCCGGAGTAGGCCCGCAGCACGCCCACGATAGGGCCTCCCGTAAGCGGCCAGACGGCACCGATCGAAAGCCTCCCGGTCGCGCCGCTTGCGGCCAAGCGCGCGTCCTGCTCGGCTTGGCTCAGCCGAGCCAGAACTTCCCTCGCCTCTTCGACGTAAGCCGCGCCGGCCGTGGTTGGCTTTGCACCACGCGAGTGACGTTCGAAGAGCGACACACACCTAGCCAGTCTTCAAGTTCGTGAACGATACGGCTGACGGCGGACGGTTCGATGTTGAGCTGCAGCCCTGCAGCGCTGATACCCCCGCTGTCCGCCACCGCGATCACGGTGCGCAGGTGTCGAACTTCGACCTGCATTGGTCAGAAACTAACGGTCGCGGACAGGCTCATTCGGCCCACAGTCGTTATTCAGGCTCGACGGGGCGGCGCCTCGACGTCCGACCAAGCCTGCACGGTTGGCGACATGCGCGCCCCACGAATCTCAATCCCTCTAACTGCCTGGTCGAGCTCGGCCAGCTCCCCCGTGGTGAACCGCACGTCAGCCGCGCCTGCGTTCTCCAGCATGTGATGCATCTGGGTGGTGCCAGGGATCGGCACGATCCAGGGCGCCTGCGCCATCAGCCAGGCCAATGCGATCTGCCCCGGCGCGGCTTGCTTGCGCTCGGCCCAGGACTGGACGAGCCTAACCAGCGCCATGTTGCGGGGCAGGTTCTCGGCCGACATGCGCGGCGTGCCCGCGCGGTAGTCCGTTGGCGCGAACCGCGTCTGATCGTCGATTGCGCCGGTCAGGAAGCCGTAGCCCAGGGGCGCGAACGGCACGAAGCCGATCCCAAGCTCGCGGCAGAGCGGGAGCGTGGCACGCTCGGGCCCGCGCCACAGCATCGAGTACTCGCACTGCACCGCGCTGACCGGCAACTCCGCATGCGCGCGCCGCAGCGTGTTCAGGCCCATCTCCGACAGGCCCCAGTGGAGCACCTTGCCCTCGCGGCGGAGTTCGCCGACGGCACCCGCCACGTCCTCGATCGGCACGGTCGGGTCGACGCGGTGCTGGTAGAGCAGGTCGATGCGATCGGTGCGCATCCGACGCAGCGAGCCATCGACCGCGCGCTTGATGTGCTCGGGCCGGCTGATCAGCCCAGGTCCGGGCCTGCCCGTCTCCAAATCGACGTTGAAGCCGAACTTGCTGGCGATGACGATGTCGTTACGGAATCCTTGCGCCGCTTCGCCCAGAATGCGCTCGCACTCATGAGGGCCGTACACCTCGGCCGTATCGAAGAAGGCGACACCTCGGTCGTGCGCCGCCTGAATGATACGGATCATCTCGGGCCGCTTCGGGATCGTGCCTTGAAAGGTGCGGCTCATATTCTGCACGCCCATTCCAATCGCCGAGACCTCGAGCGCGCCAAGTCTGCGCCGGCCGTTGCCGACTCGCGCGGTCGAAGCTGGCTGCGAGGCCGCCGCCGAGCTTGCACCGAGCGGACCCACCGCGACCGCCCCTACGACCATCGCCGCGGCAGCGAGCAAGGAGCGCCGACCTGGGCTGGAAATATCGTTCTTGTTGTCCATGTTCCTCTCTCCTCTTACCGGCGGACGGCCGCTGTTCTTCTAGTTCGATCCGAGTTCTACGAGCACGCCGCCTTCGCCCATCCGGGACCCGGTCGCGCCGGTGACGAGCAACTCGCCACCGGCGGTGACAGCGACGTTACTGACCGACGCGATCGGTGTTCTGATAGTGCGGACCTTTTCGCCGTTTAGCCGGTAGACGAGCAGGTCAGAGGTGCCGAAATGAGCGACGATCAACTCGCCGTTTCGTATGACGAGCCCGTCGAGCTCCGGAGATCCGCTGCTCGTCCAGGAAGAGCGCGCCGCGGGCAGCGCGGCGAAGACCGATGCCGTGCCTAAACGGCCAGGACCGAGCACGGGATAGGCAAGCAACCGGTTGCGCTGGCTCTCCGCGACGATGAGGCGTCGCCCATCCGGCGTGACCGCGAGCCCATTCGCGAAGTCGAGTCCGTTTACGACAACCCGGAGCGTGCCGTCGGCTCCGAGGTGCAGCACGCGTCCGAGGTTGCGTTCGCCCCAGCGGCCTGGATCGGTGACCCAGATGGCGCCGCTGCGGGGATCGTGGAAGATATCATTGGGCTGAATCAAAGCCGACCCATCCCCCGTCTGCGTCCATCGCCGGAGCTCGCGGCCCTCGCCATCCAAAAGGATCAGGGCACCGGTGGCGGCGATGAGGTGACGCTCGTCCGGCAGCACCTCATGCCCGTTGGCGCCGGGGATGCGCGCCCAGACGTCCGTGCGGGTGTCACCCACGAGGAAGATGACGCCCGAGATCGGGTCCGACACGAACCGACGACCGGCCGCGTCGACGGCCGGTCCTTCCGCGTAGGCGGGGGTTGTTACAAGCGCCGGGCGCGGCTGGTCGGCAGCCTGCGCCAGGATCAGGGAGAGGAGAAGAGCAGCAGCGACCATCGGGTCAAGCCGTCCAGCGTGCGTTCGCTCCAGCTGCCACGTCGATGACCTGGCCGGAGACCCACCGGGCGCCCGGCGAGGCAAGCCAAACGGCGGCCCCGATCATGTCCTCAGGCTCCAGAACGCCAACGTCCATCTTGTGGTAGTTGGCCTTGAGCCATGTGTCGGCGGCGGCGCGCTGTTCCGGCGTCTGAGAGCCGCCGAGGCCGGTCCGGGTGGCGGTCGGGGCGAAGCCGTTCACGGTAACGCCGCTCGGCCCGGCCTCGATCGCAGCCGACTTGATGAGGCCGATGGCGGCCCATTTAGAGGCGGCGTAAGCCGGGTTGATGTCGCTGCCCTGGCGGCCGAAGGTTGACGCCGTCACAATGGCGCGGCCCTCGCGTCGCCGGATCATTCCGGGAAGCGCCGCCCGCAGCGTGTGAGCAGTTCCCTTGACGTTCACGTCGGTGACGATGTCCCAGGACCGCCGGAACGCGGCCTCGTCGTCGTCGGCGAACTTGGTGTTGCTGTTCACGCCTGCATTGGCGACCACCGCGTAGAGCGGTCCGAGTTCCCGCTCCGTGCGGGCGACGGCCGCCTTCATCGCCTCCAGGTCGCGGATGTCGGCCCGTAGCACCAGCGCGCGGCGCCCCTGCGCCCGGATGAGTCGCGCAGTTTCCTCAAGGTCGGCTGGCCGCGCCATCGGCACCGCGTGACCATCAATGTCCTGCGCGATGTCCAGCACTGCCACGTCAGCGCCCGATGCGGCGTAGCCGCGGGCGACGGCACGTCCGATGCCGCGTCCTGCCCCGGTCACCAGCGCCACCTTGCCTGTCAGCGTGCCAGGAACGGCCCCCGGTACGGCCGGCCGCGCGGCCTGGGCGTCGGCAGGACCGGCGGTTCCCAGCATCGCGGCGCCGGCCACAAGGGCGGTCCCGCCGATGAGGGCGCGGCGGGTTTCGTCGGAAGGCTTGTCACTGGGGTCCGTCATGGAGCGCTCCTTAAGCTGTTCGGAAGAAGGGGCCGGTGAGGTTGCCGCCAGTCACATCCAGGTCGGTTCCCTGCAGGGACGAGCCGGCGTCCGAGGCGAGGAACAGGATGACGTCTGCCATCTCGGCGACCGTGTTCGCCCGGCGTGGGATGTTGGGCACAGGTGGCAGCGGCTGGTCGGCAGCGATCCCCTGCGCGGCATAGGCCTTGCGCCGCATCGGCGTGTCGACGCCGCCGGGCGAGAAGCTGTTCACGCGGATGCCGCGCGGCCCGTATTCCAGCGCGGCGTTGCGCGTCAGCGACAGGACCGCCGCCTTGGATGCACCGTAGGGGGAGATGCCGGCATAGCCACGGTGGCCGGAGGTCGACGCCGTGTTAATTACCACGCCGCGGGTCCCGAACGCGCCCGCGGGTTCGTTACGGAGTATGACGGGCAGCTCGTGCTTTAGGCTCCAGAACACGCCATAAGCGTTGGTGTGCATGATGTCGTCGAAGTCGGGCGTCGGCTGCTCTGCGAGGGCTGCGTTGACGTTGGTGGCGATGCCGGCGTTGTTCAGCGCGATGTCGATGCGCCCGTAGCGCCGGACACAGCCCTGGACGAAGGTCGCGACGTCCTCCTCGCGACGCACGTCGGCACGCATGAAAGTGGCCTCGCCGCCGCCGCGCCGGATGCCGTCCTGAACCTGCGCGCCAAGCGCCTCGCGCCGGCCGCAGAAAAAGACGCGCGCGCCTTCCGCAGCGAACGCCCGAGCGGCGCCTTCGCCGATGCCGGAGGTGGCGCCGGTGATGAGCACCACCCGGTCTGTGAACCGGCCGCGCGCCGGCGTTGCAACCTGCGCGGCGTGCGCGGCCCCAGGCATCGCAGTTGCGGCGGCGACCGCGCCGGCGGCCAGCATGCGTCTGCGGGACGGGTCCCTGGGTCCGCCGTTCGTCACCGCGCTCCTCCGCTCTCGTCCGCGGTTCTCAACCAGGAAAGCGGGTCGGCCAGCACCAGCAGCCGTCCGTAGGTGGTTACGAAGAGCCGCCGGTCGTCGGGCTCGAAAGCGAGGCTCGTCACCGGCTCGGGTGTCCGGAGGACGACGATGACTCGTTCATCAGGCCAAGAATTATCGTCCGGCCACCTTCGTTCGCCGTTTCATTTTGTTCTCCGGCCACCCTGAACTATCCACACGTAGCACCTCGATTCTGATCGAGGTCAGTGCGGCCAACCTTAGGGCTCTCGCACTTCTACATGTAGTCTTCGGCGCTCGGGTTCTTGCTTTAGCTCTTCGGATTCTTGCTCCCGTCCGTGACTTCGGAATGCGGCAGGCGGTGCACCCGTGAGTCGCTTGAACTGCGTTCCGAACTGACTAAGGCTCGAGAAGCCGACACGCCATGCAATTGCAGAGATAGGCAAGCGCGTTTCAGTGAGCAAAATGCGCGCTCTCTTGATCCTAAGCATCGTCAAGTATTGGTGAGGCGGTTTGCCTGTCGCGGCCTTGAAGAGCCGTGCGAAGTGATAAGGGCTCAGACTTAATACTCGCCCCAGCGCTTCCAGTGTAAGCGCCTCATCGAGGTGGCTCACCATGAAGTCGTGAACTCGCGCGCACTCATCTCGTGACAGTGCGCCGCGGCTCCGCAAAGCAGGCGTGCTCAATCCCCCGTAGCGTCGGAGAAGATGCACCTTTGCCAATGTGGCCAGCGAGTCACGATAGAGGTCCGCGCCGCACCCCCCATTCGTCAACTCCGCGGCCATCAGCTTGGTAATCGCCAACAGCGTCTCGTCAGTCTCGAAATGGCTAGACCGGAGATCCGGGCGCGGCGCACCGATTTTGTCGGCCAAATCCCCGAGCACGATCTCGTCGAAGCCCAGCGCCAGCCCTGCGTAAGGGTTCTCGTTCTCGACCCAGGTAAAATCATCGTCGGCAAATACGAAGACACTGCCCGACTGCAACGCGCGGACCGTCGTCTCTCCCTTTCCGAACCGGGAACGAGACTGCGGATCGCCTTTAAAAGAGACCCCGACGCCGGTTCGAGGCATCAGGATGTCCAAGGGCGTGTATGCCGCCTCGCGATAGATCACCGCCAGACCACCCCATACATCCGCGATCATGCGATGAGCGACTTCGGGGTATTTGTCCTCTTCGATCGCCATCGCCTTTCCCTATGCAGGCGCAGCGGCATCGGCGTTTCGCCGGCACCTGCGTCGCACCTGAAGGTGACGAGGTGGCGCACCCGACACAATTCGAACGTGTGGCCTCCACCTTCGGAGGGTGGCGCTCTATCCAGCTGAGCTACGGGTGCTTGCGCCGAAGGCTTATGCGGCGTTGTCAGGTGGCCGGTCAATAACAGCCTTCGAGCGCTACTCAGCTGCCCTACACCACAGCGCGCTCACAACTGCTTCCGTGGTGCTTCCGTGGGCAGATGCAGCACTAAGCATCGACAAGCGAAACCTTGCTAAGTGCCCGCTGCAATGGTAGAAAAATGGCGCAGCCGACAGGATTCGAACCTGTGACCTCTGCCTTCGGAGGGCAACGGTTCGCCAGCTGAGGGCCGCTAGGCTCCATTGGCAGGCACCTCTCCCTGTCTATCGATTTCCGAACTGACGCCGATGGAAGCTGGCTGCTTCCGGCCTGCTTCCAGAGAGGGTAACACCAGCTTTCGCCGTCGAATACTGGTGCGGGCGGTCGGGCTCGAACCGACACTCCTTGCGGAACCGGATTTTGAAACAGGCGCGCCTGCCCGATGTTCAGAACTCACTGATCGGAGCCAGAAGATGACGGCGGCTGCGAAGGCGACGGCGAGGAAGGAAATTGTCGGGAACCGATCGTAGCGGGTTGCGAAGCGACGCCAGTCCTTGAGACGGCCGGACATGAATTCGATGCGGTTGCGGCGCCTGTACCGGCGCTTGTCGTTCCTGACAGGCTCGAGCCGAGACCTAAGACTTGGAATACAGGTTGGATGCCCTTTGCCTGCAAGGCGTCCTGAACCAGTCGGCGTCGTAGCCGCGGTCGCCTAGTAGCCACTGGGCCTTTGGCCTCTCGTCCATCAGCGCTGCGACACCGATGTAGTCGCCGACTTGCCCAGCGGTCATGAAATAGCTGAGTGGGCGACCATTCGCATCTGTGACAGCATGCAGCTTCGTGTTCATGCCGCCTTGTCGTGGCCGATCCGCCGCCCAAGGCGCTTCTAATGACCCGCAGGCTTGACGCCGTACGGGGAGCCTTCAAGTATGTCGCGTCGTTGATGACTGTCTTCGTCTGGGCGTACGCGGCAGGGAGCCCTTCCGTTGTGGGGACGAACACGCCCATCTCGCCTCAGCGTTTCCAACGGTTGTACAGCGTCTTGTGGAAACCATAATTCTTCGGCGCACCGCGCCATCGCTGCCCATTGCGGGTTGACCAGAACGATGCCGCTCAGCACCTCTCGGTTATCGCGTGCGGCCTGCCATGGCTTTTGGGAAAGAATGATTGCAGACGCGCCATCTGCTAATTCGTCAGCCAGTACAGGTCGCTCAGGCGCCGTCTACGCGCTAAGCCTGAATAAGATAGCGCCTCTCACATCAATGGGTCCTGACGACAGGCTGCGACGAACCTGCTCCAGCCCACGCTCTGCGGCGTACCTTGTTCGTCTGAGGACGGTTCTACGTCCCCCGCTTGCCGAACGTGGTTCGAGCAGCAGCCAAGCTTATTCCACCCGCTTGCTCGAGAACACCAGTTTGAGCTCCAGCATCAGCCAGCTGGCCTTTCGAATCTACGATCTCGAAAACGCCTGGGCTGAGTCTAAGGACGGCGACACCCGTACCATTCGGGCTGACTCGGAGACCATGTAGTCTGATTCCTCTCCCGTTCACCCAGTGCCGCCCCAAGTCCTGCCCCACTCACCACTCGATCGAGACTGCTCGACGACTCTTAATACTTAGCCCTGACCTCAGCGATGGTGCAGTGCCTATCGAGGGTTTTCACTACTCCGTTTTGAGGGCGACCCACCCCTCTCCGCCCGATGCGAGGACGATCACGAGTCGGATGAGCGATTCCGTCGTTTTTCAAGAGCCCTCGCGTAGCGGTCAAGCTGCTCCCCCTTCATGTCTGCTCACTCACCTTCAATGCAGTCTATGAGCCAATGCTTACGGATGCTTGCCCCTGCCATCAGCGGACCAGAGCTCACGAAGCTTGTGGGCAGCAAGCTTCGGACGTCGGTCTCGCGTGAACACCCCTTTGTGGTTGAGCGCTCCGACGCGGGTGATCGCCTGCTGAGTTCGGAAATCCGCGAATGCCCAAGGGTGCGTTCCGATAACGTACGGGTACTTTTCAAGCGTGCGGATATAGATCTCGATCATTTCCGCCTGATACTCCTCGCTGAACATCTCCGCCGGCTGCGCGTGCATACCGGCTACGGCGTCAGCCCCAAATTCGGTGAAGAACACCGGCTTGCCATGTCTCGCGCGAAGCCGCTCGACCTCCTTCGCTACGTTCTCCGCCGCTAATTCCAGTTGCCCTGGCTGGCCGTACCAGCTCGCGTAGACATTGGTGCAAATGATGTCGCCGAGGCCGACCCACTCATCAGGGCCGCCCCACGCGCTCACGAGCACCACGGGGCGCGTGGAGTCAGCCCGGCGCGTGTATTCGAACACGGATTTGAAGAAGCTGGTCCCTGCCTCGACTGCTCCCTTGGGCGCTTGGTTCGAGGTCTGAAATGGAACGAGCAACGGCTCGTTGGCAACCGACCACATGATCACGCTTGGGTGGTTCTTGTCGCGGTCGATCAACTCCTCAATTGAGGACAGCAGTTCTCTGCGCCTCGCCTCGATGACTCTTGGCGCGTCCATAAAGACCAAGCTCACGGCTGGTGTCTCGTCGATGACGAGGAGTCCCTGCTCGTCTGCCAGCATCATGGCCTCCTCGGCGTAGGGGTAGTGCGAAGTACGAAAGCTGTTCGCGCCCAGCGACTTCATCAACTCGTTGTCGCGCACAGCCGCAGCAAGGTTCAGCCCCCGGCCGTGCAGCGCGAAATCCTCGTGCTTGCCGAAACCACGCAGAAAAACTGGTTTGCCGTTGAGGAGGAGCTTGTCCCCGCGCACCTCGACCGTGCGGACACCGATCTTCAGATGGTACTCGTCGGTCGGCTGCTCATCTCCTAGAACAACAGTTAGGCGGTAGAGATACGGATCCTCTGGTCCCCAGGCGCGAACCGACGGAATGCGCAGCCGCGCGCGGCATTTCCCCTGCGCAATGTTCACGACGGCGCTGATCGGGCGGTCCGCTCCATCGAGCGTGACCCGTCCGGCACCCGACCAGGCTGAGTTCGTGGTGAACTCGACGTCCACGACGCCTGTGCCGCGATCGAGCGACGTGACGACCGTGACGTCGTGAACGTGGAGCGAGGGGGTGGAGAAAAGCAGCACCGGCCGGTGCAGGCCGCCGTAAGGAAAGAAGTCGTAGGTCGTCTGCGGGAAGTGCGGCGTGTGAATCTTCGCCGTGGCGGGGTCCGGGATCGCTGGAACGCGATCAAGCGTCAGCCTGTTCTCAACCAGCACCACAAGGCGGTTCGGGCCGTCCGTGCGGACGGTGTCGGTGACATCGAAGACGAACGGTAGGTGCCCGCCAAGGTGCTCGCCGAGCAAGCGGCCATTGAGCCACGCTTTTGCACGATAGCTCGCCGCTCCGAAACGGAGATACTGCCGCCGGCCCGCGGCCTCGGGCCGGATAGCGATCTCAGTTTCGTACCAGGCGGTTCCGAAATAATTGCGAGCATCGTCAAAGATCTCATTCCAGCTGCATGGGACCGGAATACGGCGCGGCGTCGGCAATCCGTTAATCCATCCGGTTGCCTCGCCACGGTCCTGTGGGTCCAGCTGGAATTTCCAGAGTCCAGACAAGTCCTCGGTAGAACGGGTGCTGCTCTCGTGCGGGTAGAGACGCGAAGGCCGGGTGGCAGATGCGCCGCGGGTTATTTGTTCCGCAGTCGCCATGCCGGGGGATGCCGTGGACGCGACGATCGAGGCTCCCAAGATGACCAAGCTTTGCCGCCTGTTGATCTTACACTGCAATGGCTGACCCTCAGGTGGCGCTTCGTTCATCGTCTTCCTAACTCTCGGTCAGCCCGCCCATCCCGAGGGTGCGGTGCGTTGATCTTTACCGGCCGGGACCGGGGTTCAGGACGTCATGATCGTGGCCGACCACGCGCCGAACCGACAGGCGGTTCAAGGTTCGATTAAACTTCTGATACGAGCCATTCTCAGGGAGGTCCTACTTCACCACCAGGTCACGTAGAGCGCGGTCAGGATTGCGACGACGCCGATGCTGGCAACGTTGAAGCTACTGGGGGTTGCGAAGCTTACGCCACGCGCCGTGATGAGGTTGCGCTCCGCCGCTTGCGGGCGAGCCAGCGAAACCACGACCGCAAGCACTAGCGTCGCCAGGAACACGACAAGCATGCGGTCGAGGAACGGCACCTCGGGCAGCAGCGCCTTGAACGCGATCGACAGTACGAACGAGCCGATTGCCGCGGCGAGCGCGCCAGCCTCGGTCGCACGCTTCCAGAAAAGGCCAGCTAAGAAGATGACTACGATTCCGGGCGTGAAGAAGCCGGTATACTCCTGGATATACTGGAACGCCTGATCCGAGTTGCCGAGCAGCGGACGCGCTGTGATCATCGCCAGCACGATAGACACGGTCGCGGCGATGCGGCCGACGAGCACGAGCCGGCGCTCGTTCGCCGGATCGACACCTCCGGTGCCGACGGGCAGCGGGCGATCGGTTGCGCCATCGCCATCTTCGATCCGCGTCGGGCGGTTGCTGTGCTTGGCGTAGAGGTCTAGCGTGAAGATCGTCGCGATCGAATTGATCTTCGATGCCGTCGAGGCGACAATGGCGGCGATCAGCGCGGCGAAGACGAGCCCCAGGATGCCAGGCGGCAGCAGGCGCATCATCGTCGGATAGGCCTGGTCGGCTTTCGACAGCTCAGGCGCGAGCATCACGGCCGCGATACCGGGCAGAACGACGATGACGGGCATGAGAAGCTTTATATAGGCGGCGAAGACCACGCCCTTCTGCGCCTCCGCGAGGCTCTTGGCGGCCAGCGCGCGCTGGATGATGTACTGGTTGAACCCCCAATAGCTGAGGTTGGCGATCCACATGCCGCCGACCAGCACGGAGATGCCGGGCAGGTCCTTGTAGAAGGGGCTGTCGGGTGACAGGATCATGTCGAAATGATCGGGCGCCCGCTCCGTGAGCGTCGCGAAGCCGCCAAGGATACCGCGCTCGCCACCGATTTCGGCAAGCGTGAGGCCCGAGACGAGGAGGCCGCCGAGCACCAGGAGTGTCACTTGCACGATGTCGGTCAGCGCGACCGCCTTCAGGCCGCCCTTGATCTGGTAAAGGAGCGCAAAGGCGCCGAGCGCGTAAAGCGCGACATCCTGGTCGATGCCGGCGACCTGCGTGACCGCGATCGAGCCGAGCCAGATGATGGAGGTGAGGTTCACAAATATGTAGAGCCCGATCCAGAACACCGCCATCAGTGTACGGATCGAGGGGCCGTACCGCTGCTCCAAGAACTGCGGCATCGTGGTAATATTGTTCGCTAGGAAGATCGGCAGAAAATACTTGCCGACGATCAGGAGGGTCAGCGCCGCCATCCACTCATAGGAAGCGATCGCAAGCCCGATTGCGTACCCCGAGCCCGACATTCCGACGATCTGCTCGGCCGAAATATTGGCCGCAATCAACGAGGCGCCGATCGCCCACCAGGGCAGCGACTTCGAGGCGAGGAAGTAGTCGGAACTGTCCCGCACCCCGTCCTTCTTCCGGGACACCCACTGTGCCAGCGCGAAGATGCCGATCGCGTAAAGGACGATAACGACGATATCGATGGTAGCGAGCTGCACGGTGTTAGTCCCTTTTTGCGGGCGATCAGGGCTTCAAAGTCGCAGCTTGGACCTTCGTCACCCCGCTCAGCGCGGCGTCGCCAGCATGGCGGCCGACCTCAACCCGGAGTTCTCCAGCCGGGACATTCCAGCTGTTGGTTGCCATGTCGAAACGGCCGAGGAGCCTGGGATCAGCAGTGATCTCAAGCGTTCTTGCCTCGCCTGGTCGGAGCTCCACGCGCTGCCAGCCGATCAGCCGGCGCGCGGCCCCGGGCATCGGAGGTCGGGCATAGACCTGCGCAACCTCTGTGCCCTTCCGGCCTCCGCTGTTCCGGACAGTGAAGCGCACCGTCGGCCTCTCACCACCGGTGAGACGAAGATCGTCGTAGGTGAAGCTGGTGTAGGTGAGCCCATGGCCGAACGGAAACAGGGGCTTGTGGTTTTGCTTCTCAAACCAGCGGTACCCGACATCGGCGCCCTCGCGGTAGCCAACGGGGAAGTCGGGCAGGTGATTTTCTTCCACGAGAGGCGCCCCGACCTGATGTGCGTAACCATCGAGCACTGGTCGTGGCAGTTGCTTCTCGGACGTTGGCCAGGTGATCGGAAGTCGTCCTGCCGGTTCGACCGAGCCGAACAGCACGCGCGCGATGGCCTGCCCGCCCCGACTGCCTGGATACCAGGCCTGAAGCACACCCTCGACCTCCTCGAGCCACGGCATGTGCACGGGACCGCCTGTCTGCAGGACCACCGTCGTCGGGGTTCCTGTTGCGGCGACTGCCGCAACGAGCGCATCCTGAGCACCCGGCAAGGCCAAGTCCGCTCCAACGTCAGCAGCCTCGGTTGCCCACTGCTCGACGAAAACCAGAACGGCATCCGCCCGGCGCGCGAGAGCTGCGGCGCGCCTCGGGTCGGATCCGTCGTCGAACAAAACCTCAGCGCGGGGTGCCTCGCCTCTGATCGCCTCCAAGGGCGAGGACTTGTGGTAGAGTTTGCGGGTCCAGCCGGTGCTCAGGCCGCCATAAGGTGGCGGTTCGCGATGGGCGGGGCCATCTGGTGCGATAACCTCCGATGATCCGCCGCCAACGAGCACGCCCTTGTCCGCGTGCGGGCCGATCACCGCGATCCGCTTCAACCCGCGTGCGAGCGGGAGGGCACCGCGCTCGTTCTTCAGCAGCACGAAGCTCTTCTCAGCTGCCGCCTGCGTAACTTTGCCATGCGCGTCGTAGTCGATAGTTCCGCCAGGCTCGGCAGGGGCATCGACGACGCCTTTGGCGAACATGGTGCGCAGAATGCGAACGTTCATGTCACGCAGCCGTGTTTTCGGCACTTGCCCCGTAGCGACCGCCTGCTTCAATGCAGCGCCGAAAAAAACATCGAAGTCGAGCTGTTCGCCGGATTGCTGGTCAAGGCCGTTAAGCGCAGCTCTGGCTGTCGAGTGGACCGCGCCCCAATCGGACATGACCCAGCCCTTCCAGCCCCAATCCTGCTTCAGGGTGCGATTGAGCAGGTAGTCGTTCTCGCAGGCGTACTCGCCGTTCACCTTGTTGTAGGCGCACATCACCGAGCCCGGATCGCTCCGCTCGATCGCGATCTGGAAGGCAAGCAGGTCGGACTCGCGAAGCGCTCCCCAGCCAATCCGGGCGTCGAGCACTTTGCGACCCGTCTCCTGCGCGTTAAGCGCGAAGTGCTTGATCGTCGATATGATCTTCTGATCCTGCGTGCCGCGGATCGCCTCGCCGGCGATGACGCCAGCGAGCAGCGGATCCTCACCAGGGTATTCGAAGTTGCGTCCGTTTCGCGGCTCGCGCACGAGATTGACCGCGCCCGCCAGGAGCACGTTAAAACCTTTTGCGCGCGCTTCCCTTCCGATAACCGCGCCGCCTTCATAGGCCGTCGCGGGATCCCAGGTCGCTGCGATTGCGAGCGCGCCCGGGAAGGCAGTCGCGACATCGCCTTCGCGCATCCCGTCCTGGTTCGTGACGCCGAGCCCGGCGTCCGTTTCGCGAAGCGCCGGTATGCCGAGGCGCGGCACGCCGGGTACGTAGCCCGCGCCCGGGATGAGATCGGCAGGCCAGGGCTTTGGCATCGCCTTCGGCATGCCGCCGTGAAGCATTGCGATCTGTTCGTCGAGCGTCATCGCTGCCACCGCGAGCCGCGCGCGCTCATCGGGAGATCGCGCAGGGTCAAGCCAAGGGCGCGCAGGCGTTTGCCCAGCAGCGCTGCTCGCCAGCAGCGCGACGGCGGTCGCTCCGAGCCAGATCCCGCGAACATGACGCATGATGAACTACTCCAAACTAGGCTGATCATTCGGGGGCTGATCGCCGGCTCGGCCCCCTTCCCTCGGCAACATGTACGCGCCCGGCCAACGCACACCTGACTGTCTTCCACGGCCCCGCGGCTCAGCAGCGAGCGCATCGGAGCGTAGGGAGGCTCGTCCTGGGGACTGAAGCGAGCGCACCGGGGACTTGAACCAAGGCGGTGCCAGACTGACGGCGGCTCATTAAATAAGTAAATCGGGTTGGCACAGCCATCCGACTGCGTATTCAGAACCCAACAGAGGCTCTAATTCCGCCATAACGCCGGAAATTGCGCGGTATTACTGATGTTGTCGCCGCCTGATTCCCGAACCCGCCACGCGAGTTCCCGAAGTTCGCAATATATTGCTCGTCGAAAAGGTTATTCACGAACAGCACTACCTCGTACCGACGGTCGGGTTCACGAACACCGACATTTAGGTTGACGATGTGGTAGCCTGGCTGCGCCCCTTCCGGATCACCGTTGAAGGAGTAGTTTATAGCGCTTTGGTATGTCCATGCTGCTTGAAGAAGTCCCTTGAACGGCAGTGATCCCAAATCCGGTGAGTAATCGAACAACCCCACTATCTTCCACTTCGGCGCCTGAGCCGGACGCGCGCCCGTCAGGCTTTGTCGTGACGGCTGCCCTGGTCCTGGCGAAACGCAGCCTTGAGCAGCTGTTTGTCCCGGAAAGCACTGTGCCACGGGAAAGTCCTGAAACTTCGCATCGAGGTATGCAACCGCGGCACTTATATTCAAATCGTCCCGGAGGCGGGCAGCCGCTTCGATCTCGACGCCGCGCGTTGCAGTTCTACCCACGTTCGTCAGACGGAAGTTGGAAGTGCCGTCTGGCAAAAGCTCGACCGTTTGCGCCTGAAGATCCTTATAAGTTGCATCGAAGTAGGTTATATTCAGCGTCAATCGCCTGTCGAGGAACTGAGTCCTAAGACCGAGCTCTACACTTTCCGAGGTCTCAGGTCTTATCGCCCCTACCGCTGCCCGGACGGCGTTGAATCCCGTTGTCAGGTCGTAGGTCTGCCCCTTGTAGCCCGTCGCGAAGTTGATGAAGGCCATGATGTCCCGGTTGAACTCCTGGCGCAATCCTAGGCGGTAGGTAACAACGCTGTCTTCGGCATCACCGGAAAAGAAGGCATTGTTGTTCTGGATGTCACGAAAACTATAGTCTACCTTCTCGTTCTGGCCCCTCAGCCCGCCGATCGCCGTGGTGCCTTCGATGAACTCCCACTCCAGCTGCCCAAAGGCGGCAAGTTGCTTCGAGCTTGAAGTGGCGAACCAGTTGGCGAGTGCGAAAACGGGGCCGCGGAAGAAGGGCCGCTCGAACTGCACATCCGCATAGAAGGCGCCAAGCGTGTACCGGAAGGGCTGGTCCCCGGGAGAGAGAAGCCGGAACTCCTGCGTTGTCTGCTCTGAATTGAACGTGCCAACCTGGACGTTCCTGTAGGCCGCTATCGCTGTCTCATCTTGATCGAGGTTATCATCGAGCTCAAACTTGTCGTAGGAGCTGATGGATACCAGCGTGTGGTCGCCTAGCTCCAGCTCGGCTTTAAGTATAGCGCCGCCGCCTTTGTACTCCGTGCCCGTGCGCGTATCATACGATACTCGCCGATTTTTCGGGCCTACGGTGATATCGCTGGGCAGAAAGGCCGAGACGGGCAGAGTAGGGTCGCCACGAAGCCTGGCGTTCGGCGACAGACGAGTAAATGGGCGACCGAACGTCGTCTTTCCATCGATATAGTTGCCGATCAGATGTACCCGCAACGTGTCGGTTGGCTCCCAGAGAAGCTTGCCGCGAAGCGAAAGCACCTCGCGACCGTTCAACTCCTTTCCATTAGCGACGTTCAGAATGTTGCCGTCGAAACTGGTGTAGCTGCCTGAAACCCGGTAGCCTAGGTTCTCTCTGACAGGGCCGGCGATGCTAAAGTTAACGCCATACTCCTCGTCGGTCGTGCCGATGGCGTTGATCGTTCCGGTGAAGTCCTTGGTCGGTGCTTTCGTGACGATGTTGATGAGGCCCGCCGACGCCGACTTGCCGTAGAGAGTCGACTGCGGTCCCCGCAGCACTTCGATCCGCTCCACGTCGGGCAGATCGGTGAAGGCGCGGGCCTGAAATGCGAGCGGCGCATCGTCGACCTGGATCGCAACGCTTGGCTCGACGCCGATCGAGAAGGCGAAGGTGCCCACGCCACGCAGAGAGATGGCCGCATTCTGCGGATGCTCAGCCGGACGAATAACAAGCGAGGGCGCAACCCTCGTGAGGTCGGTGAACTCGCGAACCCCCGCAGCGGTCAATTGCTCAGACCCGAGCACCTGAACAGAGAGCGGCACGTCTTGGATGCTTTCGGCACGCTTCTGTGCGGTCACAATAATCTCGCCGGCATCGGCGGCGGCTTCGACCTCGGGGGAATCCGACACCGATGTCGGCTGCGCTTGCGCCTGCGCTGCACCACTCCAGACGAGTGACGTCGCCACGGCTAGCACGCAACCGGACATAGAGGTGCTCAAAGCAAACTTTGTCATGTTCCTCCCCTTGTCGGTCAGTCTCTACGGCGTCGTGGCCGCATTCTGCCGATCTCATGGTAGCCTAACGATTGGTCATACCGATTGCAAGCCATGCACATCGAATGCTGCCAGGCCACTTCATCCGTAAGTCGAGCCCGGACCTCAGTGCGACGGCCTGCTGCTTCGGAGACGGCCACCTTTTGCGGGGGGAGCTTTCCGAAAGATGGGTTCGGGTCGCCTTACCAGTTCCACATCGTGCCGTCCTCGAGTCGCGCGATCGGCAACTGTTTCGGCTCGTATGGGTAGCGGGCGGCAAGGGCTTCATCGATGTCCACGCCGTGCCCGGGCGACTCGCCCGAGTGCAGAAAGCCTTTGTCGAACCAGTAATCGTGGGGGAAGACCGCGTCGGTCTCGGGCGTGTGCCGCATATATTCCTGGATGCCGAAATTCGGGACCCAACTGGCAAAGTGCAGCGCTGTTCCCATGGTGACCGGCGATAGGTCGGTTGCTCCATGGCAGCCGGTTCGCACGTTCCAGAGCGACGCGAAGTCTGCAATCCGGCGAAGATGGGTGATCCCGCCCGCTCCCACCACCGTGGTGCGTATGTAATCGATCAGCTGATTCTGGATGAGGTCCTTCGCGTCCCAGATTGTGTTGAAGATTTCGCCGACCGCAAGCGGCGTCGTGGTGTGCTGGCGGATGAGGCGGAAGCTCTCCTGATTTTCGGCCGGCGTCAGATCCTCGAGCCAGAAGAGCCGGTGCGGCTCCAAGCTCTTGCCAAGTTGCGCAGCCTCGATCGGGGTCAGGCGATGGTGGCCGTCGTGCAGCAGATGAACGTCGAACCCATGCGCCTCCCTCAGCTTATCGAAGACTTTAGGCATGAAATTGAGGTACTTGTGCGTGCACCAGATTGTTTCGGTAGGCAACGCCGCGTCGGCAGGTTCGTAGTAGAGGTCGCCGCGGCCGACACCGTAGGCGTGGTCCACACCAGGAACACCCGACTGCGCGCGCACCGCACGGTAGCCAAGCTCGATATAGCGTCCGACCGCCTCGACCGTCTCCTCAAGGTCCGCGCCATTGGCATGGCCATAGACCATGATGGCGTCGCGCGACTTGCCTCCCAGGAGATCGTAGAGCGGCGCACCCAAAGCCTTCGCCTTGATGTCCCAAAGCGCAACGTCGACCGCAGCGATGGCGCGCATCGTCACGGCGCCGCGCCGCCAGTATGCGCCCCTGTACAGATACTGCCACAGATCCTCGATCCGACGCGCGTCGCGGCCGATGAGCACCGGAATGACGTGCTCTTCCAGATAAGCCACAACCGCCTTCTCGCGGCCGTTCAGCGTCGCATCGCCGATGCCATAGACGCCCTGATCGGTTTCTATCTTGAGCGTTACGAAGTTGCGACCCGGGCACGTGACGATCACCCGGGCCGCCGTAATCTTGAGCGGCGGAAGTCCGATAGTGGCATCCCGAGCGCGTTCGAGCGCGGGTGAGCCCGCCAAACCTTGCATGTGAAGTCCCCCTCCAACTCGCCTCCAACCTATGGCAAGGAAATCCTGTTGTCCAGATTGGTCAGACCAACTATAAGGGCGTTCATGAACAGCAGAAGTGACAGCGGACGGCTCTACGAACGTGTCGCGCAAGACCTTTCCCGGAAGATTGCGTGTGGCGCTTATCTGGTTGGGCAGCGGCTCCCGTCCGAGCGCGACTTGGCGTCAGCTTATGAGGTGTCTCGACCAACGGTGCGTGAAGCGGTGATCGCTCTGGAGCTGGATGGGCTCGTCGAGGTTCGCCAAGGCTCAGGCGTTTACGTGCTTGCAAAGCGCCCGAGAGGCGGCAAGGCTGGTGAAACCGACATCGGCCCCTTCGAACTCCTTGAGGCGCGCCGCGCCATCGAAGGCGAGGCCTGTGCACTCGCTGCGGCTCGCATCAGCGAGGAAGAGCTAGCAGAGTTGGCTTCCCTTGTGGCGGAAATGCAAGCCGAGAACGCGCGCGATGTCGTGATGAGCGAGGATGCGGATCGCCGCTTCCACCTGCTCATCGCAAAGGCTACGCAGAACAGCGGCATGCAGGCCGCAGTGCAGTTGTTGTGGGACGCGCGCGCACGCTCCCCGCAATCTCAATTGCTGAGCACCAAGGCCCATGCGGCGGGCGTGAAGCCGCGCATCGACGAGCACGCCGCGATCCTCGATGCACTTCGTTCCCGCAGCCCCGGCGGCGCGCGCCAAGCCATGCGGATCCATCTCACACGAGTCATCGAGTCCCTCCTAGAAGCAACAGAAACCCACGAGCTGGAGAAGGCCCGAGCCAGGGTCGAAGAGCATCGCAAGCGCTTCGTCGCGGCCGTATGACTACATCCGCTCTGCGGCTCGATCCGGACAGGCTATTTCCCCCCGACCCGCGCACACGCAGCATCGCGCGCACTTTCTACGAGACGGTGAAGGACCTACCGATTGTCAGCCCGCACGGTCATACCGACCCGGCGTGGTTTGCGGCGGACGAAGCGTTCGCTGATCCGGCGGCGCTTCTGATCACGCCAGACCATTACGTTCTTCGCATGCTCTACAGCCAGGGCGTACCGCTGGAGAGTCTGGGCGTGCAGCCGCGCAACGGCGAGTCCGCCGAGGAGGACCCACGAGCGATCTGGCGGCGCTTTGCCAGCAGCTATCACCTGTTCCGCGGCACGCCTTCCCGCCTGTGGCATGACTGGATCTACTCCGAGGTGTTCGGCCTCGCAGTCCGCCTGACGGAGCAGACCGCGGACCTCTACTTTGACACGATCGCCCAAGCACTAAGCACCGACGCGTTCCGGCCCCGCGCGCTGTTCGAACGGTACAATATCGAGGTCATTGCCACGACGGAGTCCCCGCTCGACCGTCTTGAACATCACGCGGCGATCCGTCGGTCAGGTTGGAAGGGTCGTGTTGTCACGGCCTTCCGCCCCGACCCGGTGGTCGATCCGGAGTACGAAGGGTTTCTACAGAACCTCAAGCTGCTGGGTGAGCTCACCGGGCGAGATGCATTCACCTACGCAGGCTACCTCGACGCACTTCGCGACAGACGTGCCTTCTTCAAGGCGCTGGGCGCCACCTCGACCGACCACGGTCATCCTACCGCGATGACCGCTGACTTGTCACAGGAAACCCGCGAGGCGCTATTTACGCGCGTCACGGACGGTACACCTGTCTCAGGAGCGGACGCCGAGCTCTTCCGGGCGCATATGCTCACTGTCATGGCGGGCATGAGCCTCGACGACGGGCTCGTCATGCAAATCCATCCGGGTTCATCCCGCAACCACAATGCGCAAGTGTTCGCACGCTTCGGCCGGGACAAGGGCGCCGACATCCCGACGCGCACGGATTTCGTGCACGCGTTAAAGCCCCTGCTCGACCGTTACGGCAACGAGCGCGAACTGACGATCATCCTCTTCACGCTCGACGAGAGCGCGTATTCGCGCGAGCTCGCGCCGCTCGCCGGTCACTATCCCTGCCTGAAGCTGGGCCCCGCCTGGTGGTTCCACGACAGCCCCGAAGGCATGCGTCGCTTTCGTGAGATGACCACCGAAACGGCAGGCTTCTACAACACGGTCGGCTTCAACGACGACACGCGGGCCTTCCTGTCCATCCCGGCTCGCCACGACGTCGCCCGGCGCATCGACTGCGCCTTCCTCGCGCGGCTCGTCGCCGAAGGCCGGCTCCAGGTCGATGAGGCAGCCGAGTTGGCGCATGACCTCACATATCGGCTGGTCAAGGATGCCTACAGGTTATGATCCGAAGTGGGGGGCTCACGCGCAGGCAGGTAACGCAAAGCTTTCTCGGCGGCGCCGCGCTTTCCCTCGCCGGCTGCACGCGAAGCATTGGCGAACGCCCGTTGCGTGCCGCCGACACCCACCCGTTCGACTACCCAACCGTCGCCGCCGTCGCGCACATGGGTCAGTTGCTCGACGATCGCTCCGGCGGACGCCTGCGCATACGCAGCTACCCCGGCGGTCAGCTCGGTGAAGAAAAGGACACACTGGAGATCACGATCTTCGGCGGGCTCGACATCAACCGGGTAAACCTCGCGCCGCTGAACCCGATTGCGCCCGAGACTATCGTACCCAACCTACCCTTCCTGTTCCGCTCGACCGAGCACATGCACCGCGCAATGGACGGCCCGCCGGGCCAGCGCATCCTCGCGAGCCTTGAGCCGCACGGCCTCGTCGGGCTATGCTTCTACGACTCCGGCGCGCGCTCCTTCTATTCTACGCGGCGCCCGATCCGGACGCCGGAGGATCTGCGCGGCCTCAAGATCCGCGTCCAGAACTCCGACGTCTTCGTAGCCATGGTCGAAGCGCTCGGTGCCGACGCTACGCCGATGAGCTACGGTGAGGTCTACCAGTCGTTGATACAGGGCGTCGTCAGCGGCGCGGAGAACAACTGGCCCGCGTATGAGGACAGTCGCCATCATGAAGCGGCGAAGTTCTACAGTCTGACCCGGCACGTCATGGCGCCCGAGGTGCTCGTCGTCTCGGCACGCACCTGGAACAAGCTTCCTGAGCCGGATCGCGCGTTGCTGCGCGCTGCTGCGCGCGAGTCGGTGCCTGTGATGCGCAAGCTGTGGGAGCGCCGCGAGGCGGAAGCACGAGCGCTGCTCGCGCGCGAAGGGGTGCAGGTCAACGAGATAACCGACCGCCGCGCCTTCGAGCACGCCGTTCAGCCGGTCTGGGAGCAGTTCGTAAGAACCCCCGAGCAGCGCGCGATCGTCAACCAGATACGGGCGCTCGCCTGATGCTGAACGCCCTGGGCGCGGTGTCGCGCTGGATCAGTCGGCTTAGCCTCGGGTTCGCCGCACTCGGGTTGATCCTGATGGTGGGCATCATCACCTGGCAGGTGTTCGCTCGATACGGACTTCAGGCATCTCCCGCATGGTCCGAGCAGGCCGCGCTGGCGATCATGCTTTGGTATGTGCTCATTGCAGCTGCAGTGGGCGTGCGGGAGCGGTTCCACATCGCGCTCACGAGCGTGTTCGAACTTCTCCCAGGCGGCTGGGCGCGCTTCGGGCGGATGATCTCGCTTGTGAGCGTGCTCGCATTCGGCCTCGCCGCCGCTCTCTGGGGCGGTGAGCTTGTGGCACGCACTTGGGCGCACGACGTGCCGACGCTCGGCGTGCCCCGTGGCTTCGTGTACCTGCCGCTACCGCTCTCAGGAGCTCTCGTCGCGTTTTTCGCCATTGAGCACCTCCTTGCCGAGGCGCAGTCCAAGAAGGTCGAGCCGCTATGGGACTAACAGTCCTTCTCGGCCTCTTATTCCTGCTCATGGCGATTGGCGTGCCAGTTGCCTTTGCGCTTGGGCTCGCTTCCCTTGCCACCTGTCTGGTCATGGACGTGCCGCCGGTGGTCGCATTTCAGCAAATGGCCGCGGGCATGAGCGCTTTCTCGCTGATGGCCATACCCTTTTTCATCTTCGCAGGCGACCTTATGGCCCGGGCCGGCATCGCGGAACGGCTCGCCCGTCTGGCGAGCGCGGGGCTGGGCGGCGTTCGCGGCGGCCTGGGGCCAGTCAGCGTCGGTGCCACGATGCTATTCTGCAGTTTGTCCGGCTCGGCGGTCGCAAGCGTCTCCGCCATGGGTTCGACCCTTGTCCCGCTGATGAAGCGCGAAGGCTATGACGCCGACTATGCTGTGAACGTCACCACGTCGGCCGCGGTACTCGGCGTCCTGATGCCGCCGTCGCACAACATGATCATCTACGCGGCCGCAACAGGCGGTATCGCCGTTTCGGTCGCAGATCTGTTCATGGCGGGGATCGTGCCTGGCGTGCTGACCGCGATGGCCCTGATGGTAACGGCCTGGATCGTTGCGGTTCGGCGTGGCTATCCAGCCGGCGTGTTTCCCGGCTGGCGCGCCTTCGGTCGCGCGCTCGTCATGGCCCTTCCCGGCCTATTCACCGCCGTCATAATCGTCGTCGGCGTGTTCGGCGGCATCTTCACGCCGACCGAGTCGAGCGCAATTGCAGTCGTCTACACCGCGATCGTCGCGGCGGCCATTTACCGCACACTAGGCTGGCGGGACTTCGCACGCGCTGCGATGGCGGCGGTCAAGACGACTGCGATGATCCTTCTCATCATTGGCACCGCCGGCGCGTTCGGCTGGCTGCTCGCGCTCAACGAGGCGCCCGCTAAGCTCGCCGAGCTTATGGCGCTCGTCAGCGACGATCCAATCGCAACGTTGCTGATGATAAACATCATCCTGCTCGTGCTCGGCACCTTCATGGACATGGCGCCACTCGTGATCATCACAACGCCGATCTTCCTGCCGATCGCCATGAGCGCGGGCATGAGCCCGGTTCAGTTCGGCGTCGTGATGATGCTAAACCAAGGCATCGGCCTAATCACACCGCCGGTCGGAACCGTCCAGTTCGTCGGCTGCGCGATCGGCGGCATCCCAGTCGAAAAGGCCATGAAAACTATTTGGCCCTTCTACGGTGCACTGTTTCTCGCGCTTCTCGCCGTAACCTATGTGCCCGCCGTTACATTATGGCTGCCGGAGGCGCTGCGATGAGCTTCGCTCGCTTGTCCGGCGCGACGCTCGACCGGCTGCCGCCTGGCGTGGTGCGACCGCGCTACGACCGTAGCGTGCTACGCACCGGCGTGGTTCATCTCGGCATCGGCGCATTCCACCGCGCGCATCAGGCAACGTATTTCGACGATCTTATCGGGCTTGGCGACCCTCGTTGGGGCGTGCTCGGCGCATCGCTGCGCTCGCGCCGCGTGCGTGACGCGCTCGCGCCGCAGGACGGGCTCTACACGCTTGTCGAGCGCTCAGGCCCCGATGAGCAGCTGCGCATCGTCGGCGCGGTGCGGAGCGCTCTGGTCGCCCCCGAGAACCCCGCGCGGCTAGTCCAAGCCATGGCTGACCCAGATGTGCATCTCGTCACGCTGAGTGTCACCGAAAAGGGCTACAAACTTGATCCCGCGGGCGGCGCACTGCTCCTCGGTGACCATGACATAGCGGCAGACCTGAGCGAACGGCAGGCGCCGCGCACCGCCATAGGGTTCCTCGTCGCTTCTCTAGCAGCGCGGCGCGCACGTGGTCTTATGCCGTTCACCGTGCTCTCCTGCGACAATCTACCAAATAACGGAGCGCGCGTGCGCGCCGCCGTGCTTGCCTTCGCCGCGACCGTCGATCCATCCTTGCGTGATTGGATCGATGGCTGCGGCGCTTTTCCGAGCACCATGGTCGATCGGATCGTCCCGGCCACAACCGACGCCGACCGTAATCGGCTTGCCGCGACGCTCGGAGTCGAGGATCGCGGCATGGTTAAGACGGAGCCGTTCACCCAGTGGGTGGTAGAGGATTGGTTCGCCGGCGAGCGCCCCCCCTTGGAACAGGTTGGCGTTCAGATGACCGGCGACGTGCGTCCTTGGGAGGAGGCCAAACTGCGCCTTCTGAACGGAGCACACTCGGCAATCGCCTATCTTGGTGCTTTGTCGGGCGCCGAGTTCGTCCACGAGGCAGTCGCGTTTGCCGATCTTAAGCGCTACGTCGAGCGCCTCTGGGACGAGGCGCAGACCACAATCGCTCCGTCGCCATCGCTCGACCTTGCGGTCTACCGGACCGAACTGATGGCGCGCTTTACCAACAGCGCGCTCGCACATAGCACCCGGCAGATCGCAATGGACGGCTCGCAAAAGATTCCGCAGCGCCTGCTTGCGCCCATCGCCGATCGTCTGCGGCAGGGCGCATCGATTGACGCGCTTGCGCTTGCCGTCGCTGCCTGGATGCTCTGGCAGAGGGGCGTGGACGAGGGCGGCTCCCCTTATGTCGTTGATGATCCCTTGGCCCCAGCTACGCGTGCGGCTTGGAAGGCAGGCGGCATCGGCAATGTTGTCGACCGCATGTTGATGCTCACGCAGGTCTTCCCGCCGGATCTGTCGACGAACGCCGTTTTCCGCACAACGATTGCTCGTCAGCTCGACCGCCTGATGGCTCATGGAGCCAAGGCGGCACTTAGCGACATCGCTCGACAGCGCGCGTTGGCATGACGTCCTGCTCGTCCCTTCTGCTGTTCGGGGCGATGGGCAACCTGTGGAAGCATATGTTCCTGCCCCCGCCGTTCGGCGTCGACTTTTATAGCCTGCTCATCGGCAGCCTCGGCGTCGCTGCGGCCCCGCGCAGCAGCAACGACCATTCGGGATCTCGCTCGGTCGTGGACGAGGCGCTCGACAGCTTGCTCGGCCGCCCCGATGCGGCGGTCGCCCCGGCGGAGGGACGCAAGGTGTGAACATCGAACACGTGATGCGCCTTGCCCCCGTCGTGCCGGTGCTTGTCATCGACGATGCGACGTTAGCCCGTCCCTTGGCTGAGGCCTTGGTGGCGGGGGGCGTTTTCGCCATCGAGGTCACGCTCCGCACGCCTGCCGCGCTCGATGTCATCCGCGAGATGACTGCCGTCGAGGGTGCGGTAGTGGGTGCGGGCACCGTTCTGAACGAAGTGCAACTCGACGCTGCACTCGCGGCTGGCGCCCGGTTCATCGTATCGCCGGGCTTGACCGAGAGGCTCGTCCGCGCCGCGGCCGAACGCGGTACGGCTTTCCTGCCCGGCGTGGCGAACGCGTCCGATATAATGCGCGGCCTTAATCTCGGGCTCTTCCGCTTCAAGTTCTTCCCGGCGGAGGCCAGCGGCGGGGTGCCAGCGCTCAAGGCGCTGTCCGCGCCGTTCACCGACGCGCGCTTCTGCCCAACGGGCGGCGTGACGATGGCCAATGCGCCGGCTTATCTCCGACTGCCTAGCACACTCTGCGTAGGGGGAAGCTGGATCGTGCGCGACGATACGCTGCGCGCGCGCGATTGGCCCCGCATCAGCGAGCTGGCGCGTCAAGCAGCATCACTGCAGGTCACGTCGTGACCTACTCTGCAGTCGCCATTGGCGAGTGCATGCTTGAGCTGTCGGACGCCGGCAACCGAACCTGGCGCATGAGTACAGCTGGCGACACGTACAATACGAGCGTCTACCTCTCGCGCTTGGGCGTACGCACGGCATACCTGACGGCCCTCGGGACGGATCCATTCAGTGCGGAGATGCGGCAGACCTGGGAGATCGAGGGACTGGACACGTCCCTCGTGCTGACAGCGCCTGACCGGCTGCCAGGCCTATATGCGATCCGTAACGACGAGATAGGCGAGCGCAGCTTCTTCTACTGGCGTGAGCAGAGTGCCGTTCGCAGCCTGTTCAGCCTGCCCGGCATCGATATGGCGCTTGCATCGGCGGGACGCGCGCAGGTCCTTTACCTTTCAGGTATCACGCTGTCGCTTTTCGACAGGCCGGGGCTGGTGCGCCTCGCTGAGCTCTGCACCGCGGTGCACGCTCAAGGCGGCGATGTCGCGTTCGACCCCAACTATCGGCCACGCGGCTGGCGCGATCCGTCCGTGGCACGCGCAACCATCGCTGAGTTCGCGCCACTCGTCACGATTGCACTGCCGACCTTAGAGGATGAGGTCGCGCTCCACAGCGAAGCACGTGCCGAGGAAACGATCGAGCGCTGGCGTCGCTCCGGAGCACGCGAAATCGCCGTCAAAATGGGCCCCCAAGGCTGCATCGTCGCTGACGCGGCCAGCATGTGGTCCATTCCCACCAAGGCCGCTAGCGCCCTTGATACGACAGGTGCTGGCGACTCGTTCAACGCAGGCTACTTGGCTGCGCGGCGAGCCGGGCGGCCGCTTGTGGATGCAGCAGCCTACGGCAACAGACTGGCCGGCGAGGTAATCCGACACCTAGGTGCCATCATGCCGCGCGAACAGATGCCCGCGCTTTCACGCATCCCACTCCGAGACGCATAGACACCCATGTGGGTCGTGCCCTGCTCATGCTGTTCAACCACAGGGCGGCGACTGAACCGACAAACGACGATGGATTTACAACAGGCGGGGTACGGATGAATGGCCGGGCGACCTCGCTTACCGGATCGGCTATCGGGCCACTTCCCGCTGGTCGGAAGCGAACCCGGCTTACGGCCTCGGCTAATGGCTGAACCTCGCCATGCCGGACGACAAACGCGCCGCAATCCCGCAGTTGTTCAGCGCGACCGAGGTGCGCCCCGACAGTTCCAACATGCCGCCCGACTTGTATCTTGCGGCGGGCGCAAGCCAGCAGCGGCTCTATGTGGACCTCAGAGCTTATGGTGCGGGCGGTCGGGCTCGAACCGACACTCCTTGCGGAACCGGATTTTGAATCCGGCGCGTCTACCAATTCCACCACGCCCGCTCGGAACAGCACACGATCAAGCGCGGCTCCGCTACGCTCCGACCCGACAGTGCGGCACCTACAAACGCCGATGCCATGACGCGCCCCTTTCGTCTAGACCCTTGTAGGTGACGATTGAGCCCGTGGCACATAATCCCTTCCTGTCCGGTAACCGCCGCTTTTGCGCAGCGGCACCGGAACCGCTAGCGCGGCTGCGCAAGTCAGCAGTGGTTCAGCCGAGCTGCGACTGAATACTTGCGACGGTTGTCCGCAAAGCCGCCGAGTCCAGCCCGCCGCGCTCATCATCCTCCGAAGTGAACAGGTTTTCGCTGAGCGTGAAGCCGTTCGCCTCGTACCATCGGCGCTTCCACTCCCAGCCTTTGCGATAATCCTCTCTCTGCATCATACCGAGATGTTCCCAAAGAACGAGATCGCCGTCAGCGGTGACGAAGGAGAAATCCGGGCGGAGCCGACCAGCCTCGGCGTCACCTTCGAGCACCCTCTCATACTCATAATCAATGCCCGACTGAGAAAGCATGTTGGCGATGACGAGTTCGGACTTACTCCGTACCAGGTGACCCTTCTCCGTGCGATGGATCAGGTTCTCGGCGTAGGGCACCTCAGACTCGGCGCGCCGGAGCACACCCTGGAACAGGTTTGTGTTGCGGCGCGCGGTCTCGGACTTCTCGGGCCGGGTATAGTCGAACAGCATTGAAGCGCTGTCGCCCTCGACGAGCAGCACCAGCTGGCGCCTTGAACGGGTGAGCGCTGTGTAGAGGAGCTCACGCGACAGCGGTCGGCAATTTTTCGGCAGGATCACGAAGACCTTCTGAAATTCGCTTCCTTGCGACTTGTGAACCGTGATCGCGTAAGCGAGCTCCAGCGGTCCAGAACCGCCGGGGAAGTCGCGACCGCTATAGCCGAAGGTGAGGTTCGGGCGGCCCGCGAAGAGAGTGTTAAGCCATGGCTGCTTGCCGCCTGCGACCAGCCCGACTTCGCCGTTGGCGACGTAATGCTTGTCCGATGCCGATCCGTCATAGGCGTCGCGCCACTGATTGGAGACCTGGATCACCTTGTCGCGGATGACAATGCTCTCATCTCCGAGACTGACCACCCAAGGATCCTCCGCAGCCTTGAGTTCGCGCGCTCGGAAGCGGCGCTGCGTCCAGCGGTTCACGTCATGCACCCCATAAGGATGGAGCCGCACGGGCGAGAGGATCTGCCAACGCTCAGACCCGTCGGGGTCGTCGAACGGCACCCACCCCTTCTCGTCGATTCCCAGGGAAGCGTTGAAGCCGGCCGTGTCGACAGGGCTCGCCAGCCCGAGGTGCCGCTGGAACGCCTCGCCGAGACGCGCGCGCAGGTCGTCCGCAGTCTGCCAGAAGAGCAGGTCGAGGTCGTTGAACGAACGGCCGAGCTCAAGATCGCTGAGGACGCGATCCGCATCGACCGGCTGAGGCTCGCGCGTAAACCAAGAGGCAAGCCGAAGCGTGTCCGACGGCTCGTCCGCGCCCGCCACGGCGCGCACCTCGACCGTCAGTCGCGCCAGGGCATCGCCGAGCGCTGCGCCCGCCACGTCCTTTATCTCCGTCGTTTCTAAGAAGGTCGCCAGGTCGGCAAAGGGTCGGCCAACCCCAATCGGCGGCAGCTGGTTGGGATCGCCTACCAGTACGATCCGCTGCACGTGCGCGAGGTCGAGGGCCTCGAACACCGCGACCAGATCGTCCATCGTCAGCATTGAGCATTCATCGATGACGACCGTGCGCTCTTTGCGGTGCTTCTCCTCGCCGGTGAAGCGAGGACGCTGGCGGGCACCGTCGTAGCGTCCGAGCTCGTTCAGGAACTGCGCGACCGTCTTCGCCTCAGCCCGCGCTGCCTTCCCGAGCCGGACGCGCGCCTTGCCGGTGGGCGCCAGCAGCAGGATGCCGCCGCGGGCCAGTTCATCGTTGAGGAGCAACGCTCCCATGACCGACGTCTTGCCCGTCCCAGCGCGCCCGACGAGCGCGGTCAAACGGCGGCTGGTGATGCGACCAAGCGCCACCGCCTGCTCGTCGATGGCGAGGGCATGGCGGGCGTTGCTCGGCTCATAAGCCCCACCCGCGTTCTCGATCGCCTTGACGAGAAGCGCCTTCCAATCGGCCGCGATCGTATTTGCCGCACGCCCCGCCCGCTTGGTCATGAGCGAACGCAGCCGATCCTCTCGGGTTTTCAGGTCGGCCAGCTGAAGCGCGGTGATCGATGTCCGATCCGGCTCGCCGCTCCTCACGTCCACGATGTCGACGACACCGGCGAGCCCGGGCGCATTAGCAGCAGGCCAGTCCGAACCGATCATGCAGGGGTGGGCGAGATCTATGGTGGCCACCCTGTCGAGCGTTTCCGTCGCGCTGAGAAGTGCGTCACCATTGTCCGCAGCGCGCCGCAGCACCGCGACGATCGCTGCGCGGAGGCGCCGCGGATCGTTTATCGACCCCATACGCGAAGGCGCGGGCAGCGGGTGTTTGGCGGCGACGAGAGCATCGGGCAGAACGCCGCGATCTATCACGCCGATCGAGATCGCCGGCTCCCTGGCATCGCCGAGGTCGACCTCAGCGATGCGATAGGGGTTTTCCAGTATCTCGGCATCATCCACGCTGCTCGTTGTTGCTGGCCTTCGTTTGGCGGGATCGAACCACCGGAGAGCCTGTCCCGGCGTGAGCGACATGCGCGACAGGAGCCTGAGCAGAGCTCGTCGCTCCTCGGGCAGGTTAATCCAGGTCTGCCGGACCGCCTCCACGTCGGACACATAGGCCGCCTGCGGCGGTTTCCGCTCTCCGCGCAGCAGCGCATCGACAATCGGCCAGGGGTCATCCTCGCTGGCGAGGGCCTTGGTGGCGAGCAGTTCGAGGCTGAGCGCAGTCCCGAGTCGCATTCCAAGCGCCTCCAGCGCCGACCCGATCCCCGGAAAAGCGCCGCGGTCGGTCCAGGCAAGCCCGATCTGGGTATTTAGCCACTCCTCACGGCGCTCCCATGGACC
Organism: Sphingomonadaceae bacterium; assembly: GCA_035644935.1. GTDB lineage: Bacteria > Pseudomonadota > Alphaproteobacteria > Sphingomonadales > Sphingomonadaceae > CADCVW01. Next base: position 38,075 of record DASQNO010000078.1, read on the forward strand.
CTTGGCAATGCCGTGCGAGCGGATCGTCCGGACGGCATCGAGGCAACGGATCAGCGTCGACAGAGCCACATCGGTCGGCGCCAGCTCGGCCGCAAAGGAAAACACTCGCGTTTGGGCGGGGTCTGGCGAGACGGCGATCTCATCTAACAGGCTCCGTCGCCGCTCATCCTCGGCGGCATCGCCGGTTGGCTCGAGGTACTCATGATAGGGAAACAGGAAACCGTCCGGCCCGTCCGGCCGGATTGAGTGCCGCAGCAGCCGGTCCCACATCGGGTAGGTCGGTTTACCGGGCTGCGCGTCATATTGCTTGGTCGGCGCAATCGTCTCGATGCGGCCTACACCGACGATAAGCCGCGAAATGGTGTCGCCGAGCGGCTGACCCTCCTTGCAGTAGAAGAAGACCAGCGAGTGTTCCGGCTTAAGCCGACCGAACATAAGATCGACCAACGCGGTCTGCCGAGCCCTCCCGAAGACCCAGGGACTTGCAAAAGGCGATTTCTCGTCCGGGGGCAGCGGCGTGGGAAGCTTCGCATCTATCGCCGCTTGCTCGCTTTTGAGCATCCAGTTGAACGGAACCGCAAACGCCGCATACTCGGGGACCTTGACGATGGTCGGCTTTAGTACACCGTGTGTGTCGGCCGCTTTCTTGATGGTCGCGTAAGGGTGCTCGAACCGACGAACCCACTGTCGCTCGTTCATGAAGGCGCCGGATTCGGCCTTGCACGGCGGGAGCTGTTCGGGCGTCAGCTCGTCCCAGCTTACGCCAGCGATCTCGTCCAGGGCCTCGTCGTCCTTCTCCTCCCGGATACGATCGAGCGCGACGCAGAACGAATTGGATGATGGCGCAGGGCAGACGCGACCGTTCCATCGCGAGCCGTGCCAAGCCACCCGCATTGTCAGATGATGCACCACGCCCTTCCCCTGATCCGCACGCAGAAGGAACTTTCCTAGGCCGTGAACCTAGGGATCGGAAGCGCTTAATAGAGCTGAGACTAGCCGACCACCGCCGCCCGCTCGCATTCTCGCTGCACCTATACTGCACCTAGCCGAAATTTGACGCATACCGTCTGTGAAGCCCAGGACACACAAGTCGATGCTTCTAAAAGCTTTTCACTTTGTCGTGAAAGCCACACGGCTGGTAGACAAACCGCTTTTGGAGTCCGGCGCGTCTACCAATTCCACCACGCCCGCGTGGCACGACATACGACCCGGACGATTCACCTCGTGACCGCGCGGCTCGTATGAAGCACTCGTCGACCCCGATGCCATGCTGTCAATTGCACGTCTAGTACCTTGGTCCCGCGCTGATGGGGGCTGCGATCTCTCAGGCCCGGTTGGCATGGATCCCGCCGCTCAGTTGCGCGGCGGCTGCCGACGGTAGCTCAAGGCTTCGGCGATGTGGACGCGTCCGACGCGTTCGCTGGACGCCAGGTCGGCGATCGTGCGGGCGACGCGAAGGACCCGGTGGTAACCGCGCGCCGACAGGCGCATCGCCTCCGCCGCCTGCGCCAGCAGGCGCGCGCCCGGCTCGTCCGGCGTCGCCGCGTCGGTCAGCAATTCGCCATCCGCCTCCGCGTTGGTGCGCACAGCCTGTCCTGAGCCTGTCGACGGGCCATATCCTTCGTATCGGGCCGTCTGCACCTTGCGCGCGCGTGCGACGCGCAGCGCCACGGCGTCGCTGCCTTCGCTGGGCGGCGGCAGCGTCAGGTCGGCGGCGCTCACCGCCTGCACGTCGACGTGCAGGTCGATGCGGTCCAGCATGGGTCCCGACACCTTGGCCTGGTAATCGGCGGCGCAGCGCGGCGCGCGCGAACAGGCCAGCGCCGGGTCGCCCAGATGGCCGCAGCGGCACGGGTTCATCGCCGCAATTAGCTGCACCCGCGCGGGGAAGGTCACGTGCGCGTTGGCGCGCGCGACGCTGACCGTGCCCGTCTCAAGGGGCTGACGCAGCGAATCGAGCACGGGCCGCTGGAACTCGGGCAGTTCGTCGAGGAACAGCACGCCCAGATGCGCAAGGCTCACCTCGCCGGGCCGCACGCGTAAGCCCCCGCCGACCAGCGCCGCCATCGACGCGCTGTGATGGGGCGCGCGGAAGGGGCGGGTGCGGATCAGCCGGCCGCCGTTGAGCTCGCCCGCGACGGAGGCCACCATGGACACTTCCAGCGCTTCCGACGGCGTCAACTCGGGCAGAATGCCGGGCAGGCACGCCGCCAGCAGCGACTTGCCCGCGCCCGGCGGTCCGCTCATCAGCAGATTATGTCCGCCCGCCGCCGCGATCTCCAGCGCGCGCTTGGCGGTCTCCTGGCCCTTGACCTGCGCCATGTCCGGCCCCCGCGCCGGCGGCTCGGCGTCGGCGAGGGTCGGCGGCGGGATGGTACCCGCGCCGCGGAAATGGTTGAGCAGCGTCAGGATGTCGGGCGCGGCGACGACCTCGATGTCGCCGATCCAGGCGGCTTCCGCACCCTGCACGCCGGGGCAGATCAGCCCCAGGTCGCGGGCCGACGCGTGCATCGACGCCAGCAGCACGCCGGGCGACGCCGTCAGCCGTCCGTCCAGCCCCAACTCCCCTACCGCGACGTACCCCGCGAGCGTTTCGGCATCCACCGCGCCCATCGCGCCCAGCAAACCCAGCGCGATCGGCAGGTCGTAATGCGATCCTTCCTTGGGAAGGTCCGCAGGCGACAGATTGACCGTGATCCGCTTGGGCGGCAGCGCCAGCCCAATCGCCGACAGCGCGGCGCGCACGCGTTCGGTGCTCTCGCGCACGGCCTTGTCGGGCAGACCGACGACGATGAAGCCGGGCAAGCCGCCCGCGATGCTGACCTGGCATTCGACGCTTCGCGCCTCCAGGCCGAGAAAGGCCACCGTTGCGACGTGCGCGACCAATCTTTGTCTCCCCTGCCCGGCCCCGGCTACCCGTAGCTTCTCGTCCGCGGAGTGAGAAGGCCCGGCGGGCGGCTGTCTTGTTCGATCAGCGCGTGTCGCCCATGTGGGACGCGATGAACTGGCGGGCGCATTGGAAGGCCGCGGGCCGCATCCCGCTCGTCAGGAAGGTCCTCTTCCTCCTGGGCTGCCTCCTGCTCGCAAGCGCGCCCATTCTGGGCCCGATCCCCGGGCCCGGCGGCCTGATCGTCGCCGCGGCCGGAATGACGCTGATCCTGCGCAACAGCCGCTGGGCGAAACGGCGCTACGTCCACTTCAAACGCTGGCAGCCGCGCGCGGGAAGCTGGTTCGACTGGGGTTTGCGGCGGGGCAGCGCGCGTCGGCGCGACGCGCTCGCCAAGCTGCAGGAGCGGCTGCCGCCGCACCCGCCCCACCCCTGGCCGGATTGACTTGAACGCCTGCCTGCCCTAGGCGGCGGCGCATCAGAGTGGCCCCGGGCCGCCGTTCCCACCCCCGATCAGGACTACCCAGCGATGAAGCGCACTTTTCAGCCGTCCAAGCTCGTTCGCGCGCGGCGCCACGGCTTCTTCGCGCGCAAGGCGACCGTTGGCGGTCGCAAGGTGCTTGCCGCCCGGCGCGCGCGTGGTCGCAAAGTCCTCTGCGCCTAACCAACCTTCGTAAACGCGCCGACTTTCTCGCCGCCAACCGCGGCCGGCGCGCGCCCATGCCGGGCTTCATCCTGCTCGCCCGCGACCGCGCCGACGGCGACGAGGCCGTCCGGCTCGGCTACACGGTCACCAAGAAGGTCGGCAACGCCGTCGTCCGCAACCGCATGAAGCGCCGCATGCGCGAACTGGCGCGCGCGCTGGTGCCGGAGGGCGGACGAACCGGCCACGACTACGTGATGATCGGCCGCGACGGCGGGATCGAACGGGATTTCGCCACGCTGCGCGCCGAACTGATCAAGGCCTTGGCCAAGGTCGCGCGGTGATCGCCCGCGCGCTGATCCTGGTCGCGCGCGGCTGGCAACTCGGCCCGTCGCGCCTGCTGCCGCCGACCTGCCGGTTCACGCCCAGCTGTTCGGCCTATGCGATCACCGCCTGGCGGCGCTATGGAGCGCTGCGGGGGACTTGGCTGGCGGCGGGACGGCTGCTGCGTTGCAACCCGTGGGGTGGATGCGGGCACGACCCCGTACCGGAACCCAGGCCCGTACCGGATTTGAGGACACCGAATTGAACGATCAGCGCAACATGATCCTGGCGATCGTCCTCTCGGCCATCGTGCTGTTCGGCTGGAGCGCCTTGTCCGAACGATTCTTCCCGACCGCGCAAGCCCCGTCGACCAGGATCGAAGACGGTCGCCAGATCGTGCTGCCCAAGCCCGCCGCCGATCCCACCGCCGACGGCCCCGCCGTCCTGCGCGACCGTGCCACCGTGCTCGCCACCACGCCGCGCGTCCGCATCCAGACGCCGCGCCTCGCCGGGTCGATCAACCTGCGGGGCGGGCGCATCGACGATCTCGTCCTGACCGATCACCGCGAGACCATCGCGCGCGGGTCGCCGCCGATCCGGCTGCTGTCTCCCGCCGGCGCCAAGGGTGCTTATTTCGCGCAGGCCGGCTGGGCGGGGGCGGGCATGCTGGTGCCCGACGCCAACACCGTCTGGACCGCCAGCGCGCCCGTTCTCACGCCCACCCGCCCCGTGACGCTCACCCACGACAACGGCGCCGGGCAGCGCTTCGCCATCCAGATCGCCGTCGACGAGAACTACCTCTTCACGATCCGCCAGCAGGTCTCCAACGTCTCGGCCGCGCCTGTCGCGGTGCAGCCGTTCGCGCTGGTCAGCCGCGATGGCAAGTCGCCCGATCCGGACAGCTGGACGCAGCACACCGGTCCGATCGGCGTGTTCAACGGCATCGCCGAATTCGACATCGACTTCGAAACGCTGGACGAAGGCCCCGCCGCCGGCGAGACGCGCGGCAGCCGCGGCGGCTGGCTGGGCTTCACCGACAAATACTGGCTCACCGCCCTCATCCCGGACCAGGCCGCCAACGTCGAGGCGAGCTTCCGGCGCGGCCCGCGCGGCGCGTACCAGGCCGACTTCACCTCGCCCTCCACCATCATTCCCGCAGGGCAGGCGCTGACCCGCACCAGCCGCTTCTTCGCCGGCGCCAAGGAAGTCGGCGTGCTCGACGGCTACGAGGCCGCCTTCGGCATCCCGGCGCTCGACAAGTCGCTCGACTGGGGCTGGTTCGAATTCTTCGCCAAGCCGATCTTCTACCTGCTCGACTGGCTGTTCCGCATGGTCGGCAATTTCGGCGGTGCGATCATCCTGCTGACGATCATCGTGCGCGGCCTCATGTACCCCATCGCGCAGAAGCAGTTCCAGTCGATGGCCGCGATGCGCGTGCTCCAGCCCAAGATGAAGGCGCTGCAGGAGCGGTACAAGGACGACAAGGTCGCCCAGCAGCAGGAGATCATGAAGCTGTACAAGGAGGAAAAGGTCAATCCGCTCGCCGGCTGCCTTCCCATC
>DASQNO010000079.1:0-22924 GCA_035644935.1 Sphingomonadaceae bacterium
TGGGTCTGGGCGAAGCCAAGACGCTGGTCGAGAGCGCGCCCAAGGCGATCAAGGAAGGCATCAGCAAGGCCGATGCCGAGAAGATCAAGAAGCAGATCGAGGATGCCGGCGGCACCGTCGAGCTCAAGTAAGCTTCAGCGACTTGAAGCCCTGCGGTGACGCGGGGACAGGAGGGCGGCCCGGCGACGGGTCGCCTTTTTGGTGAGGTTTACCGACGCGGGACGCCGGACGCCGGGCACAAAAAAAGCCCCGACCGAAGTCGGGGCTTCTTTGTAGCTCAGAGCTACGCTTTAGGCGCCGTCTCTGCCGCTGCCCAAGAGCCAATCCCAAAAGCCGCGAGCGGGTTGAGTGCGCTGCTTGATCATAAACCCTCCTGTTTTACAGGCGGCGCGACGTCGCTGCCTGTTAGGAGATCATTAACCTTGAACGTTAGTGTTTACAAGCGATCAAGCACGTTGCGACCGAGAAATCTGTTTTGTTCCCATCTCCCGTAAAATATTCTCGGCGGTCATCGGTCTGCCGATGAAAAAGCCTTGTGCGTAGTCGCAGCCCATGGCGAGCAAGGCATCGATGGTTGCTTGGTCTTCTACGCCCTCAGCAACGACGACGTGACCGAGCGAGTGCACCAGCTGAATGGTCGAGCGCACCATCAAGCGATCGCTGTGGCTGCGCGTGATCGCCCCGACGAAGGTCTGGTCGATCTTGATCTCCGTCGCCGGAATCTTCTTGAGGTAATCGAGGGTGGATAGACCGGTGCCGTAATCATCGACTGAGATGCAAACACCGAGGTCGCGCAGCCCGACGAGAGTCTCCATGCTGGCTTCAGCCGTTCCCATTGCTGCGGTCTCCGTCACCTCCAACGTGAGACGGTTCGCATCCAGCCCGTGCCGCAGAAGCATGGCCGCGACGACCCTTACCAAGTTGGAGTCGCCGATCAGACGGGTGGAGAGATTAACGGCAACGTTGAACGGGTAGCCCGCCATGTTAATGCGCGCCGCCGATGCAATAGCGTGGTCCAGAACGAAATGAGTCAGCCGTTCAATGCGGTCGCTCTGCTCGGCCGCAAGGATGAAGTCGACTGGAGAAATGGGACCCTTCTCAGGATGCGTCCAGCGCGCCAGTGCCTCCGCGCCGACAACTACGCCAGTGCCCAGGTCCAGCTTGGGCTGATAGGCGACCCAGAAATCACCGTTGTCGATGGCGCGGTCGAGTTGCCCCAGCAGCGAAAGCTTCCAAGACGCGTCCGCCAGAGTGGCCGGATCGAACGCCTTCCACTTCAGACCTTCGGCGACAGCCTCGTCGCACGCAACCAGCGCGCTCCCAAGCCGATTGCCGGGCGAGCGCCCGCCATCCGCGTCAAGGCCGAAAGCGATGGCCAAATCGACCTGCTTATCCCCCAAGTTGATTGACTGGCGGAAGAAGCCGTGAAGGGCATCAAGATGTTGGCCCACCGACGTAACGTCCATGCTCGGCGCGAACCAAGCGAAAATGCCCTCGTCGCCTTGGTACAGAGCCTGTTCTGGTGAGCCGAGGGTCAGCCGTTGCGCGATCTGAACGATAAGCGCCTGCTCCTCGGCCGACGACAACGCGGCGGCGATCTGCGCGTAATTGCCGATCCTAGCTGCCACAAGGATATGCTCAGCGCTGTCGCTGCTGAGACGAAGAGCTTCCAAATTGGGCAGTCCCGAGAGCCGATTAACGGTGCCGCTCCTGCGGTAAGCGCGCCGCAAGGTCACAACCGAAACCCAAGTCGCGACCGTTGAGAGAAGAAGCAAGCCCGGCAGCACGTCCACGAAGATCAGCTGCGCCTCCAACGCGAGCGGCGCCGCAAGCAAGATCACCCCACTGCCGGCCAACAACCAGTTGGAACGACGCAGCCGGGTCAGGCGCATCGCGGCTACAACCCCGGCGAAGGCGAACAGGAAAGCAGGAAGCCAGCCGTAGTCGCGCGGTGTTCCCGCCCTCAGCGTTTCGGCACCAAGAACGTGGATGTAGACTCCGGGCATCCGCGAGTACCCCCGGAGTGGATACAAGTCGCCCAGGGACCGAGCGGTCGGCGCAATTACGACATCGCGGCCCTTTATGATGGCTGACAGGTCCGCACCGACGAAAAGATCCTGCGCGCTGACGGTTGGAACAGTCCGCGGATCTATGGCGTAATCAATCGGAAACGCACGATCAGAGGCTTCCACGACGCCTGCGAGCTTCGCAGCCAGGGAGGGATAGGTCACATTTCCTAATCTCTCACGGAACAAGAGATTTCGAACGTTGCCGCTGTAGTCGTATCCGACATTGACGCTAACGAGATCGGCGTGCTTGGCGATAATCTCGCGCGGGGGAGACGCAACCGGCACTTGAGTGACAGGGTTAACGCCGAACCCGGCGGCAAGGGTGACGCGTCCAGGCGCGCGATCAAGAGCCGCGGCGAACTGCTCATCGCCTTTAATGTCCTTCAAAATTGGAAACTCGAAGTCGAAGAAGATCGACCTGGCCCCGAGTTCGCTTAGGCGGTCAACGAGCTGGGCTTGGCGTGCTCGTGGCCACGGCCAAGACCCGATTGCGTCCAAGCTCTGTTGATCGACCCCGACGACCACGATCTGCCCGCTCGCCGGATGCTCGCGGATGCGATTGCGAGCGGCGCGCAGAAGGTCGTCGGCAGGCCGACCGAAGTCCAGTAACCCACAAAGCAGCGCCAGCAGCGTCGCCCAGATCAGCGCGCGTCTGCGCACGCGCATGTCACCGCTGTCGGCGGTTCCTTTCAGCCGTGGCTTGCCCCACATCGTCATGGAGCCGTTCTGACTGATAAAGGTTAGCGGAAAGGTAACTTTGGAAATAATTCCATTTCGGACGGATCGCGTCGCAAACGCCGCGCGGCGCCCGCGAAACCCGGCAAAACCCCCTTCCCTTCGCGCGCGGCGGCGCTATATAGGCCGCTCACCAGACATCACCGGCTCGTCCCGCGCTCATGGCGCATGGCGGGTCGCCTGCCCTTCCCGGGACACGGTCCGCTTTTACGCGCACGGGCCGCACGCATGGGAGGGATCCACGCAGGACCCGCGCCCCGCAACAGTTTCGAAGTCGACGCCCGAACTCCGGTTCCGAGGCGCGACAGACGCGAGAAGGCGAACATATGGCGACGCAGGCGATTACTCCCAACGGTTCCAACGCCCCGAACGAGCGTGCGGGCAAGGGCTCGGGCGGCTCCTCCAAGCGCATCCGCAAGATCTTCGGGAACATCCACGAAGTCTCCGAAATGCCCAACCTCATCGAGGTGCAGCGCGAGAGCTACGAGCAGTTCCTGCGTTCCGATCCGTCGACCGGCTACGTCTCGGGCCTGGAAAAGACGCTGCGGTCGGTGTTCCCGATCAACGACTTCGCGGGCGTCGCCTATCTCGATTTCGACAAGTACGTGCTGGAAGACCCCAAGTTCGACGTTGAGGAATGCCGCCAGCGCGGGATCACCTATGCCGCGCCGATGCGCGTGACGCTGCGCCTGACCGCGTTCGAGGTCGATGCCGAGACCGAGACCAAGTCGGTTTTGGATATCAAGGAGCAGGACGTCTACATGGGCGACATGCCGCTCATGACCAAGAACGGCACGTTCGTGATCAACGGCACCGAGCGGGTCATCGTGAGCCAGATGCACCGCTCGCCCGGCGTCCTGTTCGACCATGATCGCGGCAAGACGCACGCCAGCGGCAAGTATCTCTTCGCCGCGCGCGTCATTCCCTATCGCGGGTCGTGGCTCGATTTCGAATTCGACGCCAAGGACATTGTCAACGTCCGCATCGACCGCAAGCGCAAGCTGCCGGTCACCGCGCTGCTGCACGCGCTGGGCCTGACCAGCGAGGAAATCCTCGGCGAATTCTACAACACGGTGTCGTACGTGCGCGGCCCCAACGGCTGGGCCGTGCCCTATGTCGCCGAGCAGTGGCGCGGGCAGAAGCCGGGCTACGACGTCGTCAACGCCGACAGCGGTGAAGTGGTGTTCCCCGCGGGCACCAAGGTGTCGCCGCGGCTCGCCAACAAGGCGGCCAAGGATGGGCTGACGTCGCTGCTGATCCCCACCGAGGAGATCTTCGGCCGTTATTCGGCGTACGACCTGATCAACGAGAAGACGGGTGAGATCTATGTCGAGGCGGGCGACGAGTTGTCAGCCGAGAACCTCGAGAAGCTGGATGCGGCCGAAGTCACCGAGCTCAAGGTGCTCGACATCGACTACGTCAACACGGGTCCCTGGATCCGCAACACGTTGAAGGTCGACAAGGCCGAGGACCAGGATGCGGCGTTGTCCGACATCTACCGCGTCATGCGCCCGGGGGAACCCCCCACCCGCGAGACGGCGGATTCGCTGTTCGCCGGCCTGTTCTTCGATCCCGAGCGCTACGACCTGTCGGCCGTGGGGCGCGTCAAGCTCAACATGCGCTTGGAACTCGACGTTCCGGACACGGTGACGACGCTGCGCAAGGAGGACATCCTGGCCGTGGTCAAGATGCTGGTCGGTCTCAAGGACGGCCGCGGCGACATCGATGATATCGACAATCTGGGCAACCGGCGCGTGCGTTCGGTGGGCGAACTGCTCGAGAACCAGTATCGCGTCGGCCTCCTCAGGATGGAGCGCGCGGTCAAGGAGCGGATGAGCTCGGTCGACGTGTCGACGGTGATGCCCAACGACCTGATCAACGCCAAGCCGGCGGTTGCCGCGGTGCGCGAGTTCTTCGGCTCGTCGCAGCTGTCGCAGTTCATGGATCAGACCAATCCGCTGTCCGAGGTGACGCACAAGCGGCGCGTGTCGGCCTTGGGCCCGGGCGGTTTGACGCGTGAGCGCGCAGGCTTCGAGGTCCGCGACGTCCACCCAACGCATTACGGCCGCATCTGCCCGATCGAAACGCCGGAAGGCCCGAACATCGGCCTGATCAACTCGCTCGCGAGCTTCAGCCGCGTCAACAAGTACGGCTTCATCGAGACGCCGTACCGTAAGGTCGTCGACAACAAGGTGACGGACGAGGTCCGCTATTTGTCGGCGATGGAGGAAGGCAAGCACACGATCGCGCAGGCCAACGCCGAGCTGGATGAGAGCGGCGGCTTTGTCGACGACATCGTCTCGTCGCGCCAGGCGGGCGAGTTCCTGATGGCGCCGCGCGATCAGATCACGTTGATGGACGTTTCCCCCAAACAGCTCGTGTCCGTTGCCGCATCGCTGATCCCGTTCCTGGAGAACGACGACGCCAACCGCGCGCTGATGGGATCGAACATGCAGCGCCAGGCGGTGCCGCTGATCCGGGCCGAGGCGCCGTTCGTGGGCACCGGCATGGAAGAAACGGTGGCTCGTGACTCGGGTGCCGCGATCGCCGCCAAGCGCGGCGGCGTGGTCGACCAGGTCGACGCCACGCGCATCGTCATCCGCGCCAGCGGAGCAGTGGAAGCGGGACGTTCGGGAGTCGACATCTACCGGCTGCACAAGTTCCAGCGTTCCAACCAGAACACGTGCATCAACCAGCGTCCGCTGGTGAAGGTCGGCGACATCATCGAGGCCGGCGAGTGCATCGCCGACGGTCCGTCGACCGAGTTCGGCGAGCTGGCGCTGGGGCGCAACGTGCTCGTCGCGTTCATGCCGTGGAACGGGTACAACTACGAGGATTCGATCCTGATCTCCGAGCGGATCGTGAAGGACGACGTCTTCACCTCGATCCACATCGAAGAGTTCGAGGTGATGGCCCGCGACACCAAGCTGGGGCCGGAGGACATCACGCGCGACATCCCGAACGTCGGCGAGGAAGCGCTTCGCAACCTCGACGAGGCCGGGATCGTGTACATCGGCGCCGAGGTCGAGCCGGGCGATATTCTCGCTGGGAAGATCACGCCCAAGGGCGAAAGCCCGATGACGCCGGAGGAGAAACTGCTCCGCGCCATCTTCGGTGAAAAGGCGTCCGACGTGCGCGACACCTCGCTCCGCCTGCCCCCCGGCGTTGCGGGCACGGTGGTCGAGGTGCGCGTGTTCAACCGGCACGGCATCGACGTCGACGACCGCACCCGCGCGATCCAGACCGAGCAGAAGGAAGCTCTGGTCAAGGACCGCGAGGACGAGAAAGGCATCGTCAACCGCGCCACCTGGTCGCGCTTGCGCGAAATGCTCGTCGGCCAGATCGCGACCGCGGCGCCCAAGGGCGTCAAGAAGGGGTCGGAGATCACGGCCGAGCTGCTGGAAAGTGTCGAGAAGCACGACTGGTGGAAGTTCGCGGTCAAGGACGATCAGGTCCAGACCGACCTGGAAGCGGTCAAGGTCCAGTATGACGATGCCGTGAAGGTGATCGTCGACCGTTTCGAGAACCGCGTCGAGAAGCTGGAGCGCGGCGACGAGCTGCCCCCCGGCGTGCTCAAGATGGTCAAGGTGTTCGTGGCGGTGAAGCGCAAGCTGCAGCCGGGCGACAAGATGGCCGGACGCCATGGCAACAAGGGCGTGATCAGCCGCATCCTGCCGAACGAGGACATGCCGTTCCTGGAAGACGGAACGCAGGTCGACATCGTGCTGAACCCGCTGGGCGTGCCGTCGCGCATGAACGTCGGGCAGATCTTCGAGACGCATCTGGGCTGGGCCGCGCGCGGTCTCGGCCAGCAGATCGGGGCGATGCTCGACAATCTGTACCATGAGAACAACGGGCGCGAGGGCGCGGCGGCGAAAGCCAGCGACGGCCTCCTGACCAAGCTCAAGGACGTCTATGGCGAGCATTACGATGCCGAACTGGATGCGCGTTCGGGCGATCAGCTGATCGAGCTGGCGGAGAACCTGCGTCCCGGCGTTCCGATGGGCACCCCGGTGTTCGACGGCGCCCGCGAGGCCGACGTGTCGGAGATGCTGCGCAAGGCGGGCTTGGACGACAGCGGTCAGGTTGAACTCTTCGACGGGCGGACGGGCGAACCGTTCGATCGCAAGGTAACGGTGGGCTATATCTACATGCTCAAGCTCCACCATCTCGTCGACGACAAGATCCACGCGCGTTCGATCGGGCCGTACTCGCTCGTCACCCAGCAGCCGCTGGGCGGAAAGGCGCAGTTCGGCGGCCAGCGGTTCGGCGAGATGGAGGTCTGGGCGCTCCAGGCGTACGGTGCCGCCTACACGCTGCAGGAAATGCTGACGGTGAAGTCGGACGACGTGATCGGCCGCACCAAGGTCTACGAGGCGATCGTCAAGGGCGACGACACGTTCGAGGCCGGCATTCCGGAGAGCTTCAACGTGCTGGTCAAGGAAATGCGCTCGTTGGGCCTCAATGTGGAGCTCAACACGCAGGACCTGGGCCACGACAGCGACGGCGTGGCCATCGCGGCGGAGTGACACCATCGAGGCCCCTCCCCTTCAGGGGAGGGGTTGGGTGGGGCCTGAGCATCAGCACAGGCCCGCGCCCCCAACTGATTACACTGCCCCCACCCCAACCCCTCCCCTGAAGGGGAGGGGCTTGAGTAGGAACCGAAATGAACGAACTGACCAACTTCGCGAACCCGATCGCCAAGCCCGAGACCTTCGACCAGATCCAGATCGGCATCGCCTCGCCTGAGCGCATCCGGTCGTGGTCGTTCGGCGAGATCAAGAAGCCGGAGACTATCAACTACCGGACGTTCAAGCCCGAGCGCGACGGCCTGTTCTGCGCGCGCATCTTCGGTCCGATCAAGGACTATGAGTGCCTGTGCGGCAAGTACAAGCGCATGAAGTACAAGGGCATCGTCTGCGAGAAGTGCGGCGTCGAGGTCACGGTCAGCAAGGTGCGCCGCGAGCGCATGGGCCATATCGAGCTCGCCGCCCCCGTCGCGCACATCTGGTTCCTGAAGTCGCTGCCTTCGCGCATCGGCCTGCTGCTCGACATGCAGTTGAAGCAGCTGGAGCGCGTGCTCTACTTCGAAGCCTATATCGTCATCGAGCCCGGCCTGACGCCGCTGGACAAGTTCCAGCTGCTGACCGAAGACGAGATGATCTCGGCGCAGGACGAATATGGTGAGGACGCGTTCTCCGCCGGTATCGGCGCCGAGGCCGTGCGCCGCATGCTCGAGGAACTCGACCTGGAAGGCGAGCGCGCCGACCTGCTCAAGGAACTCGCCGAGACCAAGTCCGAGCTCAAGCCCAAGAAGATCATCAAGCGGCTGAAGGTCGTCGAGAGCTTCCTCGACTCCGGCAACCGCCCCGAATGGATGATCCTGGAAGTCGTTCCCGTGATCCCGCCCGAGCTGCGCCCGCTGGTGCCGCTGGACGGCGGCCGCTTCGCGACGTCCGATCTCAATGATCTCTACCGCCGCGTCATCAACCGCAACAATCGCCTCAAGCGCCTGATGGAGCTGCGCGCGCCCGACATCATCGTGCGCAACGAGAAGCGCATGCTGCAGGAGTCGGTAGACGCCCTGTTCGACAACGGCCGCCGCGGCCGCACGATCACGGGCGCGAACAAGCGTCCGCTGAAGTCGCTGTCCGACATGCTCAAGGGCAAGCAGGGCCGCTTCCGCCAGAACCTGCTCGGCAAGCGTGTCGACTATTCGGGCCGGTCGGTGATCGTCACGGGTCCGGAGCTCAAGCTCCACCAGTGCGGGCTGCCCAAGAAGATGGCGCTCGAGCTGTTCAAGCCGTTCATCTACTCGCGCCTCGACGCCAAGGGTCTGTCCATGACCCTGAAGCAGGCCAAGAAGTGGGTGGAGAAGGAGCGCAAGGAAGTCTGGGATATTCTGGACGAGGTGATCCGCGAGCACCCCGTGCTGCTCAACCGCGCGCCGACGCTCCATCGCCTCGGCATCCAGGCGTTCGAGCCCGTGCTGATCGAGGGCAAGGCGATCCAACTGCACCCGCTGGTCTGCTCGGCGTTCAACGCCGACTTCGACGGCGACCAGATGGCCGTCCACGTGCCGCTGAGCCTCGAGGCGCAGCTTGAAGCCCGCGTGCTGATGATGTCGACCAACAACATCCTCAGCCCCGCGTCCGGCAAGCCGATCATCGTGCCTTCGCAGGACATGGTGCTGGGCCTCTACTATCTGTCGATGGAGAAGCAGGACGAGCCCGGCCAGGGGTCGATGCTGTCCGGCATGCCCGAAGTGCACGCCGCGCTGGCGGCCAAGGCGGTCACGCTGCACACTAAGATCGTCAGCCGCGTTCCGCAGACCGACGAGAACGGCAAGCAGTACATGAAGCGCGTCGAGACGACGCCGGGCCGCATGCTGCTGGGCGAAACACTGCCCAGGAGCGCCAAGGTGCCGTTCGAAACCGTCAACCGCCTCCTCACCAAGAAGGAGATCGGCGACGTCATCGATCAGGTCTATCGCCACACCGGCCAGAAGGACACGGTGCTGTTCGCCGACGCGATCATGCAGCTGGGCTTCCGCCACGCGTTCAAGGCGGGCATCTCGTTCGGCAAGGACGACATGATCATCCCCGAGGCCAAGACGGGCCTCGTCGATGAAACCAAGGCGATCGTGAAGGACTTCGAGCAGCAGTATCAGGACGGCCTGATCACGCAGCAGGAGAAGTACAACAAGGTGATCGACGCCTGGTCGCGTTGCGGCGACCAGGTCGCCAACGCGATGATGAAGGAGATCCAGGCGACGCATAAGCTGGAGAACGGCCGAGAAAAGGACGTCAACTCGATCTACATGATGGCGCACTCCGGCGCCCGTGGTTCGCAGGCGCAGATCAAGCAGCTCGCCGGCATGCGTGGCCTTATGGCCAAGCCGTCGGGCGAGATCATCGAAACGCCGATCATCTCGAACTTCAAGGAGGGGCTCACCGTTCTTGAGTACTTCAATTCCACCCACGGGGCGCGCAAGGGTCTTGCGGACACGGCGTTGAAGACGGCAAACTCGGGGTACCTCACCCGCCGCCTCGTCGACGTCTCGCAGGACTGCGTCGTCGTGGAGGAGGATTGCGGCACCGAGCGCGCGCTGGAGATGCGCGCCATCGTCCAGGGCGGCGCGACGATCGCCTCGCTGGGCGAGCGCGTGCTGGGGCGCACCACCATGGAAGACGTGATGGACGCCAAGACGGGCACCGTCATGATCCCCGCGGGCACGCTGCTCGACGAGGCCATGGTGACGCAGATCGAGGAGATCGGGCTGCAGGGGCTGAAGATCCGCTCGCCGCTGATCTGCGCGACGCGCAACGGTGTGTGCGGCAAGTGCTACGGGCGCGATCTCGCCCGCGGTACGCCCGTAAACATCGGCGAGGCTGTCGGCGTCATCGCCGCGCAGTCGATCGGCGAGCCGGGCACGCAGCTGACCATGCGCACGTTCCACATCGGCGGCGCCGCGCAGCTCAACGAAACGTCCAACCTGGAGGCGGTCGCCGACGGCACGGTGGAGTTCCGCGAGCTTCGCACCGTGGTCGATCCGCGCGGACGCCGGGTCAACATGAGCCGGTCGGGCGAGGTCGCGATCGTCGACATGGACGGCCGCGAGCGGGCGACGCACCGCCTGCCCTACGGCGCGCACCTGCTCTGCGACACGGGTCACATCGTGTCCAAGGGCGATCGCATCGCCGAGTGGGACCCGTTCATGATGCCCGTGATCACCGAGACGGGCGGCACCATCAAGTACCAGGACATCATCGACAACCAGACGCTGACGGAGGTTACCGACGAGGCGACCGGCATCAGCCAGAAGATGATCACGGAGAACCGGTCCAACGCCAAGGCCAAGGTCGACCTCCGTCCCCGCGTCACGCTGCTCGACGAGAACAGCGGCGAGGCGGCGCGGTACATGCTGGCATCGGGCGCGGTGCTGTCGGTCGAGGACGGCCAGCGGGTCGAGGCGGGCGAAGTGCTGGCGCGGGTTAGCCGTGAAAGCGCCAAGACGCGCGACATCACCGGCGGTCTGCCGCGGGTCGCCGAGCTCTTCGAGGCGCGCAAGCCCAAGGAGAACGCGATCATCGCCAAGGTCTCCGGCCGGGTCGAGTTCGGCAAGGACTACAAGGCCAAGCGCAAGATCGCGATCCGTCCCGAGGACGGGTCTGAACCGGTCGAGTATCTGGTGCCCAAGTCCAAGGTCATCGACGTGCAGGAAGGCGACTTCATCAAGCGCGGCGACAACCTGGTCGGCGGCTCGCCCGATCCGCACGACATCCTGGAAGTCCTGGGTGTGGAGGCGCTGGCCGAGTACCTCGTGTCCGAGATCCAGGAGGTCTATCGTCTGCAGGGCGTTAAGATCAACGACAAGCACATCGAGACGATCGTTCGTCAGATGCTGCAAAAGGTCGAGATCACCGAGGGCGGCGACACGACGCTGCTCGTCGGCGAGCAGGTCGATCACGAGGAGATGCGCACGATCAACGGCAAGCTGACCAAGGGGCAGACGCCCGCGGAAGGCAAGCCGGTGCTGCTGGGCATCACCAAGGCGTCGCTGCAGACGGGGTCGTTCATCTCGGCCGCCTCGTTCCAGGAGACGACCCGCGTGCTGACCGAGGCGTCGGTGCAGGGCAAGATCGACAACCTCAACGGCCTCAAGGAAAACGTCATCGTCGGCCGGTTGATCCCGGCGGGTACCGGCGCGGGGCTCAACCGCCTGCGCGTTACCGCCAACAGCCGCGATGCCGCCATGCGGGTCCAGCAGCGCAGCATCGCCGCCGCGCTGGTGGCGCCGGACAGCGCCGCCGAACTCCGCGCCGCCGAACTGGCGCAGCCGGTGACGGACGGCGGCCCCGGCGAGGATCCGCTGGGCCAGTCGGCGACGTCAGGCACCGGCCGCGACGAGGACGCGGGCGAGTATCTGGACGCGAGCCAGGACGACGAGTTCCTGGTCCGCGGCGAGGGTACGCCGGAAGCCGTGCAGGGCGAATAAGGCTCCGCGCACCCGCCGTGAGGCGGGGGTTCGATTGAGCAAGGGAGCGGCAAGGCCTTGGGCTTTGCCGCTCCTTTTTTGTCCGGTACCGTCGCGCGATGCGTCGTCGCCGAGCCGTTCTACTTGCTATCGCTGCCCCGTTGGCGGCTTTCATCGGTTACGAGGGCTTCGCGGTCGCGCGCGCGCAGGCGCGCACCCCCGAGGTTTTCGCGCGGTTCGCCGATCGCCCGCTGACGCTGGAGGCGTTTGGCGAGCGGCGCATCGCGATGCTGCTGCGGGTCGAAGATCCGGGGTTCTGGACGCACAAAGGCGTCGACTACCGGACGCCGGGACAAGGCCGCACGACTTTGACGCAGGGGCTCGTCAAGCAGCTCTACTTCGACGCGTTCAAGCCCGGGTTCGCCAAGATCGAGCAGAGCCTCATCGCCTGGGCGGTGTTCGATCGGGCCGTGAGCAAGCGCGAGCAGCTGAGCATGTACGTCAATCATGCCTATTTCGGCACGTCCCGCGGGCGCGCGGTGCAAGGCTTCGACGACGCGGCGCGGACGTGGATCGGGAAACCCTACGCGGGACTAGACGACGGTGAGTTCCTGAAGCTGCTGGCGATGCCGATCGGCCCCAACCGGCTGGACCCCGTCCGCCACCCGGAGGCCAACGCGACGCGCGTTCGCCGGATCGAGGCGCTGCTTGCGGGGAGGTGCCAGCCGGCGGGGCTGGCGGATGTCACCTACGAGGGGTGCGACGGCTAGCGCTGCGTCTCGGTTCCGGCCCGCGTCACCACGACCATCGGCCCGAGGTCCGCGACGTCGTCCTGCCGTCCCTCGGCCGGGTGCCACAGGCTCGACACGCTACCATCCAGGAACAGCGCGTTGGGGCAGCCGAGCGCGTCTCGGAAGAACCGCGCGAACTTGCCGAACGACACGCCGCCTTCGCTGATCGCGAACCAGGCGGTGTGCGGGTCGCTCACCCCGACGCCGTTGCGGAACAGGCGTGATTCGCCGTCGGCGTCGAACTTGGGGTGGAGCTTGCCGTCGATTACCAGCATCGGGCCGGACTGCGTCGCCCAGCGGGGCTTCGGGACACGCGCGGCGAAGCTCTCGGCCGCCACGACGTGGACACGGCCGTCCGCGCCTTGCGCGAAGACGCCGTTGGGCTTG
Source organism: Sphingomonadaceae bacterium (assembly GCA_035644935.1). Lineage (GTDB taxonomy): Bacteria > Pseudomonadota > Alphaproteobacteria > Sphingomonadales > Sphingomonadaceae > CADCVW01. Next base: position 12,960 of record DASQNO010000079.1, read on the forward strand.
AGGTGGAAATTGCCCGACCCGTCGCGCAGGTTGATGGTTTTGCGCGTGCGGCCGTCGGCGACGAACAGCCCGATGGGCGCCCCCGCCTCGTCGAACATGCCGGCGTTGGTCGCGAAGCGCACAGCCGCGGCATCCGGGCCCAAGGCGCGTTCAAGCGCCGAGAGCCGGCGCAGCGGTCGGCCGGCGGCGTCCTGATAGGTGATGCGCAGCGTGTCGCGGCGCGCGTCGAGGCGGCAGACGGTGAAGCGTGAACCCTCGAAGCGGCGCTCGGCGCAGGCGGGCTCTTCGGGTTCGACCCACTTGACGGGGGCGGGGTTCGGCGGATCGGACGGCCGGTACGACAGGAGGGCGCCGGCGCCCAAGACCGTCAGCGCGCCCATAGCAAGAAGCATGCGGCGAATGGCGACCACCTTGTTCGACGCGGAATGGGCCCCAGGGGGCTCAGCTCTCCTCGTCGACCTCTTTGCGATGCTTGTCCAACAGCGTCTGCGCCCGCGCCATCAGCCGACAGGACTCGTCGATGCTGGCCTGCAGATGCGTCTGGTTCTCTTCCATCGCTTCAAGCGTGGTCCTGGTTTCGCGGTCGGTCACTACAAACACCCTGAATGTCCGATGCCGAACTCGCGTATCGGGAACGGGTTGCTCGCGTCGTCGCTGCGCCCCGCGCGAAGTCCCATTTCCGGACGCGCTGTGGCTAACCTGCATCGGTCGCCAAACGCGCGCGAAGCCCCTAACGGGTAAACAGGGTTAATGGCGGGCAGAGTCGGCTTGGAACTTTGGGGCGGACCCGAATGCACGATCAATCGCGTCGGCGACGCGTTTCGCGACCAGACGCGGCTGACCGGCCACCACGACCGGACCGGCGATCTCGCAGCCTTCGCCGCGTTGGGGTTGAAGGCGATACGCTACCCCGTCCTGTGGGAACGCATCGCGCCTGACGATCCGGATACGCGGGACTGGACGTGGACGGACGCGCGGCTCGCCGAGATTCGCGCGCTCGGCATGCGGCCGATCGCCGGGCTGATTCACCACGGCAGCGGGCCGCGTTACACCAGCCTGGTCGCCGACGACCTCGTGTCCCTGTTCGTCGACCACGCTGCGGCCGTGGCCGAGCGCTATCCGTGGATCGACGACTGGACGCCGGTCAACGAACCGCTGACCACCGCCCGCTTCAGCGCGCTGTACGGCTTCTGGTACCCGCACGCGCGCGACGACCGCGCCTTCTGGACCGCGATGCTGAACCAGATCGACGCGACGCGCGGCGCGATGCGCGCGATCCGGCGGGTGAACCCCGCCGCGCGGCTGGTGCAGACCGAAGACCTCGGGTTCTACTATTCGACGCCGCCGCTGGCCCACGTCGCCGCGCGCTACAACCTCCGCCGCTGGCTGACCTGGGACCTGCTGACGGGCCGCGTCACGCCCGATCATGCAATGTGGCCGGCGATCGCGGCGGCGGGCCTCGCCGACCGCGCGCGCGCGATCGCCGACGACCCCTGCCCGCCCGACGTCGTCGGCGTGAACCACTACATTACCTCCGAACGCTTCCTCGACCATCGCGACTACCCGTTCCCAATGGCGGCGGAGGGGTACCACGACCACACCGCCGCGCGCGTCCTCCACCCGCCGCCGCTCGGGCTCGGCGCGCTGCTGCGCCAGGCGTGGGACCGATACGGCCTGGCGCTAGCGGTCACGGAAAGTCATCTGGGCTGCACGCGCGAGGAACAATTGCGCTGGCTTTGGCAGAGCTGGCGGACGTGCGAGACGCTGCAGGGCGACGGCGTCGACATTCGCGCGCTGACCGCCTGGGCGCTGGTCGGCAATGTCGACTGGAGCAGTCTGATCACCCGCGACGACGGTCATTACGAAGCCGGTCCGTGGGACGTCAGCGGACCCGCGCCGCGGCCGACGGCGGTGGCCGGGCTGCTGCGCGGCCTGGGCGGCGACGCGGACGCGCTGGCGCATTGGACCACGCACCCCGCGATGGCGGGCGACGGCTGGTGGCGGCGCGACATCCGGCTGATCCATCCACCCTACGCCTGGGCCGAAGCGGAGGAGGCGGCGGCGAGCGAGGCGGAGGTCCGGCCGGTCTTGATCACGGGCGCGACGGGCACGCTCGGCCGCGCATTCGCGGGCGCGTGCGACCTGCGCGGGCTTGCGTACGTGCTGACCGACCGAACTGTGATGGCGGTCGATGATCCGAACGCGGTCGCCCGAACACTGGATGAGCACCGGCCCTGGGCGGTGATCAACACCGCCGGCTGGGTCCGCGTCGACGATGCCGAAGCGGAGGTAGAAGCCTGCATGAAGGCCAATACCGACGGGGCCGCCGTCCTCGCCGACGCCTGCGCGGCGCGCGGCATCCACTACACCACCTTTTCCTCGGACCTCGTGTTCGGCGGCCGGGAGGGCGGCGCCTATGTGGAGAGCGACGCGCCGGCGCCGCTCAACATCTATGGGCGCAGCAAGGCTGAGGCGGAGCGGCTGGTCGCCGAGGCCGGCGGGCGGGCGCTCGTCGTGCGCACCGCCGCCTTCTTCTCCCCGTACGACCAGCATAATTTCGCGATGCACGTGGAACGCACGCTGCGCGCAGGGGGCACGGTGCGCGCGTCGGCGGACCACGTGGTGACGCCGTCCTACGTCCCCGATCTCGTCAGCGCCTGCCTCGACCTCGTTATCGATGACGAGACGGGCCTCTGGCACCTGGCGAACCACGATCCGGTCAGCTGGCTGGAGTTCGGGCGGCGCGTGGCAATGGCGCTGGACCTGGACGCGTCACGCGTCGAGCCTGCCGGGCCGGACGAACTCGGCTGGCGCGCGGAGCGGCCGCGGGACGTCTCGCTGGCGTCCGAACGGGGGCGGTTGCTGGCGTCGCTGGATCACGCGCTCGCCCGGTACGCGGCCGTGCGGCGGCGGCATATTGCGGAGGTGGGGACGGCCGAACTCGCCGCCTGAGGTGTTGGTGACTTCGGGATGTGCCCGCTTGATGCAGCGCCTGAGGATGTCCTCCCCTGCTTTTGCAGGGGAGGGGGACCAGCGAAGCTGGTGGAGGGGCCTCTTTACGGTAAAACCGGACAAGGCCCCTCCACCATCTCGCTTCGCGAGACGGTCCCCCTCCCCTCGAAAGCGAGGGGAGGACGATCCAGGTTTCGATCGATGAGCTTAGCGCTCCCGCCGCGGAGGCTCGGCGGTTCCCTCCTCCACCTCCGCCCGGACATCCTCGATGATGCGGCGGCCTTCGCGCGCGACCGCTTCGACGTCCTCGAAAGCGCCAGATTCGACACCCAAGCGCCGCGCGGCCTCGCCGATCTCGCCCGCCGATCGTTCGATCTCCTCGAAGTCCTCGATGAAGATCGTCTCGCCGCCGTCGACGATCACCGGCGGGGCGCGGTCCGGCGCGACCTCGGCCGCGCGCGGCGTGGCGGCGCGGACGGGCGCGCCTGCCGTCACGCGCAGGGCGGAGGCCATGAAGTCGCGCCAGATGCGCGCGGGCACGCCGCCGCCGGTGACGCCCTTCATCGGCGAATTGTCGTCGTTGCCGACCCAGACGCCGACCACCAGGTCCCCCGCGAAGCCGATGAACATCGCGTCGCGGTGATCCTGCGTCGTGCCCGTCTTGCCGAACGCGGGCACCGACAGGCGCGCCGCGCGGCCGGTGCCGGTGGTGATTGCGGCGCCCAGCATCTCGCGCATCGCCGCCGTGTCCCGCCGCCCCATGCGCCCGCGCGTCAGGCCCGACAGGTCGTACCAAGCCTTGGCGTCCGCAGCCTCGGGCACGCCGCGCGGGCGCACGGGCCAGCTACCATTGGCGATGCCCGCATAAGCCGCGGTCATCTCGAGCAGCGTCGTCGCCGATGTCCCCAGCGCCAGGCTGGGCTCGGCGGTCAGGTCGCCGCGAATGCCTAGATCGCGCACCGCCTTGCTCACCGCGTCGCGCCCGACCCGCTCCTGCAGCCGCACCGCCGCGACGTTGGAAGAGGCCGCGAACGCCTCACGTAAACTCACCGTCCCGCGATACCGCCCATCGTAATTCTTCGGGCTCCACCCGGCGACGGTAATCGCCGCGTCTTCGATCTCGCTGTCCGGCGTCAGCCCCGCGCGGATCGCGGCCAGATAAACGAACAACTTGAACGTCGACCCCGGCTGCCGCTTCGCCTGCGTAGCGCGATTAAAGCGGCTGGCCTTGTAGCTGCGGCCGCCGACCATTGCGACGACCTCGCCATTGGGGCGCATCGCAACCAGCGCCGCCTGCGCACCGCCCAGGCTCGCGCGCCCGATCGTGCGGACGGCGAGCTTCTGCAGATCGGCGTCGAGTGTGGTTGCGACCCGCACCTCGCCATAGTCGGCCTCCGCCACGCGGCGCGCCTGCGGCCACACCCAGTCGGCGAAATAGGTGCCGGTGGGCAGGTCGCCGCGGCGGCGCAGTACGGATGCGGGCCGGGCGAGGTCCGACTGGCGTTGAGTGATCACGCCCTCGCGCACCATGGCGGCCTCGACCAGTTCCGCTCGCGCGCGCGCCAGCTTGAGGCTCGCGGTCGGGGCCAGGCGCGAGGGGGCCTTGACGACGCCCGCCAGCATCGCCGCCTGCGCGATGCTCAGCCGCTCGGGCTCGCGCCCGAAATAATGGCGGGACGCGGCGCGCAGGCCGTAGACGCCGTCGCCGAAGTAGATCGACGACATGTAGCGGCCGAGGATTTCGTCCTTCGTCAGCCACGCCTCCAGCCAGCCGGCGATCAGCACTTCGCGCAGTTTGCGTACCATGTTCTGGTCGGCGGTGAGGAACGCGGTCTTGGCGAGCTGCTGCGTGATGGTGCTGCCACCTTCGCGCACGCCGCCGGCGCGCAGGTTGACCCAGGCGGCGCGGACGATGCCCTTGGGATCGATGCCGGGGTGACCGTAGAAGCGGCGGTCCTCGATCGCGACGAACGCCATGGGCACGTGCCTGGGCAAGTCCGCGACCTCGACGGGCGCTTCCTTGATCGACCCGCGCCGCGCGATGGGCTGCCCGTCGGCGGACACCAGCAGCATGGCGGGCGCGGGCAGCGGTTCGAGTGCGCGCCCGAGCGGCGTGGTGATCGCCAGCCAGGCGACAAACAAACCCAGCGCGAGCAGCAGCCACGGCCACCAGCGCCGCCTGCGGCCGGCGGGCGCGACCTCGCCCGCGTCGGACGGAAACGCCGGCGCACCAGGTTCCGCCTTCAACGACGCAAGGCGCGCCTCCAGCTCGGCGATGGTGACGGTGCGATGGGGATCGACCCGTTCGGCGGCCTCGAAGTTCAACCCGGTTCCCGTTTCCTGCCCGTGTTACCCGGCTATAGCGCACGAGATGAACGCGAGTGCAACGGTTTCGCCGCACGTTCGCGGCGCGACGCAGGGGTTGGCGTTTACCATCCCGGCCCTTTACGGGCGTCGGGTGGTTGTTTCCGATCTTCGCATCGCCCTGTTCACGGGCAACTACAACTATGTCCGCGACGGCGCGAACCAGGCGCTCAACCGGCTCGTCGCCTACTTGCAGGAACAGGGCGCGGCCGTGCGCATCTATTCGCCGCGTACCGACACGCCGGCGTTCCCTTCGGTCGGCAAGGTCATCGGTATCCCCGCGCTGGCGCTGCCCGGGCGCGGTGAATATCGCGCGCCGCTCTACATCCCGACGTCGGTAAAGCGGGACATTGCCGCGTTCGCGCCGACGCATTTCCACATCGCCAGTCCCGAGGTTCTGGGTCACCGCGCGGTGACGCTGGCGCGCAAGGTCGGGCGGCCGGTGATCGCATCGGTGCACACGCGGTTCGAGACCTACCCGCGCTACTACAACGCGGCGTTCCTGGAGCCGCTGTTCGAGACGATGCTGCGCCGGCTCTATCGCCGTTGCGACGCGATCTTCGCGCCGTCCGAATCGATGGCGACGCTGCTGCGCGAGCAGCGGATGAACGATCATGTCGGCATCTGGTCGCGCGGGATCGACGCCGCCCTGTTCAACCCGGGCGCGCGCGACCTCGGCTGGCGGCGCGGCCTGGGCATCGCCGACGAGGAGCCGGTGGTCGGCTTCGTCGGGCGGCTGGTGATGGAAAAGGGTCTGGATGTGTTCGCCGACGCGGTGCGCGTGCTCGCCGCCCGCGGGGTCAGGCACCGCGTGCTGGTCGTCGGCGAAGGCCCGGCGCGCGGCTGGTTCTCCGACGCGCTTCCCGACGCGATCTTCGCGGGGTTCCAGAAGGGCGCGGACCTCGGCCGCGCGGTCGCCAGCCTCGACATGCTGTTCAACCCGTCGGTGACCGAAACGTTCGGCAACGTCACGCTGGAGGCGATGGCCACCGGCCTGCCGGTGGTCGCCGCCCGCGCGACGGGGTCGACCAGCCTCGTCGCGCACGGCGTCAGCGGCGCGCTTGTGGAGCCGGGCGACGCCGAAGCCTTCGCCGATGCGCTGCAGCTTTATTGCGAAGACACGCAAGCGCGCCGCGCCGCCGGCGACGCCGGCCTTGCCGCAAGCCGCCGCTACAGCTGGGACGCGGTAAATGCCAAGCTTGTTGAAGGCTACCTGGAGGTGGGCCGGCGGGGGGGGCGAGCTGCTCGGGCCTAAGTCGGTGTCCGGACGCGCTGCATTGCAAGGATGCGGCCAGGCCGGCTATCAACCACCAATGCTTTGAGCATGTGCGGAGTGGGTTGAAATGTTCGCAAGGTCGATTTGCGCTCTGGTTATTACCGCCGCGCCGCTTGGCCCGTTGTTGGCGAAGGTTAACGCGCCGGAGACGCTGACGCGCACCGGCAAGTGGGTGGTCAATTATGATGGCGACGCCTGCCACCTTCTCGCCCAGTTCGGGACGGACAAAGACATTCTGGCCATGCGCCTAACGCGCTACGAGCCGGGCGAAGCGTTCCACCTCAGCCTGTACGGCCGCAAGCTGGCCAGCGATGCCCCCCGGATCGATGCGGATGTGGACTTCGGTCTCGCGGGGGCTCCCGTCCGGATGGAGGCCGTGACCGGCCAAGTCGGCAAACTGCCTTTGCTGCTGTTCGGATTGATAAGGCTGGACGGTTGGGAGCAAACCGGACCTGACGAGACCGGCCCTTCGCTGTCCCCGCGGCAGGAAGCGGCCGTGTCGGGGGTGACGGTGAAGATCGAGCGCAAGAGACCTTTCCGACTGGAGTTCGGCTCGCTGGCCAAGCCGATGGAGCAGTTGCGGACGTGTCAGGCGGATCTGTTGAAGAGCTGGGGCTACGACCCGGTCGTCCAGACTACGCTTACGAAGCAAGCGCGGCCGGCAAACGCCCCGGCCACCTGGCTGAAGGCCGGGGATTACCCGGGCAAGGCGAGGGAGATGGGCCAGAACGGCATCGTGCAGTTTCGCCTGGACGTGGACGCCGCCGGCAACATCTCCGGCTGTCACGTCCTGGCGCGTACGAAGCCTGACGTTTTCGCGGACGCAACCTGCCGCGCGGTGACCCGCCGCGCGAAGCTCGATCACGCGTTGGACGTCAACGGCAAGCCCGTCCCGTCCTTCTACGTTCAAAGGGTCCGTTGGCAGATGACGGATTAGGGGCTCCTCCGCTGTTAGCGTGCGAAGAGCCCTATGAGCGCTCGATCTTCTGCGCGACTTCGTCAAGCAGCGTCGCGACCGCGTATTGGATGTCGGCCGTGACGCCTTCCGGGGACATGCGCGCCTGCAGCTCAGTGCGCAGATTTCCCATGGCGCGCCGCACCGGCGCCGCGTCGCTGCGGGCGCGGGCGGCGCCGAGTACGGCGAGGCGGGCGAACAGGGCGGCGACCTCCTCCGACTTTTCGGCCAGCACCGCATGACCCGCGTCGGTGACCGCGAACAGCTTGCGCGCGCCGCCGCCGCCGCTTGCCATCGGCGCTTCGTCGATCAGCCCCGTGTCGGCGAGCAGCGTCAGAGTCGGGTACACGACACCCGGGCTGGGCGCATAGGCGCCACCCGTCCGCGCCTCGATGTCGCGGATCAGGTCGTACCCGTGGCGCGGCTGGTCGGCGATCAACTTGAGCAGGACGAGCCGCAATTCGTCGCCGCCGAACATCCGCCGCCGACCGCTCTTGCCGCCTCCGCCAGGATGCGGAAAGCCGCGCCCGTGCCGTGCCCACATTGCGCAAAACTCCCGCGGTCCGCAGCCGCCGTCCGTGCATGCCAAACATCTCGGTTCCATTTCGAGTGTCATGCGGCGTAGCAAAGATATATCTTGTAGTGACACGAGTGCGACGTGAAGTTTTTCGGAGGAATGTTTATCGCGCGGAGATGCCCAATCTGTTCCCCCACGCGCCCGCGGCCGAGACGCCCCCGAACTTTAGACAGACGGCCGCCGACGCGCCGCTAGCCGATCGCCTGCGTCCGCAACGGCTCGCGGACGTTGTCGGGCAGGATCACCTGACCGGCCCTGCCGGTGCGATCGGGCGCATGGTGGCGGCGGGAAAGCTGTCGTCGATGATCCTTTGGGGACCGCCGGGCACGGGCAAGACCACGATGGCGCGGCTGCTGGCCGGCGCGGTGGGCCTCCGCTACGTGCAGCTTTCAGCGGTGTTTTCGGGCGTCGCGGACCTGAAGAAGGTATTCGCCGCCGCCCGCGACCATGCCCGCGCGGGCACGCCGACGCTGCTGTTCGTGGATGAAATCCACCGTTTCAACCGTGCTCAGCAGGACGGGTTCTTGCCATATGTCGAGGACGGCACCGTGGCGCTGGTCGGCGCGACGACGGAAAACCCCAGCTTCGCGCTCAACGCCGCCTTGCTCAGCCGCGCACAGGTACTGATCCTCAAGCGACTGGACGAGGATGCGCTGAGGCAGCTGCTCGGCCGCGCGGAGGCGGTGGTGGGCCGGCCCCTGCCCCTGACCCCCGAAGCGCGCGATGTGCTTCTCGCCACCGCAGACGGCGACGGGCGCTTTCTACTCAATCAAGCCGAAACGCTGTACGCGATCGCGGCGGCGGAACCGCTGGACCCGGCGGCGCTGGGTGCGCTGCTGCAGCGGCGGGTCGCGGTGTACGACAAGGACCGCGACGGGCACTACAATCTCATTTCCGCGCTGCACAAGGCGATGCGCGGGTCCGATCCGCAGGCCGCGCTCTACTATCTGGCGCGCATGCTGACCGCGGGCGAGGAGCCGCTGTATTTGCTGCGCCGGCTGGTCCGCTTCGCCTCGGAGGATGTCGGACTGGCCGACCCGCAGGCGCTGGTGCAGTGCCTCGCCGCCAAGGACGCCTATGATTTTCTGGGCTCGCCGGAGGGGGAACTCGCGATCGTGCAGGCGTGCCTCTACTGCGCCACCGCGCCCAAATCGAACGCCGCCTATGCCGCGCAGAAGGCGGCGTGGCGCAGCGCGCGGGATACCGGGTCGCTAAGCCCACCCGCCAGCATCCTCAATGCGCCGACGCGGCTGATGAAGGACATCGGCTACGGCGAAGGCTACGCCTACGACCATGATGCCGCCGAGGGGTTCTCGGGCGCCGACTACTGGCCCGAAGGCATGGCGGCGCAGCGATACTATGCGCCGACCGAGCGGGGCTTTGAAAAGAAGATCGCCGAACGGCTCGCCTGGTGGGAGGAATTGCGTGCGCGGGCGTCCTAGCGCCGCGTCGCGGCGATCGGCGTAGTTCCGCCCCCGTTCGCCCGCTTCGCCGCGGTCGACTGGTCGGGCGCGGTCGGCGCGCGGCAGCCGGGCATCGCGATCGCGACGTGTGGCCCTGGCGACCACGGGCCGGCGCTGGTCCGCCCCGGGCACATCTGGTCGCGCGCCGAAGCGCTCGCCTGGACGCTGGCGGCGGTGGCCGGGGAGGCGACGCTGATCGGCTTTGACCTCTCGCCGGCCTTTCCTTTCGCCGATGCAGGCGCGTATTTTCCGGGCTGGGACCGATCGCCCCCGGACGCGCTCGCCTTGTGGGCGCTGGTCGAGGAGATCGCGGGCGCCGACCCGCATCTATCCGCCGGGAGCTTCGTCGACCATCCGGAAGCCAGCCGGCACTTTCGC
>DASQNO010000080.1:0-47601 GCA_035644935.1 Sphingomonadaceae bacterium
TCCTGAACGACCCGCATCCCCTGCCAAGTGTTCCAGCGGATGAGGCGTTTGCCCGCGTCTTCGCGCATATAGACAGGATGCGCGACGAACGGGATGCTGCTTAGCCTTCGCTTCGACAAGAGGGCGGAGGCGGACCTTCTAGGCCTGGCGGATTGGATCGGGACCCAAGCTGATCCGGAGACCGCGCGCGCCTACATCAAGCGCAAGCGAACCCGTTGCCTGCGCCTGCTCGACAGTCCGCGTGGAGGCCGCGTGCGCCGCAAGGGACGTCCGCCGATCCGCTCCGTCCCATTCGAGCGGAGCGCCACGATCCTCTACCGCGCCGGGCAATCGGAAGTGGTCGTGTTGCGGGTGATCCCCCGCGGCCGAGACGTCGATGCGCTTGTACGGCACCCCCGCTAGGGTGCCCCTCACCCGCCTGACCTTGACCGACTTCCGCTCCTACGCCGAGGCGACGCTCGCGCCTGGCGCGGGCTTCGTCGTGCTCACCGGCGAGAACGGGGCCGGCAAGACCAACGTACTGGAAGCGGTGTCGCTGCTCTCCCCCGGCCGCGGATTGCGCGGCGCGCCTCTTGGGGAAATTGCGCGGAGCGATGGGCCCGGCGGGTTCGCCGTGGCCGCGCGCTTTGGCGACGTGGATCTCGGGACCGGCACGCTCGCCACCGCGCCCGAACGGCGGCAGGTGCGCGTCAATGGCGCGCCGGCGTCCGCCAACGCGCTGTCCGAATGGCTCTCGGTGCTGTGGGTCACGCCGGCGATGGACCGCCTGTTTTCGGAAAGCGCCTCGGGCAGGCGGCGCTTCTTCGATCGCCTGGTCCTGGCGCTCGCGCCGCGGCACGCGCACCACGCCGCGCGCTACGAGGCGGCGATGCGCGCCCGCAACAAGCTGCTCGCCGAACCCGACGGCGCGGACGCCGGCTGGCTGGCGGCGCTGGAGACCGGCATGGCCGAGCACGGGGCCGCGATCGCGGACGCGCGCGACGAAGCGCTGGCGGCGCTAGGCGACGTGCTGTCATCGCAGCCAGAGGGTCCGTTCGCGCGCGCGGGGCTGGCGCTGACCGGATGGCGCAGCGCGGGCGCCGATGCGTTACGCGCCGAACTGAAGGCCGGACGCGGCCGCGACGCGGCGGCGGGGCGGACGCTCGCCGGGCCGCATCGCAGCGACCTCCACGTCACCCATTTGGGAAAAGGTCAGCTGGCGGAACGATCGTCCACCGGCGAGCAGAAGGCGCTGCTGCTGGGCATCGTCCTTGCGCACGCGGACCTCGTCGCCGCGCGGCTGGGGCGGCGGCCGGTCCTGCTGCTCGACGAGGTCGCCGCGCATCTCGACCCATCGCGCCGGGCGGCGCTGTTCGCCCGCCTGGAGGGCGGCGGCCAGGTTTGGATGACCGGAACCGAACGGTCGCTGTTCGCCGGGGTGGAGGGGACCGCAAGCTGGTTCGACGTCGCCGACGGCCGGGTGGGCCCGTGAACGTTTTGGCTGTCCTACAGCCTAGCCTTTGTGCCACCTGAAATCGCGGAGCCCGATAGGAGGAGGCGAAAACTGACGGAACTGACGGGATGGACCTGCGAATGGCGCAACATCGTCAGTTTAGGTGCGCCGGCCGCGAGTCGCGGATGCGGCGTATTCGCTTTGGTTTCGCGGCCGCCGCCTCTATATATTAACCCATGGCAAGCGTACCCAACACCTCCGACTATGGCGCGGACTCGATCAAGGTTCTGAAAGGCCTCGACGCCGTCCGCAAGCGGCCCGGAATGTATATCGGCGACACCGACGACGGCTCCGGCCTGCACCACATGGTGTTCGAGGTTTCGGACAACGCGATCGACGAGGCGCTGGCCGGGCATTGCGACCGGATCGAGATCACGCTGAACCCGGATGGTTCGGTGAGCGTCGAGGACAACGGCCGCGGCATCCCCACCGGCATGCACACCGGCGAAGGTGTGTCGGCGGCCGAGGTCATCATGACGCAGCTGCACGCCGGCGGCAAATTCGAGAACACGTCCGACGACAACGCCTATAAGGTGTCGGGGGGCCTGCACGGCGTCGGCGTGTCGGTGGTCAACGCGCTGTCGAGTTATCTGGAGCTCACCATCTGGCGCGACGGCGAGGAGCACTGGATGCGCTTCGAACATGGCGACGCGGTGGCGCCGCTGATCAAGCGCGGCCCCGCGCCCGAGGGAAAGAAGGGCACCAAGGTCACCTTCCTGCCCTCGCCCGAAACGTTCAAGATCCTCGAGTTCGACTTCGACAAGCTCGAGCACCGCTACCGCGAACTCGCGTTTCTCAACTCGGGCGTCCGCCTGTTCCTGATCGACGCGCGTCATGAGGAGCGGCGCGAGGTCGAACTGTTCTACGAAGGCGGCATCGCGGCGTTCGTGCGCTATCTCGACCGCACCAAGACAGCGCTCATCCCCGACCCGATCTCCGTCACCGGACAGCGCGACGAGGTCGGCATCGACGTCGCGCTGGAATGGAACGACAGCTATTACGAGCAGGTCCTGGCGTTCACCAACAACATCCCGCAGCGCGACGGAGGAACCCATCTGGCGGCCTTCCGCGCGGCGCTGACCCGCACGCTTAACAACTACGCCGAGAAGTCGGGGGCGCTGAAGAAGGAAAAGGTCAGCCTCACCGGCGAGGACATGCGCGAGGGCCTGACCGCGATAGTCTCCGTGAAGCTCCCCGACCCCAAGTTCGGGTCGCAGACCAAGGACAAGCTCGTATCCAGCGAGGTTCGTCAGCCGCTCGAAAGCCTGATGGCTGACAAGATGGCGGAGTGGCTGGAGGAGAACCCCAACCATGCGCGATCGATCATCCAGAAGGTGATCGACGCCGCCGCCGCGCGCGAGGCGGCGCGCAAGGCGCGGGAAGCGACGCGCAAGTCTGTCATGGGCATCGCCTCGCTGCCCGGCAAGCTCGCCGATTGCCAAGAGAAGGACCCGACCAAGTGCGAGCTGTTCCTCGTCGAGGGCGACAGCGCCGGCGGGTCGGCCAAGCAGGGCCGCGACCGCGCGATCCAGGCGATCCTGCCGCTCAAGGGCAAGATCCTCAACGTCGAGCGCGCGCGCATGGACCGCATGTTGTCCTCGAAAGAGGTCGGCACGATGATCCAGGCGCTGGGTACGGGCATCGGCACGGGGGTGGAACGCGCCGGGTTCGACCTGGACAAATTGCGATACCACAAGATCGTCATCATGACCGACGCCGATGTCGACGGCGCGCACATCCGCACGCTGCTGCTGACCTTCTTCTACCGGCAGATGCCCGAGCTGATCGAGCGCGGGCATCTCTTCATCGCGCAGCCGCCGCTGTACAAGGTCGCCAAGGGCCGCAGCGAAGTCTACGTCAAGGACGACGCGCAGCTCGACGACTACCTCGTCACCGCGGGGCTGGGCCTAACCCGTCTGGATAGCGCCGCCGGCACGCAGCATCCCAACCAGCTTCGCGAGCTGGTCGACCACGCCCGCCGCATGCGCACGCTGATGCGCTATGCACCCAAGCGCTACGACCCGGCGATCATCGAGGCGCTGGCGTTGCAGGGCGGACTGGACCCCGAGCTCGGGCCGGACGGCCGCGAACAGGCGGTCGCGCGCGTGGCGCAATGGCTCGACGCCACGGACCTCGATGCGACCTGGACGGGCACCGCTATGCCCGAGGGCGGCTATCGCCTCGACCGGCTGTGGCGCGGCGTCACGGACGTTCACCCGATCGACCCGGCGTTCCTGGCGTCGGCGGAAGCCCGCAAGCTCCATGCGCTCGCCGCCGAACAGCGCGACGCCTACGCGCAGCCCGCCAGCCTCGTCGCGGTCAAGGCCGGCGCGACCGGCGGCGCGGACGAGCCGCTGGGCGCCGAGGAAGGAGGCGAGCCGGTCAGCGACGCTGCGGTGGATTTCACCGGCGGCGCACCCAATCCGGGCGCCGTCTACACCGACGAAGCGGTGGAACAGCCGGGCGGCATGCCCGGCGGCGCGCGCGCGCGAAATCCCGCCGACGCCAAGGGCGTCACTGCGATCAACCGCCCGTCCGAGCTGCTCGACGCGATCCTCGCCGCCGGTCGCAAGGGCCTCAGCATCCAGCGGTACAAGGGACTGGGCGAGATGAACGCGGACCAGCTTTGGGAAACCACGCTGGACCCCGACAACCGCAGCCTGCTTCGCGTCGAGATCGCGCAGGCGGACATCGCCGACGAGATTTTCACGCGTTTGATGGGCGATGTCGTCGAACCCCGGCGCGAGTTCATCCAGGACAACGCGCTGAACGTCGCCAACCTGGACGTCTAGCGCGCGCCGGCGCTCGTATCTCCTTGTGATCGCGGGGATCGCGCGCCAAGAGCGACGGGCATGCAAGCCGCCCCACATCCCCAGCAGATCGCACGTGTCGGGGCGCTTCGGCGCTACGACATCCTCGATACGCCGCGCGAAAAGGATTATGACGACGTCGTCGCTTTCGCGGCCGCGCTTTGCGAAACGCCGATCTGCCTGATCAACCTGGTTGGCGCCGACCGGCAGTGGTTCAAGGCGGAGGTGGGCCTCGGCGTGCGCGAGACGCCGATCGAAAACTCGCTATGCGCGCACGCCATTTTGGACGACGGCCTGGTCGAGATCGGCGACACGCTGGCGGACGAGCGGACGCGTCAGAACCCGATGTGCACGGCCGAGGGCGGCTTGCGCTTCTACGCCGGCGCGCTGCTCGTCAGCGCCGACGGCTACCCGGTCGGGGCGCTGTGCGTGCTCGACTACCGCCCGCGAACGCTGACCGACCTGCAGCGGCGCGGCCTTCGCGTGCTGGCGAGCCAGGTGGTGGCGCAGCTCGAGCTGCGCGCGACGCTCGGGCGCGAGGCGATGCTGCGCAAGGAGATCGACCACCGCGTCAAGAATTCGCTGCAAGCGGTTAATGCGTTCGTACGCCTGCAGAGCGGCGCCACGGACAGTCCGGACGCGCGGGAGGCGCTGCAGACGGTGGAACAGCAGATCGGCACCGTCGCCGTGCTCCACGACCTGCTGGATCAAAGCTCGATGGCCGAAACGGTGGAGCTTGCCCGCTATCTGGACCGCGTCGTCGAGCTGCTCGCCGGCACGGTTCCCGCGGGTGTCGCGATCGAGGGCGTTTTCGAGCCACTGACCACGCGCGCCGCGGTTGCCGCTTCGTTGGGCACGATCGTCAACGAACTCGTCGCCAACGCGGTCAAGCATTCGCTCGTCGAAGAGGGACAAGGCCGCATCGTTCTGAACGGTAGCCGCACGCAAGACGGAGCCTATCGCATCACCTGCCGTGACAACGGCACCCCCGATAAAACGGGCGTCCCGCCGGGCAAGCGCGAAGGGCTGGGCCTGAAGATCATGGCGGCGGCCGTGCGTCAGCTCAACGGCACGCTCGTCAGCGAGGCGCTGCCAGAGGGGTTTTCCAGCGTTCTCGAGTTCCCGATCCCGGACGTGACGCGTTGAGGCTCAAAGGTGGGTTGAACCGCGTCACCTCCTCATGTCCTCCCCTCGCTTTCGAGGGGAGGGGGACCGCCCCCGGCAAAGGCCGGGGAGGACGGTTCAAGCTAGCCGCACTAGATTCCCAGACTTAGTCCTGCCGCGAAATGTCGAGCAACACCGGCGCGGAGAAGGCGAGACCCGTCAAAGCGCCTTCGGTCCAGCGGACTTCCGCGGGCACCAGGATGCCGCCTTCGAACCGCACGTGCACGGTGGAGTGCGGAACGAGCCCGATGGGATCATCGCCCATCAGCCCGGATGCCGAGATATTGTGCAGCGCAAAGGCGTGCGGGGCGCCGTCGATCAGCAGCTGGAGCGTCCGGCCGGCGGCGTCGACGCGTTCGTGGCGGCGGCGATTGACACCCTCCGAAGCTTCGACGGCCGCGTCGGCCGGCGTCGCGCGGCGGAAGCTTGATTTCAGTTCGTTTGCCTTACCGTCACCGCCAATCCACGGCGCCTCCGCCAGCGGCACGGCGGTGCCGCAGAAGCCGCACTCGGCCGACGCGCGGCCGACATACCATTGCTGGCGCCCGCACCCGGGGCAGCGGTTGCTTTCACCCGTGCGGTAGACGACGTGGTGGCCGCGGGCGGTCACGTCAAAGGTCGATCGTGCGCGCTGGAAGATGGTGACTGCGGACATAGAAAGGCTCCCCGAGCGCCCCTTTGGGGGGCGTCATAGGGGAGCCTAGCTACAGGTTCTTGCCGACTCCTTACGCGCCGGCTGCCTAAGCGATCTTATTTGTGCCCGCCGGTGCCGGCGTTCTGCTTGGACGCGGTGCGGCTGTTGTCCGCGTCCTTGTCATGCGCCTTCTTGTCGCCGCCCTCCGACTCCTGCTGCCACTGGTCGAAGTCGCCCTTTTTCTTGTGATCGCTCATGGTCTGCTCCTGTTGCTCCTTCCCCAACGGGCGAGCGCCGGGAGGGTTCAACCTTTGCGTTAATCCGGCGTGTCCGCCGGAGGCTTGCGGACGCGGTATGCGCCGACGGCGGCCTCGGCGTCCACGACTCGCCCGCCCTGGGTAACGGCAACGGCGCCGCGGCCGGCAAGCCCGCGCACCGCTTCGTGCACGGAAGGCATCGCGCCCCGCCAGCCGACCGGATCGATGCGCCGCGCCGCTTCCGACGGGCAGATCGTCGCGCCCTCCGCGCGCTCGGCGAGCAGCGCCAGGATGGCCGCTTCAGCATCGGTAACGGCGGACATGCGCGGCTCTCCTTTGCCCAAGATGATCGACGGACCGCCCGCGCGGCCCTACACCGTCGCACCATGCGATACGACGACAACCTGACGGCGGAGCGGCCCTGCTTCGTCACGCACCTGGAATGCTCGGCGACGGGCGAGCGGTACGAGGCGGGCGAGGTGCACGGCCTTTCGCGCGCGGGCAAGCCGCTGCTCGTCCGCTACGACCTCGACGGCGTGCGCGGCGTGCTGACGCGCGAGGCGCTGGCCGCGCGCCCGCACGACATGTGGCGTTGGCGCGAACTGCTGCCGGTGCCCGACGCACGCAGCATCGTCAGCCTGGGCGAGGCGGCGACGCCGCTGGTGCCCCTGCCGCGCTTCTCCGCCGCGCTCGGCGCGCGCGCGGCGCTGGTCAAGGACGAGGCGCGGTTGCCTACCGGCTCGTTCAAGGCGCGCGGACTGGTGATGGCGGTCAGCATGGCCAGGCATTTCGGGCTGACCCGGTTGGCGATGCCGACCAACGGCAATGCCGGCGCGGCGCTCGCCGCCTATGCCGCCGCCGCCGGCATCGAGGCCTGGGTGTTCGCGCCCGACGACACGCCGGAGATCAACATCCGCGAGATCGCCGTGCAAGGCGCACACGTGTTCCGTGTAAACGGCCTGATCAACGACTGCGGCCGCATCGTCGGCGAGGGCAAAGGGGAGGCCGGCTGGTTCGATATCTCGACACTGAAAGAACCATACCGGATCGAAGGCAAGAAGACGATGGGGCTCGAGCTTGCCGAGCAGCTCGGCTGGGACGTGCCGGACGTCATCTTCTATCCCACGGGCGGCGGCACGGGGCTGATCGGCATGTGGAAGGCGTTCGACGAACTGGAGGCGGTCGGGCTGATCGGGTCCAGGCGCCCGCGCATGGTGGCGGTGCAGGCGGCGGGGTGTGCGCCGATCGTGCGCGCCTGGGAAGCGGGAGCGGATCATGCCGAGCCCTGGGCCGACGCGCACACCGCGGCGGCGGGCATTCGCGTGCCGGCGGCGATCGGCGACGCGCTGATCCTTCGTGCGGTGCGGGAGTCGGGCGGGTTCGCCATCGCCATCGACGAGGACGACATCTTCGCCACGCGGGACCGCATCGCGCGCGAGGACGGGCTGCTGCTCTGCCCGGAAGGCGCGGCCACCGCGGCGGCGTGGCGCGAGGCGTTGTCGCGCGGGCTGGTGGGCCGCGAGGAGACGGCGATGCTGTTCAACTGCGCCACGGGTCTCAAATACCCCCTGCCCGCTGCCGGTCCGGCGATCGACCGGCACGCGCCGATCGACTACGCGGCGCTTACCGGGGCCGCCGCCTGAGCTCCCCCCTTGCGTCCGGTCACGCGACAGGCGACACGCAGGGGAGGAACCGGCGACATTGACGCATGTTACTAAGTTCCCAGGGGGCCGCCACGGCCTGTAACGTCAAGGAGAGTGTCACATGGCCAAGGATACAACAAAGGGCGCAAGCGCCGGCAAGGGCGCGACCACCGAAGGCAAGCCCAACGCGCTGCAGCAGCCGCTGACGCCCTCCAAGGAGCTCGGCGAGATCGTCGGCACCGACAAGATCGCGCGCGGCCAGGTCGTCTCCAAGATGTGGGAGTACATCAAGGCCAACAACCTCCAGAACCCGGAGAACAAGCGCGAGATTCTGGCCGACGCCAAGCTCGAGCCGATCTTCGGCGCCAAAAAGGTGACGATGTTCGAGATGAACAAGCACCTCGCCAGGCACCTGACCAAGTAAACGAATCCCTCGGCGTCCCCGGCGCGAGCCGGGGACGTGCCCGTTGCCGCGCGGCGGTGCGAAAGGACATGGCGTGACGGACGCCGCCGCGACCCTGTTCACCGTCGGATACGAGGCCCGCACCCAGGCCGAGTTCCTGGACGTGCTCGCCGCCGCCGGCGTCGCCCGCATCATAGACGTCCGTGCCGTCGCCGCCTCGCGCCGGCCGGGTTTCTCCAAGACGGGCCTCGCCGCGCTGGCGGAACGCGGCATCGACTACCTGCACCTGCGCGCGCTGGGCACGCCCAAGGAAGGGCGCGAGGCGGCGCGCCGCGGCGACACGCCGCGCATGCTGGCGATCTACGCCGAGCAGCTGGCGACGCCGGAGGCGGCGCTGGCGCTGGAACAGGCGCGGGGCGCGGTCGCCGAGCGGCCGTCGGCGCTGCTCTGCTTCGAACGCGAGGCGACGCACTGTCACCGTGCCGCTGTCGCCGATCTGCTGGTGCCGCCGGGAACGGGGCGCGTCGTCGACCTCTGACCCGCCGAGCCTTCTTCCACATTGCCCGCCGTCAGACGGGCCGGCGCTCCAGGTACAGGTAATCGTCGGTGAATTCGGCCACCTGCGTCAGCGTCCGCCAGTCGCCGATCGTCACGCGCCCGCTGCGGAACGTGACGACCCCGCGGTCGCGCAGCTCCTTCAACGTACGGTTGACATGGACCTGCGTGAGTCCGGCAATATCGGCCAGCTGCGCCTGAGTCAGCTCCAGCGCGTAGCTGTCGCCGTCCGTCATTTCGACGACGCCGAACCGCACGTGGAGCTCGCACAGGAGGTGGGCGAGCCGCCCGATCGCCGAGCGTCGACCGATCGACAGGATCTTCTCGCGCTGGATCGCCGCGTCTAGCAGCGTCGATTTCCACAGCAGCCGCGCCAGATGCGGACATCGCTCGGTGATCTCGCGCAACCGCTCGTGATGCATGGTAACGACACGGACGGGTGTCAGCGCCTCGACATCATGCTCGAGCTTCCTGAGCAGAAAGGCATGGAGGTCGAAAAAGTCGCCGGGAACGTGCAGCTCGATGATCTGCCGCCGTCCGTCGGTCAGGTCCTTGACGCGGCCGACGAGACCTTCGAGCAGGACGGTGCTGGTCGACAGCAGGTCGCCGGCATGGATCAGCGTCTCGCCCGCATTGGCGGTGCGCACTTCGGACATGCAGTCGCGGAGGACCTGTGCTTCGGATTCCGGGATTTCGTCACGACGACTGAGCTTCAGGAAAAGCTTCTCGATCACCGACACCTCGTTTCCCCTGCCGCATGCACGGGAGACGCGATGGACGCAATATGTTCACGTTTGGCGGGGCGCACGCCCCCGGCGTTCAGCCGCGCGAGGCCATGCGCACGGGCTTGGCGCGCGGCGTCGCGGGCTTGCGCTCGTCGCGGTTCAGCGAAGCGGGCACCGTGGTGCCCTCGACGCGGCACTCGGCCACCACGACCGGGTACATGACGTCGGCACGGGCCAGTGCCGCGTCCTGCGCGGCGACGCAGGCACTGACGCTTTCGTAGCGGACGGGCAGCACCGACACGGGCTCGCACGCGGTGCCGGCATCGCCGCACCCCAGTATCGCCATCAAGATCGTTGCCGCCGCCATCTTAAAATATCCCGTTCTTTCATGAGCATAAAGAGTCCTGATTGATGTAGGTTCCATCCATTGCGTTGCCTCCGCGCGCCGACACCCTATTTTCCTGGGGATGCAGCCGGGGACGCAGACTGACGGGGAGCGGCCCGACACCGGCTTCGCGCCGCTGCGCCGCTTCCTCCCCTATCTCTGGCCAGCGGGCGAACCGGCGCTCAAGGCGCGGGTCGTCGGCGCCATGGTGCTGGTGCTGATCGCCAAGGCGATTACGCTCAGCCAAGGCTTCGTCTACAAGGCGGCGATCGACCGCATGGCGGGCGGGCTCGACGAGGCCGCGGGCCTCGTGATCGCGCTGGTCGTCGCCTATGCCGGCGCGCGCTTTGCCGGCGTGTTCTTCGACAATGTCCGCAACGCGATCTTCGAGCGTGTCGGGCAGGACGCGGCGCGGCGGCTGGCCGAACATGTCTTCCGGCACGTCCACGAACTGTCGCTGCGCTTTCACCTGGAGCGCCGCACCGGATCGCTGACCAAGATCGTCGAGCGCGGCACCAAGAGCATCGACATGATGCTCTATTTCCTGCTGTTCAACGTCGCGCCGACGATCGTCGAGCTGGCCGTCATCTGCGTCATCTTCGGCGTGAAGTTCGGCTCGGGCCTCGTCGTCGCGACCTTGGTCATGGTGGTCGTCTACATCGCCTACACGCGCGCGGTGACCGAGTGGCGGACCAAGCTGCGGCGCGAGATGAACGACATCGACAACAACGCCATCGCGCGCGCCGTCGACTCGCTGCTGAATTACGAAACCGTCAAATATTTCACTGCCGAGGATCGCGAGGCGCAGCGCTACGGCTCGGCGATGCGCGCCTATGCCGACAGCGCGGTCAAGAACGAGACCTCGCTCGCCTGGCTAAACGTCGGCCAAGCGCTGATCACCAACGTCATGATGGCGGGCGCGATGGGCTACACCGTGTGGGGCTGGAGCCGTGGGCAGTTCACCACCGGCGACGTCGTGCTGGTCAACACGCTGCTGGCGCAGCTCTTCCGCCCGCTGGATATGCTCGGCTTCGTTTACCGCAACATCCGCCAGGGCCTGATCGACATGGAGCAGATGTTCGGGATCATCGACACGCCGGCGGAGGTCGCGGACAAGCCCGGCGCGCCCGACCTCCAGGTGCGCGGCGGCCATGTCCGGTTCGAGAACGTCTCCTTCTCCTACGATCCCGAACGCGCGATCCTGCACGGAGTCGACATCGACGTGCCGCCCGGCAAGACGGTGGCGATCGTCGGCCCGTCCGGCGCGGGCAAGTCGACGCTGTCGCGGCTGCTGTTCCGCTTTTACGAGGCGACGGCTGGCCGCATCACCATCGACGGGCAGGACATCACCGAAGTGACGCAGGCGAGCCTGCGCGCGGCGATCGGCATCGTTCCGCAGGACAGCGTGCTGTTCAACGACACGGTGGGGTACAATATCGGCTACGGCCGCGGCGGCGCGTCGCAGGCGGAAATCGAGGCGGCAGCCGAGGGCGCCGCGATCCACGACTTCATCGAAAGCCTGCCCGACGGCTACGAAGCCAAGGTCGGCGAACGGGGCCTCAAGCTGTCGGGCGGCGAGAAGCAGCGCGTCGCGATCGCGCGCACGCTGCTCAAGAACCCCCCCATTCTGATCCTGGACGAGGCGACCAGTGCGCTGGACAGCCGCACGGAGGCCGCGATCCAGACGACGCTCGGCGCCATCGCCCGCCGCCAGACGACGCTCGTCATCGCGCATCGCTTGTCGACGGTGGTCGACGCCGACGAGATCGTGGTGCTGGACAGCGGCCGCGTCCGCGAACGCGGCACGCATGCGGCGCTGCTCGAACGGCGCGGCCTGTACGCGGAGATGTGGTCGCGCCAGCAGAGCGAGCAGGAACTGGAGGAGATCGCGGCGGAGTGAAGCCGGTGGTGGCTCGGCGTGAGCGTGGGCGGATGCTCCCGAGCGCCGTTTCGCCGGATCAGGCGGGAAGCTCCGGTACCGTTTCGACTATCTGAGCTGCGCAAGCGCCTCGGCAAAAGGCACGATCACCGCTGGAATGGGCGCGTAGCCCTCGACCACCTCCACATGTGCGCCAGGCGTCGCTTGGCCTGGACCGATGGCGAGCCATTCCCGCACGCTATTCGCAGCTTCGTGCTGTGCCGACGCGAGATCAGGGAGGTCGAGGCCCTGAAGGTCCAGCGCTTCCCCGCGATCGTCATGGATATGGAAGAAGTAGTGAGGCACGCCCCCATATGGGACATATGATAAGCGCGCGTATCTAACCTCAATCAAACAGCCAAGATTTTCATCGGCTTAGTTCAACGCGTGATCGTCACCGCGTCTTCGAAAGCTATCTTGTGCACGAGCACCCCGGCTGCATCCTGCACTTCGATGCGATATTCCAGCCGGATGCGCCCGCTGCTCGCGTCGTCGCTGATGATCGAGCGGGCGTCTCTCAAGGCAGCGGCCTGCACGGCGGCGAGTCCGTCGACCGCGCGTCCCTCGGGATCGAGGAGAAGATCGGTACCGTTGCAGAGGTGGAAGAAGTAGAGGGCCATGGGGTGCTCCCGTGTCGAGGTCGGGAGCGCGATGGTCTCTCAGCCGCGCAAGTTCAGTCCCTGCGCGATACGGAAGCCTTAACAGCTTGGCTCGGTTAAATCTATGATAGTGTTGAGATATTTATCATAAGATGGGACACGAGGCGAAGCTTATGCTAAGCCACCGGCATCGCCCCTATGCTATCAGGGCTTCGGCGACTGAGAGATGCGTGAGCTCCCGCCCCCTTCCAGCGGGATCATGATGCAGACCACACAGCACCCCCTCCAATTGCTCGTACGCAAGCTCGAACTCAGCTCCTTCCTGGATGAGGAGGCTCGGGCCGCGATCCTGGCGCTTCCGTTCACGCTGCGTACGCTTGAGCCGTCCACCTACGTCCTGCGCGAGGGCGACGAGCCGGCTGCGTGCGCGGTGCTCGTGTCCGGTTTCGCTTACCGCCAGAAGACCACCTATGTCGGCGCCCGCCAGATCGTCTCGCTTCATATTCCCGGCGAGGCGCTGGACTTCCAGAACCTCTACCTCGACGTCGCCGACCATAGCGTCCAGATGCTGACGCGCGGCGAAATCGCCCAGATCAAGCGCGCCGAGATGCAGGCGCTGATCGAGCAGAACGTTCACGTGGCGCGCGCCGTCCTGGTGCACATGCTGATCGAGGCGTCGATCTTCCGCGAATGGATCCTCAACGTCGGCCGTCGCGACGCGCAGACCGGCCTGGCGCACTTCCTGTGCGAGTTCGGCGTCCGGATGGACGCAATGGGGCTTGCAACCGAATACGGATACACGCTGCCGATGACGCAGGAGCAGTTGGGCGACACGCTTGGACTGACCCCCGTTCACGTCAACCGCACGCTCAAGACCCTGGAGGCGCGCGGCCTTATCAAGCGCAACGGACGCGACGTCAGTTTTCCGGAATGGCAGGTCATGCGCGGAGCTTCGGACTTCAACCAGCGCTACCTGCACCTGGAACCGCAACAGGCGACTCGCCCGAGGGCCTGAGGCTGGGCCGCGCCGCGGGACGGTTGATCCTCGCACCGCTTGCCCCATAGGTGGCCCGTGCCCGACCCTCGCCAGATCCTTCGCGAAACCTTTGGTTTCCCCGCGTTCCGCGGCGTCCAGGAATCCGTCATCGACCGCGTCATGGCGGGCCGGCACAGCCTCGCCGTCATGCCCACCGGCGCGGGCAAGTCTCTGTGCTACCAGATCCCGGCGCTGGCGCGGCCGGGCACCGGGCTGGTCATTTCGCCGCTGATCGCGCTGATGCACGATCAGGTGCGCAGCGCCGCCGCCGCGGGCCTGCGCGCCGCGGCGCTGACGTCCGCCGACGACAACCGCGCGGAAACCGCGGCGCGGTTTCGCGCCGGCGAGCTCGACCTGCTCTACGTCGCCCCCGAACGCGCCACCACCGAAGGGTTTCGCGACCTCATCCGTTCGACCCCGCTGTCGCTGATCGCGATCGACGAGGCGCACTGCGTATCGGAATGGGGCCATGACTTCAGGCCCGACTACCGCCTGCTGCGCCCGCTGCTCGACAGCATGGGCCACGTGCCGCGCCTGGCGCTGACCGCCACCGCCGACGCGCGCACGCGCGGCGATATCCTGCAGCAATTGGGAATACCTGTGGACGGGCTGATCCTCGCCGGGTTCGACCGCCCCAATATCCGCTATTCCGCGTCCCCGCGCGAGGGCACCGGCCGCCAGATCGCCGATCTCCTCGCCGCCTCTCCCGGCCCGGCGATCGTCTATGCGCAGACCAGGCGCGATACGGAGAAGTTCGCGACGATGCTGACCGCGAGCGGCCGCACCGTCCGCGCCTACCATGCGGGGCTCGACGCCTCCGTCCGCGCCGCCAATCAAAACAGCTTCGTACGATCCGAGGACATGGTGATGGTCGCCACCGTCGCGTTCGGCATGGGGATCGACAAGCCCGACGTCCGGCTGGTTGTCCACGCCGGCATCCCCAAGTCCATCGAGGCCTATTACCAGGAAACCGGCCGCGCGGGCCGCGACGGCGATCCGGCGGCGGCGCATCTGTTCTGGGGCGCCGAGGATTTCTCGCGTGCGCGCCAGCGGACGGAGCGCGAGACTCCGCCCGAGCGCCGCCCGGAGGAACGCGCGCGATTAAACGCGCTCGGCGCCTTTTGCGAGGCGCCGGGCTGCCGCCGAGCGATATTGCTGCGCCATTTCGGCGAAAACCCGCCCGAAACATGCGGGAATTGCGACAATTGCCTGTCCCCGCCCACTGCGGTCGACGCCAGCGCCGTCGCGCAGAAGCTATTATCGGCGGTCTACCGCACCGGCCAGCGCTTCGGCCTCGGCCATGTCGGCGACGTCCTCGCCGGCAAGACCAGCGAGCGCATCGCCGCGCTGGGCCACGACCGCCTCTCCGTTTTCGGCATCCTGTCCGCCGGGGAAACCCCCCTCCTCCGCCCTGCGGCGCGCGCCTTGCAGGTCCGCGAAGCGCTCGTCGCCGACGACCATGGCGGCCTTGCGCTCGGCCCCAACGCCCGCCCGCTGCTTAAGGGAGAGGCACAGCTGTCACTCGTCCTACCGCCCCTACGCAAACGCCGCCAACGTGGCGGCGCGACCGAGCACGACCACGAGCCACTATTCGAGGCGCTGCGCGCCACCCGGCGCGAATTGGCGTCCGAAGCCGGGGTGCCGCCTTACGTCATCTTCCACGACGCCGTTCTGCGCGATATCGCCGCGCAACGCCCGCTGACCCACGCCGCGCTGGCGAATATTTCCGGAGTCGGCACGGCCAAGCTCGACCGCTACGGACGGGCCTTCCTCCAGACAATCGAGGCGCATCTTGCGACGGCTTGACGACGATATGTGGGTGGCGGGGCAGATCATGCCTGCCGACATCGCGGACCTCGCCGCGCAAGGCGTGACGGTCATCATCAACAACCGCCCCGACGGCGAGGAGCGGGGCCAGCCCGCAGGGGCGGACATCGCGGCCGCCGCGCAAGCCGCGGGCCTCGCCTGTGTCGCCATTCCGGTGGCGGGCGGGTTCTCCGCCCCGCAGGTGGAGGCGATGGCTGCGGCGCTCGACCGGCCCGGCCGCACGCTCGCGTTTTGCAGGTCCGGCACGCGCTCCACTCTGCTATGGGCGCTGGCGCGCGTACGGCTGGGAGACAACCCGCAAGAGCTCGATGCCAAGGCCGCCGCGGCGGGCTACGATCTGACGCCGATCCGCGCCTATCTGCAAAGCCATTAGACGTCTGCGATATCGGCCAGCACGGCCCGCGCTTCCTCCAGATCCTCGTCGAGCACCATCAGCCGCACGGGAATGAACAGCCCCACCGCCTCCACGGCGGAAAAGCCGCTGTCGAACAGCACGCAATGCAGGCCTTCCGACTCCAGCCGGCCGCGCGCGACGCCCGCGTCCAGGCTGTTGCCGAACCGCGCGACCTCGACCAGCGCGCTCATGCCGCAGCCCGCTTTGCTTGGCGGCGAGCGTGGAGCCAACGCCCGTAGAAGACGAGGTTCGCCGTCACGAGCACCGCGCCGTAGGCAAGCTGCGTGCCGCGCGTCAGGCCTTCGGGGTAGATGATGGGCGTTACATAGTGGTCGATGAACCCGCCGGAGTAGCCGCCCTTCCCCGCCGAGGCCCTGAAGCCGTTCTCAATGGGCGTCAGCGGGCAGATGTTGCCGGTCGCGGCGATCCAGCCACCCCAGGCGAGCGCGGGCGCGTGCAGCCAGACCAGACGGGGGTATCGGACCAGCAGCGCGGAACCCAGCAGCGCCCACAGGATAAAGGCCCCGTGCAGCGCCACCACGGCGTCCGCCAGCAGCCCGTACGGCACTAGGCGGCGGCCCTAGGCAGCGGTGCCGCCCACCGTCAGCCCATCGACCAGCAGTGTAGGCTGCCCAACGCCGGCGGGCACCGACTGCCCGCCCTTGCCGCACATGCCGACGCCTTCGTCCAGCGCCATGTCGTTGCCGATGGCGCGGACTCGGGTCAGCACGGTCGGGCCGTCGCCGATCAGCGTCGCGCCCTTGATCGGCGCGCCGACGCGGCCGTTCTCCAGCTTGTAAGCCTCGGTGCAGGAGAAGACGAACTTGCCCGACACGATGTCCACCTGCCCGCCGCCGAAGCCGCGCGCGTAGATGCCGTTGCCGGCGCGCGCGAGGATCTCGGCGGGATCGTCTTGTCCGCCGAGCATGAACGTATTGGTCATGCGCGGCATGGGCGCGTGTTCGAAGCTTTCGCGGCGACCGTTGCCGGTCGGCTCGACGCCCATCAGCCGCGCGTTCAGCCGGTCGTGGATGTAGCCGGCGAGGATGCCGTCCTCGATCAGCACATTGCGCTGCGTCGGCGTGCCTTCGTCGTCGATGGTCAGCGACCCGCGCCGCGCATCGAGGCTGCCGTCGTCCACCACCGTCACGCCGGGGGCCGCGACGCGGTCGCCGATGCGGCCGGAGAAGGCCGACGTGCCCTTGCGGTTGAAGTCGCCTTCCAGACCGTGCCCGATCGCCTCGTGCAACAGCACGCCCGGCCAGCCCGGCCCCAGCACTACTGTCATCTCGCCCGCCGGCGCGTCCACGGCGTCGAGATTGACCAAGGCCGTGCGCAGCGCCTCATCGACCGCGCGGCTCCACGTCGCTTGCTCGAACAGGTCGTCATAGAGCCGGCGGCCGCCCAGGCCGTGATAGCCGCTTTCGCGGCGGCCGTGCTGTTCGACGACGATCTGGACGTTGAGCCGCACCAGCGGACGAATGTCGTGCGCGACGAAGCCGTCGGGGCGAACTATCTCGACCACGCTCCAACTACCGGAAAGGCTGACCGACACCTGCACCACGCGGGGGTCGCGGGCGCGCGCGGCGGCGTCGATCTCCTGGCACAGCGCCACCTTGCGCGCGAAGGGCACGAGGCTCAGCGGATCGGCGTCGGTGTAGAGTTTCGCGTTCGTGCGGCGCGGCGGCGCAGGCCGCGTGCCCGATGACTTGTCGAGCACCTGCATCGTCTCGCCGGCGCGGCGGATCGCGGCTTCGCTGAGGTCGTTGGCATGCGCGAACGCGGTGGTCTCGCCCGAGACGCCGCGCAGTCCGAACCCCGCGCTCTGGTTGAAGTCGGCGCTCTTCAACCGGCCGTCGTCGAACGCGAAGCTCTCGGACGCGCTGTACTGGAGGTAGAGTTCGCCATCATCGCAATCCCGCAACGCCTCGGCGGTCAGACGAAGCGCCCCGTCGGGGTCGAGCTGCCCGTCGCGGTAGAGGAAGCGGCGGGGATCGGCGGTGCTGGTCATGGTAACGATATAAGGACGGTCACTACCAACGTCATCCCGGCGCAGGCCGGGATCTCAGCGAGTCCTGATACCGCACGTTTCACCCGCCGAGATCCCAGCATGCGCTGGGATGACGAGGAGAGCCCTACGCGTGGTCGGGCGCGCCCTGCCCGCCGCGGGGTCCGTGCGCTTCCGCGCCGCCCGGCCGGTCGGCGACGCCGCCGCGCAGCACGAAGCGGCGGTCGCAATAACCGCATTCGCCGTAGCCGATGCCGTCGTCGATCTGGATATACTGGCGCGGGTGGCCGAGCGCGGCGGCGATGCCGCTGGCGCCGTCGCAGGCAACGCGGGGCTTGTCGACGAGGGTGACTTCGGGCGGCGGAATCATGCCGTGGGTCGTAGCGCCGCCTCGCGTGCGCAGCAACCGAGCTTGGCTCCTGGCGGTGCACCCGCCTTGCGCCGCATCGGCCAGCGTCTAAGGCTCCCCGCGCCATGTCCACGCCCGCCATCCGCATCCAAGCGCTCGAAAAGACGTACAAGGGCGGCAAGCGCGCGCTGGACGGCGTTTCGCTCGACATTCCGCGCGGGGAGATTTTTGGGCTGCTCGGCCCCAACGGCGCTGGCAAGTCGACGCTGATCAACATTCTCGCCGGGCTGGTCCGCAAGTCCGGCGGATCGGCGGAGATCTGGGGGTTCGACATCGACCGGAACCCGCGCAACGCCAAGGCGTCGATCGGCATCGTGCCGCAGGAGATCCTGTTCGACCCCTTCTTCTCCCCGCGCGAAAGCCTGGAACAGCAGGCGGGCCTCTACGGCGTCCCGGTGGCGCGGCGCATCACGGACGAACTTCTCGCCGCCGTTCGCCTCACCGACAAGGCGGACGCCTACGCGCGCACGCTGTCCGGCGGCATGAAGCGGCGTCTGCTCGTCGCCAAGGCGATGGTCCATTCGCCGCCGATCCTGGTCCTCGACGAACCGACGGCGGGCGTCGACATCGAACTTCGCCAGCAATTGTGGAGCTTCGTCCGCGACCTCAACGGCCGCGGCGTCACCGTGGTGCTGACGACGCACTATTTGGAGGAAGCCGAACAGCTCTGCGATCGCATCGCGATCATCAACCACGGCCGCGTCATCGCCAACGAACCGACACGCGAACTGGTCGGCAAGGCGCAGGAAAAGGTGGTGGTGGTCACGGTCGACCGCGACCTGGCGCAGGCGCCCGTGGCGTCCTGCTTTGAAAAGATCACGCTATCCAACCCGCGAACGCTGGAGATCAGCTACCGCAAGGACCGCGTGAACGCGGGCGAGGTGCTGGCCGCGCTGTCCCGCGAAGGGATCGGCATTGCCGACGTGTCGACGCGCGAGGCCGACCTGGAGGACGTGTTCCTCAACCTGACGCGCGAGCCGGCTGCTTGAACGGGGTGGCCGCGTTCCTGCTGGCAGGAGGATTGGCGGGTTGTGCGCATATCGAGCAGCCGAGCGAACCGGGCGGACTCGAGACATTCCTGATATTCTCCAACCCGGCGCTCTGCCAACCTGCGCCGGGACACGAACGATTGCTGTCAGGCATGATCGCAGGCGATGCCAATGTCGGATTCCGGCGCGGGCGCTTGCTAGTGCCTGCCCGGCTCAGGGAGGCCTTCGGCCCGATCCAGGTACGAAAGCACGACGGCTGGTGGACGATCGGCGCGGCCGTGACAGGCCAGATCTATAAGTTGCCGCTCAAGCGGATCGTTCATGCCCTACCGGAAGGCGGCGACGCGGGCGACGTCAGCTATGTGTTCGCGGCCCCTATTGTGCATGTGGAGCGCCTGTTACGTGCGCATGGCTTTCCGGCCGAGATCGGAAAGGATGTCCCGCTTGGACCCCAGGATGGTGCGGGCTTCGTCATGTCCCTGCTCCCCGACCCCGAGAACAAGGATCACACCATTCTGACTTGCGGCTCGCTTTGACCGACCTTTCGTTCGACGTTGTCGTCATTGGCTCGGGCGCCGCGGGCCTAACGGCCGCGCTTAACCTCGCCCAGCATTATCGCGTCGCTGTGCTGGCCAAGGCGGGGCTGTCGGAAGGCTCCACCGCCTGGGCGCAAGGCGGCATCGCCGCCGTGCTGGACGCGGGGGACACGTTTGAATCGCATGTCGAGGACACGATCGTTGCAGGCGCGGGTCTGAACAATCGAGCCACTGTCGAATTCGTCGTCGGCCACGCGCCGCGCGCGATCGAGCGGCTGGCGCAGCTGGGGGTGCCATTCAGCCCGGGCGACAAGGAACGCTGGCACCTGACGCAGGAAGGCGGGCACAGCAGGCGGCGCATCGTCCACGTCGACGACGCCACCGGCTGGGCGGTGCAGCAGGCGCTGGAACGCGCGTCGGTCGCCAACGCTAACATCACGCTGATCCCGGATATGGTGGCGATCGACCTCATCACCGGTCGGCATGCGGAAGGCGGCGGGGATGAAAAGCGCGTCTGGGGCGTCTACGCGGTCGATCGCAAATCAGGAGACGTGCGCGCGTTCACCGGCCGCGCCACCGTGCTCGCCACCGGCGGCGCCAGCCGCGCCTGGCTTTATTCGACCAATCCGCGCGGCTCCACGGGCGATGGCATCGCGATGGCGTGGCGCGCCGGTTGCCGCGTGTCGAACATGGAATTCAACCAGTTCCACCCAACTTGCCTGTACAACAACGAGGTCAAGAACTTCCTGATCACCGAGGCGATGCGGGGCGAAGGTGCGCACCTCAAGATCCCAGGCAGCGGGCACCGCTTCATGCCCGACTTCGACACACGCGCGGAACTCGCGCCGCGCGATGTGGTCGCCCGCGCGATCGATCACGAGATCAAGCGGTTGGGGCTCGACTACGTCCACCTCGACATCTCGCATCGCGAACCGGCGTTCGTAGCGGAGCATTTCCCGACCATCGCCAAGCGTCTGGCCGAGCTCGGCACCGACATCACGCGCGAGCCGATCCCCGTCGTTCCGGCCGCACATTACAGCTGCGGCGGCGTCATGACCGACCTTGCCGGCCGCACCGACCTGTCCGGTCTCTACGCGGCGGGCGAGGTGACGCAGTCCGGCCTCCACGGCGCCAACCGCATGGCGTCCAACTCGCTGCTCGAGTGCCTGGTGTTCGGCGAGGCGGCGGCGCTGGACATTGCGGCGCGGTGGCAGGACCTGGGTACCCCGCCCCCCATCCGCGCGTGGGACGAATCGCGCGTCACGCATTCCGACGAGGAAGTCGTCGTGCAGCACAATTGGCGCGAGATCAGGCGCTTCATGTGGGACTATGTCGGTATCGTGCGCACCACCAAGCGGCTGGAGCGCGCCTGGAACCGTGTGACGCTGCTGCGCGAGGAAACCGAAGATTATTACGGCCACTTTCGCGTTACGCCCGACCTTATCGAGCTGCGCAACCTGGTCGAGGTCGCGGGACTGATCGTCCGCTCGGCGCTGGCCCGTCGCGAAAGCCGCGGGCTGCATTTCACATTGGACTATCCGGACCTGCTGCCGGACGCCGTCGACACGGTGCTCGTTCCCGCCTGACCGCTCGTGTCGTCGTCGTCGCATAGCGAGGCGACGTCGCCGTCCGCATCGATCTCGCGCGCCTGCTCGGCCTCCTCGTCAAGATGATCCGGCGCGGTTCCGGCCAGTCGCAGCACGCCGTAGCCCACCACTGCGGACAGAAGCGAGCCGACCAGGATCCCGAGCTTCGCCTCTTCGACAAGGGCGGGGTCCGCGTAGGCAAGGGAACCGATGAAAAGGCTCATCGTGAAACCGACGCCGCACAGCAGCGTCACGCCGTAAATCTGCATCCAGCTCGCCCCACGCAGCTTGCTGGCGAACCCAAGCCGCACCGTCAGCCAGACGGCGGCCAACACGCCGACCTGCTTGCCGACGAACAGTCCGAGTACGATGGCGAGCGGCAAGGGCGCGGCGACATCCGCAAGCGTGGTGTTGGCAAGCGACAAACCGGCGTTCGCGAAGCCGAACACCGGCACGATCAAAAAAGCGACGAACGGCGCCAAGGCATGTTCCAGCCTGTGCAGGGGCGAGTCGGAAGCGTCCGGCGCGCCGGGCGTGCGAACCGCCGGCACCGCCATGGCTGCGAGCACGCCGGCCACCGTTGCGTGAACGCCCGACAGCAGCACGGCGTACCACAAAGCCGCGGCAAGGATGAGATAAGGAGCCAACGACCGCACGCCAACCCGCGCGAGACCGAACATCGTCAGCAGGATCACGGCCGCCGCCGCCAGCGCATGGAGATCGAGCGCGTCCGTGTAGAACAAGGCGATGATCGCCACCGCACCCATGTCGTCGACAATCGCCACGGTGGTGAGGAACAGCTTGAGCGAGGTCGGCGCGCGGCTGCCGAGCAGGGCAAGTATGCCGAGCGCGAAGGCGATGTCGGTCGCCGCCGGAATGGCCCAGCCTTGGCTCAGCCGTGGATCGCTGCCCGCCACGGCGAGAAAAATCAGCGCGGGCACTATCATCCCGCCCGCCGCCGCAATCGCTGGCAGCGTCCGCTGCGCCCAGGTGGACAGCCGCCCGTCGACCAGCTCGCGCTTGATCTCCAGCCCGACGAGCAGGAAGAACAGCGCCATTAGCCCGTCGTTGACCCACAGGTGCACCGTCATCGGTCCGAGCTTGGGCGTCAGCTCGGGTCCGACCTCCAGATGGAGCAGGTGCTGGTACGCGTCGCCGAGCGGGCTGTTGGCAAGGAGCAGCGCCAGTGCCGCTGCGCCCATGAGGATAACGCCGCCAGCGGCTTCGCTGTTGAGGAAGCGCCGAAGCGCGGAGCCGACCATGGCGCCGACTATGGCGACTAATTACCCCGTCAGGAAGTCCTTGAGTTCTTGCCGGAACCGGGCAGGCTGATCGAACATGATAAAATGCGCGCTGTCCGGTATGCGCGTGAGCGTGGCGTTGGGCACATTGCGGTATGCGGCCCGGTAGAACCCGTCCATCTGCGCGTCACTGAGCGGTGCGCCCGTGGGCGTGACGTAGAGCACGCGCACCGGCACGGCGATGCGCGCAAGCTCGGACGTCAGGTCGGTGGTAACGAGTTCATAATAGCTGTTGCCGCTGGTCGCCCGATCGCTTGCGCGGCTGTCGGCAAGCGCGGCTGGGCGTTCGCTTTCCGTACGGATCATGCCCGTCATGGTCGCTTCCAGCATCTTCTCGCCGGCGGGCGTGACCGGCCCGGAAATGGCGGCACGGATCTGCTCCGCCACGGGCCGCACGCTGTCCGCCGTCGCGCCTGGCCCCCCGAACATCGCACCCATGAAGGGCATCATATCGACCACCATCAGCCGGCCGACGGCGTCCGGGTTGCGCGCCGCCAGCATCATGCCAATCGTTCCGCCCATCGAGTGGCCGACCACCGCCGGCTTGGCGAGCCGCGCGGCTTGGATGTAGCGCGCGATCTCCGCCGCCACGGGTGCCGCGACGCTGCCGCTCCCATTGGCCTCGGCAGGAACGCCGGCGAACCCCTTCACCTGTACGAGATGGTAGCGGTAGCCGGGCACAGCGGCGACGGTGGATGCCCAAACGCGCGGTGAGGAGCTCAGGCCCGGAATCAGGATCACGTCCGGCCCGGAGCCCTGCGTCGTGACGGAAATGCGATCCGATGCGAAGGAGACCGCCGGCTGCGTGGCTGCGGACGCGGCGACAGCAGCCGGACTCACCACGCTGGCGCACGCCGTCAGCGACGCGGCGGAGGCAAGACACAAGGCAATGGTTCTGATGAACATGAAAGGCTCCCCCGAATGATTGGCGTAGTGTATTGCCTGCCTACATCACCCGTCAAGAGCGCTGTCGCCAACCTTCCGCCGCCTTGCTAAACCCTCGCGTATGTCCGAGCCCGCGCTTCAACCGAGCCTCACGCCCGCCGACCCGGCCCGATCTTCTCCCGTGACCGTCGCCGGCGAGGTCGCGCCCACGCCCCACCTCTACCTCGTGGACGGCTCCAGCTACATCTTCCGCGCCTATCACCGCCTGCCGCCGCTCACCAATCGTAACGGCCAGCCGGCCGGCGCGGTGTACGGCTATGCGGCGATGCTGTGGAAGCTCGCCGACAGCCTGCACAAGGCGGACGGGCCGACGCACCTGGCCGTGATCCTGGACAAGTCGTCCAATACGCACCGCAATGAGATGTACGCCGACTACAAGGCCAACCGCCCGCCGCCGCCCGCCGATCTCGTGCCTCAGTTTCCGATGATCCGGGACGCCACGCGCGCCTTTTCGCTGCCGTGCATCGAGACGGAGGGGCTGGAGGCCGACGACATCATCGCCTGCTATTCCAAGGCGGCGCTCGCGGCCGGGTGGCACGTGACGATCGTGTCGTCCGACAAGGATCTGATGCAGCTGATCGAGCCAGGCCTCGACATGCTCGACACGATGAACGACCGGCGCATGGACCGCGACTATGTCATCGAGAAGTTCGGGGTGCCGCCCGAGCAATTGGGCGACGTGCTCGCGCTAATGGGCGACAGCGTCGACAACGTACCGGGCGTCCCTGGCATCGGCCCGAAAACCGCCTCGCAGCTAATTCAGCAATTTGGCGACGTCGAGTCCGTGCTCGCCAACGCGCACTCGATCACCAAGCCCAAATTGCGCCAGTCGCTCCTCGAACACGCCGACGCCGCGCGGATGAGCCGCGAGCTGGTGCGGCTGGTCTGCCACGCCGACCTGCCCGAACCGCTGGAAGCGCTGGAGATGAAGGGCATCCCCGAAGCGCCCTTGCGCGCCTTCCTCGAGGACCAGGGCTTCAAGTCGCTGCTTACCCGCATGACCGGCGGCGGGGAGGCGCAGGAGGTCAAGGCGGTGCCCAAGGCGCCGGTGGTGGTCGACCGCAAGCTTTACGAGGCGATTACCGACGAAGCGGCGCTCGACCGCTGGATCGCGGTGATTGCGCAGTCGGGCTACGTCGCGATCGACACCGAGACCGACTGCATCGACTGCAACATCGCCAACCTCGTGGGGATCAGCCTGTGCGTTGCGCCAGGCCTCGCCTGCTACATCCCGCTGGCGCACGGCGGCGGCGACCTGCTAGGCGAAGCGCCGCCGCAGCTTCCCGCGCCGTTGGTGCTGGACAAGCTCCGGCCCGTGCTGACGGACCCCGCGGTGCTCAAGATCGGGCACAACTTCAAGTACGACTGGATCATGTTCAGCCGGTTGGGGCTCGACGTCGCGCCTTTAGACGACACGATGCTGATGAGCTTCGATCTCGACGCTGGGCGCCACAATCACGGTATGGACGAACTGGCGAAGATCCACTTCGATCACGCGTGCATCGCCTTTTCGCACGTCTGCGGAACGGGGCGGAAGCAGATCACGTTCGACAAGGTGCCGCTGCCCGAAGCGACGGAATACGCCGCCGAAGACGCGGACATCACGTTCCGGCTGTGGCAGTTGTTCAAGCCGCGCCTCGCCGCCGAACACGCCACGCGCGTCTACGAGATGGTGGACCGGCCGCTCGTCGGGGTCGTCGGCCGCATGGAGCGCGAAGGCATCCTGGTCGACCGCGACGAACTCGGACGGCTGTCGGCGGAGTTCGCGGGCGACATCATGGCGCTGGAGGGCCGCATCTTCGAAGCGGCGGAAGGCCCCTTCACGATCGGCTCGCCCCAGCAGCTCGGCAACGTGCTCTACGACCGGCTGGGGCTGAAAGGCGGGCGCAAGGGGAAGAACGGTTCCTATTCCACCGACATCAACGAACTCGAGCGGCTCGCCGCCGAAGGCGTGCCGGTGGCGCGGCTGGTGGTGGAATGGCGTCAGCTGACCAAGCTCAAGAACACCTATACCGACGCGCTGCAGGCCTCGATCAACGCGCAGACCGGCCGCGTCCACACCAACTACAGTCTCGCCGCCGCGCAGACCGGGCGGCTGTCGTCCAACGATCCCAATTTGCAGAACATCCCGATCCGCACCGAAACCGGCCGTCGCATCCGCAATGCGTTCGTCGCCGATCCTGGCCACGTCCTGCTGTCCGCCGACTACAGCCAGATCGAACTCCGCCTCGCCGCGCACATGGCGGACGTGCCGCAACTGCGCGACGCCTTCGCCAATGGCGACGACATCCACTCGCTGACCGCGCAGGAGCTGTTCGGCGCCGCCGACCGGGAGTCGCGCAACAAGGCCAAGACGATCAATTTCGCGATCCTGTACGGCATTTCATCGTGGGGTCTCGCCGGGCGCCTCGGCATCAGCCGCGACGAAGGCCAGGACATGATCGACCGCTATTTCGCGCGCTTTCCCGGCATCAAGAACTACATCGCGCACACGCTGAGCTTCGTTCGCGAGCACGGCTACACGCAGACATTGTTCGGGCGGAAGACGTGGTTCCGCAACATCGCGTCCAAGCAGATGAACGAGCGGCAAAGCGCGGAGCGCGCCGCGATCAACGCGCCCATCCAGGGCACCAGCGCCGACATCATCAAGCGCGCGATGAACCGGATGTGCCCAGCTCTGGCGGCCGCGGGCCTTTCGGACGTGCGCATGCTGCTGCAGGTCCACGACGAGCTGGTGTTCGAGGTACCCGAGGGCCGGGAGGAAGCTGCTGCGGCGGTGGTGCGCGGCGTCATGGAGCGCGCGGCCGAGCCCGCCGTGCGTCTGAGCGTACCTTTGGGTGTCGAAGTCGGCTGGGGCCGCGACTGGGGCGCCGCGCATTGAGACAAGCCGGAGGCACGGCTTCCGAACCCGCGGATCTCGCCTCGCTCGCCAGCGGCGGGCGGACCAACTTCTACGGCTTCCTGCTGCGGCTGGCGGCGCGCATTCCGTTTCTGTTCGTCGCGGGTCGATACTACGGTGCGGAACAGCTCGGCCGCTTCGCCTACGCGATCATCATCGTCGAGTTCGCCGCTCAGCTCGCCACGCTTGGGATGAAGCGCGGGTTGGCCGAACAATTGACGATCGCCAAGCGCCCGCACGTCCACGTCGTCTGGGACGGCATGCTCGCCGCCGGCATCGCATCCGCGGTCGCGGCGGCGGTGCTGATCGCGTTTCCGCAGGCGATGTTCCCCAACAGCCAGATAAACGGTGTCGAACGGCTGCTGCCGCTGATCGTGCTGGCGATCGCCTGGTCTGACGTCGCGCTGGCGGCGCTCGCCTATCGCGGCGACATCGCGGCCACCGTGCGCGCGCGTTCGGTGATCGAACCCTGGGTGATCAGCATCGCGGCCTGGGCCTTGTTCTTTACGCTGTCGCGCCGCGACGGGCTGATCATCGCCTATGTGCTCTCCATGGTGGCGGCGATGGCTGCCTCGGTCGTGCCGATGGTGAAGAGCTATGGTTGGCCGCGCGGCTGGCGCCCCCGCCCAGGCCGGCTCTTATCGCAAGCGCGCGCCAACATTCCGCTCGCCGCCGCCGATGCGATCGAATGGGGATCGCGGCGGATCGATATCGCCATCCTCGGCCTGTTCTTTTCGCCCGCGATCGTCGGCGTCTACTACGTCGCGCAGCAGGTCACGTCGTTGCCGCAGAAGCTCAAGACCAGCTTCGACCCCATCCTGGGGCCGGTGATCACGCGCAACCTGGCGGCGGGCAACAAGGCGGCGGTAGCGGCGCAGGTGCGGCAGGTGGGCTTCTGGATCCTGTCGGCGCAGGCAGGCGTCGGGCTGGCCCTGGGCCTGACCGGCGAGGCGGTGCTAGGGCTGGTCGGGGGCAAGTTCATTTCCGGGACGGCGATCCTGGGCTTCCTGCTGCTGGCCGAGGTGGTCGCGGCCACCGCCGCGGTGTCCGAAAGCGCGCTGATCTACGTCGCGCGGCATCGCAACCTGATGATTTCCGTGATCGTGTTCGGGGTGCAGGTGGCGCTCAGCGTGCTGTTTATCGTGGTGCTTCAGCAGGTGCAGGTCCCGCCCGCAGTCGCGGAGCGGCTGGGCCTCGCCGGGGGCACGCTGCCGCCGGCCTGGGCGGCGACGGGGCCGGCCATCGCGCTGGTGCTGGCGCTGGGCCTGTCGTCCATCCTCAAGAGCCGGCTGCTCGCCCGGCTGCTCGGGGCGCCCGTGTCCGGCTGGCGCTGGGCCCTGGTGTGGGCGGCGGTGGCGGCGACGGTTGTCGGTGCGGGCGTGACGCGGACGCCCGAGTGGATGGAGTTGCTGCTCGGCGTTCCGCTGATCCTGGCGGTGTTCGGCTACGTCATCTGGAAGCGGGGGTTCACCGAGGACGACCGCGCGCTGTTCCGCCGCACGCAGAGCGCCGCCAGCCCGGCGTGAACCGCCGGCTCAGTGCCGGAAGTGCCGCATACCCGTGAACAGCATGGCCAGCCCCGCATCATCAGCGGCGGCGATGACCTCCGCGTCGCGCACCGAGCCGCCGGGCTGGATGACGCAGGTCGCGCCCGCCTCCGCCGCGGCGAGCAGGCCGTCGGCAAAGGGGAAGAAGGCGTCGGAGGCCACCGCGGAGCCGACCGTATGCGGCTCGGGCCATCCCGCCTTCGCCGCCGCGTCCTGCGCCTTCCAAGCCGCGATGCGCGCAGATTCGAGCCGGTTCATCTGGCCCGCGCCGATGCCGGCGGTGACGCCGTCCCTAGCGTAGACGATGGCGTTGGACTTTACGTGGCGGGCGACGGTCCAGGCGAACAGGGCGTCGGCGCGCTCGGCCGCCGTCGGCTGACGCCGCGTGACGACCGTGAGCGCATCCGGCGCGAGGCGACCGTTGTCGCGCGATTGCACGAGGTAGCCGCCGGCGATCGACTTCAGCACAAGGCCGGGGCGCGCGGCGTCGGGTAGGTCGCCGGTGAGCAGCAGGCGTAGGTTCTTTTTGGCCGCGAAGATCGCCAGCGCGTCGGCGTCGGCGTCCGGCGCGATCACCACCTCGGTAAAGATGCCGGTGATCGCCGCCGCCGCCGCACCGTCCAGCGGGCGGTTAACCGCGACGATGCCCCCGAACGCCGACACGGGATCGCAGGCCAGCGCGCGCGAGTAGGCGGCGTCCGCCGTGTCGCCCAGCGCGACGCCGCAAGGATTGGCGTGCTTGACGATGACGCAGGCCGGCGCCCCGTCGCGGAACTCGGCGACCAACTCGAGCGCCGCGTCCGCGTCGTTGAGATTGTTGTAGCTCAGCGCCTTGCCGCCGACCTGCCGCGCCTGCGCGATGCCGCGCGTGGCGGGCCCCACCGGCAGATACAGCGCGCCCGCCTGATGCGGGTTCTCGCCGTAGCGCAGCGCCGGGCCCCGGCGGGCGGTGAGGTGCAGCGTGTCGGGGAACATGGCGCCCTGATCGGCGAACGCGAACCACGACGCGATCGTGGCGTCATAGGTGGCGGTCGTGGAATAGGCCTTGGCCGCGAGCCGCTTGCGCAACGTAAGCGACGTCGTGCCGCCACCGTCGTCCAGCGCCCCGACGAGTTCGGAATAGTCGGCCGGATCGGTAAGGCAGGCGACGAAGGCGTGGTTCTTGGCCGCCGAGCGGATCATCGCCGGCCCGCCGATGTCGATATTCTCGATGATCTCCTCGCGGCCTGCGCCGCGGGCGACGGTGGCGGCGAAGGGGTAGAGGTCCACCACCACGAGATCGATCGCGCCGATGCCGTGTGCCGCCATCGCCTTGGCGTGGGCAGCGTCGTCGCGGACCGCCAGCAGGCCGCCGTGGACCGCCGGGTGCAGCGTCTTGACGCGGCCGTCCATCATCTCGGGAAAGCCGGTGAGGTCGGCGACGTCGCGCACCGCCAGCCCCGCCGCGCGCAGCGCGGAGGCGGTGCCGCCGGTGGAGACGAGTTCGACGCCGTGGCGAACGAGCGCTTTTCCGAGTTCGGCGAGGCCGGTCTTGTCCGAAACGGACAAAAGCGCGCGTTTGACGGCGATCGCGGTCATCGATGCTGCTCCCCTGCACCGGGCGTGCCGGTGCGTTTATTCGTTGCGATGCCAAACACTTGCGCCGATCGGGCCGACTGCGACGATTTTTGAAGTTCGCAAAGTTCCTAGTGTGGAGCCGTTTTCGCTCCCCCGAGCTGATGCGGTGATTGGCAGACGTCGGGCGTCGTTAGAGCTTAACCGAAGCCGGGGGCTGTAGGACAGGATTTTCTTCGCGGGTGCCGCTCCTCGCGCGGTGTCCGCCCGATCAGCCCGCGCGCTTGAACAGCCAGCTGATCTGCGCGCCGCCGGCCGGGGTTTCGCCGACCACGACGAGCTGCGAGGTCGCCTGCGGAACGCCGTCGCCGTCGATCCAGACGCTCTCCTCCAGGCCCAGGCCGGCGCCGCGGCAGCGGAACTGCCAAGCGGCGCCGCCGGCGATGCGCAGCAGCGCGCCAAGGCCGTCGGCGGTGATCGTCGCCTCAACTCTGGGACCGAGATGGAAGCGGATCGCAAAGGGGATCGCGTCGCGGATGCGCTTGCGCCCGGACGGGACGAGTTCGTCCTCGCCGCGAAACTCGCGGCCGTCGCTCGACAGCGACACCTGTCGCTTGTGCAGCAGGCCCCAACGACGGACATAGCCGCCGTGCGAGGCCTCGACGCGGCTGAAATCGTCGAGCTCGTCGCGCGACAGCTCCACTTCCGACACGCCGCGCCCAAGCGAACCGTCTTCGTGGATCGCGGTGCTGTTGGTGTCCGCCAGGATCAGCGTCGAATGCGCCGCGGTGGTGCGCAGCGCCGCCACCATGCTGGGCGGCAGCGGCGTCGCCCCGCGCCCCGGCCCGCCGCAATTGACCACCAGCCGGTGCGGCCCGTCGCTGACCTCGATCGCGAGCGTCGAGGCGCAGCCGCCGACCAGCGCGCGGCTGACGGGCGGCGGCGCGGCGTCGAAGATCAGGGTCGTGCCCAGCGAATTGAGCCGCTGATATCCCCAGCCGCGCGCGCCGCGCAGGGGCCGCGTCTGCAATCCCGTGCCCTCGATCACCGCGGCGATATGCGCGGCGGATCCGGGGTGCCCGCCCTGCCAGCTCGACAAGCGACCATCGCCCATCGTGGTGCCCACCAGTGCCGCCGCCGCGCCCGCCAGCGCGTCCTGCAGCGGCTGCGGCATCAGCGACTTGGCCGCGCCGTAGACCTGGCGCAGCACGGCAAGGTTGTCGACGAGCAGCAACTGTTCGAACGGCGAGCGGCTCGCCAATCCGCCGTCGTCGTGCTGTGCCGTGCCCAGCGCGCGCAGCAGCCCGGCCTCGCCGCGCTTGACCCGCGCCGCGCCGCCCTGGACCAGCAGCCCGGCGGCCACGACGCCGATCCAGGCGGTGACGCGGGGCAGGCCGACGGGCGTCTTGTCCGCTTCGCTGTCCAGGTGCCGCGCGCCCCGTGCGATCGTGTTGAGCACGGCGGAGCGGTAGACGAGGTCGCGGCTGGACAGGATGAAGGGCGCGTAGGCGGTCCAGAACAGGATGCGCCGTCCCCAAAGGTCCGCGCGCCAGGCGGTCTCGTCGATCCGGGTGCCGTGCGCGGCCAGCCACGCGCCGACGGCGCGCTCGGCGATCGGCGCGGCCTTGTCGCGGCCGGCGGCGGCGGCGAGGTCGCGCATCCAGGCGAAGCCTTGCAGATGATCGGCGAAGTCGCGCGACAGGTCCGCGCGCGCATAGTCGATCGCGCCGAGGTCCATGCTTTCCGTGCCGCGCACGATGCGCCCGTCCAGCATCGCCGCGCCGACGTTGGCGTCGCCCGCGACCGGATCGCGCGGCACGGCGAGCAGCCGCAGCGGATATTTGCCGTTGAGCCGCTGCGCGTAGAAGGGCGAGCGCCAGGCGAGGCGGTGCAACTTGGCGGTGATGCGTTCCAGCATCGTCAGCTCGCTGTCGTCGCCGACGCGGATCAGGCTGCGCGAGGGCGGAGCTTCGGCGGGGGAAGCTTCGGCGGGAGGCGCGTCGTCCGCGATGTCGGTCCCCAGCGGTACGATCCGGTCCGCCGCCTCCTGCTCGGGAGCCTCCACGGGCCCAGCCGCGTCGACCGGCTCGGGTGCGTCGCCGGGAGCGGCCGGTGGCTCCGTCTTGGGTACCGCGCCGCCGCGTGAGATGCGCTTGGCCATGTTCACGCGCCGCGCAGCGCGGCGATGTTGGCGGCGTAGCGGTCGGCGCCGCCGCGGAATGTCGCAGTGCCGGCGACCAGCACGTTGGCGCCCGCGTCCGCCGCCGTGCGCGCGGTGCCTGCGTCGATGCCGCCGTCCACTTCGATGTCGATGTCCAGCCCCGCCTTGGCGACGCGATTGGCGATCGCCTCGATCTTGCCGAGCTGGCTCGGGATGAAGCTTTGTCCGCCGAAACCGGGGTTGACGCTCATCACCAGGACGAGGTCGATCTCCTCCAGCACATAGTCGAGCATCTTGGCCGGGGTCGCCGGGTTCAGCGACACGCCCGCGCGTTTGCCGCACGCCTTGATCCGCTGGATCGTGCGGTGGAGGTGCGGCCCGGCCTCCGGGTGGACGGATATGGTGTCGGCGCCGGCGTCGGCGAACGCATCGATGTACGGATCGGCGGGCGCGATCATCAGGTGGACGTCGATCGGCAGGTGCGTGTGCGGGCGGATGGCGGCGACGACCAGCGGCCCGATCGTAATGTTGGGGACGAAGTGCCCGTCCATGACATCGACATGGATCCAGTCGGCCCCCGCGGCGTCCAGCGCGCGCACTTCCTCGCCCAGGCGGGAAAAATCGGCCGACAGCAAGGAAGGCGCGATGCGCAAGGGTTTGGACACGCCACCGGCTTAGCCGTCCGATTCGGGCGGAGCAACATCGCGGCGCGTGCGCGATGCAAGTTAAAGCGTGATGCGATCGGTGCTAGTCGTCATTGCAAGGAGCGAAGCGACGCGGCAATCCAGGCCGGAACCCTTCGGTGGCCACGATGCTGGATCGCCGCGCTTCGCTCGCGATGACGGCGAGGGAATTGAGCCAGTTTCATCGCGCTCTAGATGCGCTGGAACCGGGCGATGAAGAAGCCGTCGCCGCCGCCGCGGTCCGCGAGCATCGACGGCAGCACCCGGACGAACCCGTCGCCGTCGCTTTCGACCCCGGCCGGCAGCTCATCGGGGCTGGCGGGCGCCACCCGGAAGTCGCGGCGCGTCGCGGCGAACTCGCCCACGACGTCCTCGCCCTCCGCCCGCTCGAGCGAGCAGGCGGCGTAGACCAGGGTTCCGCCGGGCGCGACCCAGTCCGCGACCCGGGCGAGCATCGCGCGCTGCCCCTCGGCCAGCTCCGCCACGACCTTGGGCGTGGCGCGGTAGAGGACTTCGGGATGGCGGCGGAATATGCCCGATGCGGAGCAGGGCACGTCCAGCAGTACCGCGTCGACGGGCGCGGGCGGCGACCACGCCATGACGTCGGCGGTGACAACGTCCGCCGACAGCCCCGTGCGCGCAAGATTTTCGCGAAGTCGCGC
Organism: Sphingomonadaceae bacterium; assembly: GCA_035644935.1. Lineage (GTDB taxonomy): Bacteria > Pseudomonadota > Alphaproteobacteria > Sphingomonadales > Sphingomonadaceae > CADCVW01. The sequence goes on from DASQNO010000080.1 coordinate 33,123, forward strand.
CAGACGACTCGCCGACACGTCCAGCGCCGTCACCGCGTAGCCCGCCGCCGCCATCTGCATCGCCTTGCCGCCGGGGGCGGCGCACAGGTCCAGCGCGGTGCGCCTTTCGCCCTTGGGGAACAGGCGCGCCGGCACGGAGGCGGCGATATCCTGCACCCACCACGCGCCCTCGCCGTAGCCGGCCAGATCCTCGACGCGGGCGCCGCGCCCGACGCGGACGTGCCCGTGCATCAGGCTGACGCCGTCCAGTTCGCGCACCCAGCGTTCGGTAGCGGCGGGATCGGCCAGCGTCAGGTCGACCGGCGGCGGCGCGGCGATCATCGCGGCGGCCGCCTCGACCTCCTCGTCCCCCCACGCCGCCCGCCAGCGTGCCGCGACGGCGGCGGGCAGCGTCGGGTGCACGGGAAGCCCGGTGGCGGCGCGCATCACCGTTCCGAAGACGCCGTGCACCAGCCGCCGGGGTCCGCCCTCCAGCATCGGCAGCACCGTCGTGATCGCCGCATGCGGCGGCGTGCCCAGGACCAGCGCCTGCACCAGCGCCATGCGCAGCGCGCCGCGCGCCTTGGCGTCGTCGGGCAGCGGTCGTGCCGTCGCGCCGTCGATCAGCGCGTCCAGATCGGGCAGGCGCCGCAGCGCCTCGGACGCGATCGCCATCGCCAGCGCGCGGTCGTCGGCGCGCGGCAGCCCCCGTGTCGCGGACGGCAGCGCCGCTTCCAGCGCCAGCCCCTTTCGCAGCACGGCGTCGAGTAGGAACATGGCGGCGCGCCGCGCGGCGGTGCCCGGAGGGTCGGCGCGCGGTGGCGTCGGGACGCCGGAAGTTGGGGCGGCGGGGGTCTTCGTTGCGGGCTTCATCGTGCCTAGATGGCAGGGATCGCCGGATGTACAAAGGGACCACGAATGACCCAGCAACGCCCCGCCAACGCCAAGCCGCCCGCCAAGCTTTCCAAGAGCCCGCCGATCCCCCAGCCCGGACCGCCCGTCGACGAGGCGGAAGCGCTGAGCCCGACGCGCTACGGCGATTGGGAAAAGAAGGGCATCGCCATCGACTTCTAGGCGGTCCGGCTCGCGTGCGGGACCGTCGCGCGGCGCTCCCTGCGCCGGCGCATAAAGTCTTCGGGACTGGCGAAGGACGCGGCACGTTTCGGTCAGCGGTCCGTTGAGTGCGGAATCTCTGCCATTCGACCAGGATCCGGCGTTCCGGATCGGAGTTTTCCGTTGATCGCCCTGCTTTCCGAAGCCGCCGCCCTCGCCGCGCAGGCTCCCAAGATCGAAGAACATTATTTCGCGATCCTGTTCGGGCTGGGCGCGTTGATCCTGGTGGTCGCCTGGCTGCCGATCGCGCTCAAGAAGCTCCCTTTGTCGCTGCCCATCGTCTGCGTCGCGATCGGGTTTATCCTGTTTTCGTTCGCGCCCTTTTCGGAGTGGGCGCCGCACCCGGACAAGACGCCGACGCTGGTCGAACGGGCGGCGGAGCTGATCGTCATCGTCTCGCTGATGGGCGGCGGCCTCAAGATCGAGCGCGCGGTGCGCTGGAAAACGTGGAACGTGACCTGGCGACTGCTGGGCATCGCCATGCCGCTGACCATATTGATGGTCATGCTGCTGGGGCACCAGCTTCTTGGCCTGGGCCTGGCGACCGCGCTGCTGCTGGCGGGCTCGCTGGCGCCCACCGATCCGGTGCTCGCCGGCGACGTGCAGATCGAGCATGACGAGAACGAGGAGGAAGCCGAGGCCAAGTTCGCGCTGACCAGCGAGGCCGGGTTGAACGACGCGCTCGCGTTTCCGTTCATTCACCTCGCGATCGCGATCGCCGCGGCGGGCAGCCTCACCGGCCAGGTCCTGACCGAATGGGTGCTCGACGACGTGCTCTGGAAACTCAGCGCCGGCGTGGTCGTCGGCGGCGCGCTCGGCTGGCTCATCGGACTGATCATCTATCGCCTGCCCGCCGGAACACGCCTGTCGCGGACGGGGGACGGGTTCATCGCCTTGGGCGCGACGCTGGTGGTCTACACCGCGGCGGAGTTCGCGCACGGCTACGGCTTTCTGGCGGTGTTCGTCGCCGGCCTGATGATCCGCCGTTCCGCGCAAGGGCACGACTTCAACAAGCGGCTGCACGATTTCGCCGACGAGTCGGAACGGCTGCTGATGATGCTGCTGCTTTTGCTGTTCGGCGGCATGCTGGCGGCCGGGTTGCTGAAGGGCATCGGTTGGGAGGAGGTGCTGTTCGCCGCGGTCATGCTGCTGGTGATCCGCCCGCTCGCGGGATGGATCAGCCTCATCGGGGTGGAGCGGCCCAAGCTCGAGCTGGCGATCATCGCCTTTTTCGGGATCCGGGGCCTGGGGTCGGTTTATTACCTGAGCTACGGCTTCAACCACGCGACGTTCGACTACGAATATAGTCTTTGGGGTACGCTCGGGCTGATCATCGGCGCTTCGATCCTGATGCACGGCGTGCTGGTGACCCCGGCGCTCCGCAGGCTGAGCCATCACTACAGGAAGCTCGGCATCGTCATCGAAGATGCCGGCGCCAAGGAACCCGCAAAGGCGCCCGCGACCTAGCGCGACCGGCGCCGGAGGCTAGCGCGGCGCGATCGAGGCGCCGCTTGGCGGTATTGGCCCCGGGGGCGTCGTGGGCGCGATGGCGGGGACCGACGCCGGCGTCGACATCCGCGTCGGGTCGAGCAAGGCGGCGGTTTCGATTGCGTCCAGCGCGCGGCGGGCGGCGACGTAGCGGCGGGCGTCGGCGATCCAGCGCGCCGCGCGCTGCTGCCCCGGCATGCGCAGCACCTCGGCAAGCGCGACATCGACCTGTCCCGCGTCCAGCCGTTCGCGGGCGCGGTCGAGGCGTTCCGACGGCACGGTCGAGGTCGAACCGGCGCGGCGGATGGTGATCAGGCTGCCGAGTTCGCGCTGCGTCGCCGTCCACCAGTCGTCGCTGGGCGCCGAGGCGGTGAGATCGGGACCGAGTTCGCCCAGGCCCTGGCGCAGCTGCTCCAGCGTCACCGGATGTCGCGCGGCGGTGATGACGATCGCAACCGCCGTGCGCTGCGTTTCGGCGAAGCGTTCGCGCAGCAGACCTTCGATATAGCCCAGCGCAACACCGCGATCGAGCGCGCGGCGCGCGGCGAACGCGACCAGCAATCCTTCCGCCCGGTCGGCGTTGCCAACCGCATCGCGGCTCGCCTGGTCGACGCGGTCGATGCGCGATTCCAGCTGCGCCAGCCGCATCGGCAGGTCGCCGGGCGCAACGGGCGCGGCGCGGGGACGCGCGATGTAGACCGGGCGGGCCGCGGGTTCCGGGGCGAGCCCCAGCAGCTTCACGCCGGCCGGCCATTGCGAGAGCAGCCAGGCCATTGCGGCGAGGCCCGCGAGGAACGCGATCAGCATCAGGAGCAAGCCGCGCAGGACCGGCCGCGAACGGGAGGCGTCGTCGAACTTCGCGGCATCGCTCATCGCGGGGCGTTCTCGCACAGCTTGCCGGCAATCGCCAGCATGGCGGCGTCGGTCGGCGCGGGCGCGGCGTCGACGCTGCGCCAGCCGCGCCCCGCAGCCTCGGCCGCGGCGGGGCTGATCGCGACGAGGCGCTGGTTCGCCCGGCCCCAACCCCCATCGTCGATCAGCCGCGCGAAAAGCGACGCGGCGCGAGGGGAATGGAGAAGCACCACCGCGCCGGCAGCGATCGCCCCCGCGGCGGCAGGCGGCAGCGCGTCCGCGGCGATGACGCGGTAGACAGGAACGGGGTGGACCGACAGGTCGGCGAAATCGGGCGACACACGATGCTCGCCGCACAGGTGGAGCACGCGGCGGTGCGCGCGTGCTGCGATCTCTGCCGCCAACGCCGCCGCGCCGGCGGCGCCGACTTCGGGGAACAGCCCGATCTCTCGCATCGCTGCGGCGGTCGCCGCGCCGACGGCGAAGGCGGGGAGCCGGGCATAGAGGCCGAGGGCGGAGCCGGCGTGCCGCGCGGCGTTGGCGCTGGTCATCATCAGCGCGTCGAAACGATCGGGAGCGGGCGCGTCCCAGGCGAGAGCCTCCACGTGGAACAGCGGCGCGACGACGGGCAGGAGGCCGAGCAAGCGCGCCGCCGCAGCCGTCGCCGAAGCCCCTGGCTCCGGGCGGCAGACGAGCAGCGGCGCGCTCACCCGGTGAAGGATGCGCGCAGGCGGGGGCTGGAGCGTTCCAGCAGGTCGGTGGCGAGCAGCACGGGCGGATAGCCGTCGCCGGGATCGAGCCGCGTCCGGCCCGTCACGCGTTCGCCGCCGTCCTCCGTCAGGATCTCGGCGCGCAGGTCGATCGCCTCGCCATTCATCAGAGCCAGCACCGCTGCGGGGGAGCGGCAATTGCCGCCCAGCGCCATCAGCAGCGTGCGTTCGGCGGTGACGCAGGCCCAGGTGGCGGCGTGGTTGAGCGATCCGACAAGGTCCGCGATCAGCGTGTCGCCGGCGCGGCATTCGACCCCCACCGCGCCCTGCGACGCGGCCGGCAGCATGACATCGATGGCGATGGCGACCCCGATCTCCGCGTGGCCGAGGCGGTCGAGCCCGGCGGCGGCGAGCAGCGTGGCGTCAGCGTCGCCGGCGGCGAGCTTCGCTAGGCGTCCGGCGACGTTGCCGCGGATAGGTACGATGCGCAGGTCGGGCCTCAAGTGGAGCAGCTGCGCGGCGCGGCGCGGCGAGGAGGTGCCGACGCGGGCGCCAGCAGGAAGCGAGGCGAGATCACCGGCGCCCACCAGACGGTCGCGGACGTCGGCGCGGGGCAGCATGGCGGCGAGCGCCAGCGTGCCGGGCCGCACGCTTTCGACATCCTTCATCGAATGCACCGACAGATCGGTCTCGCCGTCCAGCAGCGCGCGGTCCAGTTCCTTGGTCCACAGCGCCTTGCCGCCGACCTCCGCCAGCGGCCGGTCCTGGATGCGGTCGCCGGAGGTGCGGATGGCGACGATCTCCACCGCCCCCTCCTCCAGGCCGTGGATGGCGCGCAACGCGCCCGCGACGAGATTGGCCTGGACCAGCGCCAGCGGCGACCCGCGCGTGCCGATGCGCAAAGGCGCGGTGAGCTTCATCGACGGGCATTCGGGCAGAGCATCGCCGCACCCCATAGCGGCCCGTTCGCTTCTGTCGAAATTCGGCGATCGGGAATAGGTGGCTCGCCGAGCGCGCCGCCCTTTTCGACACTCCGCCGGGGAAGCGTTAAGGGAAGCACGGTGACCCTGATCCTCGGCCTTGAATCGAGCTGCGACGAGAGCGCGGCGGCTTTGGTGACGGGGGACGGGCGCGTCCTGTCGCACAGACTGGCGGGTCAGGAGGCCGCGCATCGGCCATTCGGCGGCGTCGTTCCCGAAATCGCGGCGCGCGCGCATGTGGAAGCCTTGCCGCCGCTGATCGAGGCAGCGCTGGCGGAGGTCGGCGTTCGCCTGCGCGACGTCGACGCGGTGGCGGCGACGGCGGGACCGGGGCTGATCGGCGGCGTCATGGTCGGGCTGGTGATGGGCAAGGCGCTGGCGTTCGCGGCCGGCAAGCCGCTGATCGCGGTCAACCATCTGGAAGGCCATGCCCTGTCGGCGCGGCTGGTCGATCGCAACCTCGGCTTCCCTTATCTCCTGCTTCTCGTGTCGGGCGGGCACTGCCAGATCCTGCGCGTCGAGGGGGTCGGAGCGTACGCGCGGCTCGCCACAACGATCGACGACGCGGTGGGAGAGGCGTTCGACAAATGCGCCAAGATCCTGGGGCTGGGCTTTCCCGGCGGACCGGCGGTCGAGATCGCCGCGCAGACGGGCGACGGGCGCGCCGTGCCGCTGCCCCGGCCGTTGCTGGGTTCGGCCGAGCCGCATTTCTCATTCGCGGGCCTCAAGAGCGCGGTTGTCCGCGCGCATGAAGCGGGCGTGCACCGGCCCGAGGACATCGCGGCGTCTTTCCAGGCGGCGGTGATCGACTGCCTGCTCGACCGGACCCGAAGGGCGATCGCGCGGGCGGGGCCGGTCGAGGCGCTGGTTGTGGCCGGCGGCGTCGCCGCCAACGGCCCGATCCGGGCGGCGCTGACGGACCTCGCACATGCGCACGATCTGCGTTTCGTCGCGCCCCCGTTGTGGCTGTGCACGGATAATGCGGCGATGATCGCGTGGGCGGGGGCGGAGCGGCTGGCGGCGGGGCTGACCGACGACCTAGACGCGCCGGCGCGGCCGCGCTGGCCTTTGGACCCCACCGCGGAGGCGGCGCGCGGCGCGGGCGTGAAAGCATGAGGGTGCGGACATGAGCATCGGGGTGATTGGCGGCGGCGCGTGGGGCACGGCGCTGGCGCAGGTGGCCGCGTCGAACGGCACGGACGTGCTGATCTGGGTCCGCGAGGACGACGTGCGGCGGGGCATCAACGGCGGCCACGAGAACGCGGCGTTTCTGCCCGGCATCCCCCTGTCGCCGCGCATCCGGGCAACCGACGACCTGGGCGCGCTGGGCGCGTGCGACGCGATCCTGGTGGTGACGCCGGCGCAGCACATGCGCGCGGTGCTGGCCGAGCTGCCGCAGGGGACCGTGCCGCTGGTGCTGTGCGCCAAGGGCATCGAGGAGGCGACCACGAGCTTTCTCCACGACATCGCCGGCCAAATGCACCCGCGCTCAGCCGTGGCGGTGCTGTCGGGGCCGACCTTTGCGCACGAAGTGGCGCGGGGGCTGCCGACGGCGGTGACTCTGGCGGTGGCGGGGGTCGGCGAAACTGGCGGCGTCGGCGAGGCGTTGCGCGACCTTCTCGCCCGCCCGCATTTCCGGCCATATCTGACCGACGACGTCGTCGGCGCAGAGATCGGCGGCGCGGTCAAGAACGTGCTGGCGATCGCGTGTGGGGTCGTCGAGGGCTACGGCCTGGGGCAGAACGCGCGAGCGGCGCTGATTTCGCGCGGCTTCGCCGAAATGACGCGCTTCGGCCTGGCGCACGGCGCGCGCGCGGAAACGCTGGCGGGGCTGTCGGGCCTGGGCGACCTGGTGCTGACTTGCTCGTCGACCAGTTCGCGCAATTTCAGCCTTGGCAAGGGCCTGGGCGAAGGTCGCCGGGCGGACGAACTGCTCGCCGACCGGCGCACCGTCGCGGAAGGCGCGTACACGGCGCCGGTGCTGATGCGGGCCGCGGCCCGCGCCGGGATCGACATGCCGGTGGCGGCGGCGGTGCAACGCCTGCTCACCGGCGAGGCGACGGTGGCGGACACGGTGGCAGGCCTGCTGGCGCGACCCTTGCGCAGCGAAGGGCGCTAGGCGCGATCATTGTCGGCGTTTTCCACGTACCTTGCAGCAACCGGAGCGTGCCGCGTCCTTGCCTTCAGTTAGGGTGAGGACGGTCGATCCCCAAAGCGCAGAACAGCCGGAGGGTTAACCCGGCCCGAGTTTGCGTACCGTGTAAAGACAGGTCGAAGACGGGGCTCACCGCCCTATTCCTGGACTTCCGTGACTGTTCTAGCAGCTTGGAATGTCTTGGATCGTCCCTGCAGCCGCTGTCCCGCGGCGGACCTATAGCAGGCCCCGCTTGGGCCGCTTGGCCGTCGTGGTCGCACTTCTCTTTGCCGGATGCGCCACTCCACTTCGCGCCGAGATCGCCCCTTCGTTCGGACGATTGCAGGAGCTTCGCGCGCAGGAACTGCGGGTCGCAAGCGTGGCGTACCGGCTGTCGGTGGCTGGCCGGGCGCTTTGCCGCGGCGCGATGGCGGGCCAACCCGGCTTCACCATGCACGGCATCGAGCAGTACGACGTCGCCGACCGCCCGGTGGTCGCCGCCGGGTTCGCGCTCGGCCGGCACGCGGGCGTGATGGCGGTGGTGGCCGGCAGCCCGGCGGACCGGGCGGGGCTGAAGGCGGACGACCAACTGGTGTCGGTCAACGGACGTGTCCTGAGCCTGGCAGCGGCGGACCCTGGCAATCGGCCCACTCGCGCTGCCGTCGAGCAGTCCGAGAAGATCGTTTCGGAGGAGATGAAGACAGGCGAGGTGACGATCCGTGTTCTGCGGGCCGGGGGCCTTCGCGACGTGCGCTTCGTACCCGAGCTCGGCTGCGTCACCAAGGTGGAACTGGTGCCCGGCCGCCAGGTGAATGCCTGGGCCGATGGCGATCGCGTGGTGATCAGCGCCGGAATCGTCGAGCAATGCGGTACTGACGCCGACCTGGCCTTGGTCATCGCCCACGAGATTGCGCACAATCTTCTCGGTCACAGCCACAAGCTGGCGCGAGCGAGCGGGCGAAGCGAAGTGATGCGGCTCCGGGGGTCGGGAGCCGCGGCGATGCGGCAAACGGAGGAAGAGGCCGACCGGCTGGCGGTCGTGCTGGCGAGCGCCGCCTCCTACGACCTCGCCCGCGCCGAGGCGTTCATGGCGCGCTTGTTGGAAAATCCCGACGGCGCGAACGCGGCAGAGACGCATCCCGCCGCCGATCGGCGGCTGAAGCTTCTCGGCGCCGCCATCGCGGCGGCACGCCGGCCGTCGCCGGAGCTTCCGGCACGCTGATATCTAGCGGCCGGGGGAAACCGGTGCGGCGGGCGCTCGCATTGCGAAAACCTCGTGGAGCCTTTCGCTTTCCGGAAGTATGTAGACGATGCCGACCGTACCGGTGAACGCCGGGACGACGACTCCGTCGTAGAACCGGGCGGGCACGTTGATGCAGCCGTAGGAGATGCGGTTGTCGCGCGGCGAGGCGGAGGCCAGGCGGGCGTGGCGACGGTCCGCGGGGCTGCCCGCCACGACCCGGTGCAGCGACAGGGCCGCGTCGTAGTCCACCCACAATATGTCCTGTTCGAAGTCGTGGCCGAGCGAGGCCTGGAACCGGCCCGCGGGCGTGGTGCGTTCCGGCGGCGTGATCGTCGCCAGCTTGCGCTGGCCGATGCCCGGAACGCTGTCGTCGCCGACGCCGAGGCCCAGCAGAGCGGCCGCCGCGCCACGTAGCCGGGCGTCGCGGTCGAACACGAAGACCCTGGCGTCCACCTTGTCGATGATCACGAAGGGCAAGCCCTGGTTGTCGCCGGACTCCAGCACCCAGGCCGCAACCTCGCGCGCGGCGGCGGACGCGGCGTGCCGTCCGAACGGCGCAAGGTCCTGTTGGGGCCGCGATGCGCCCGGATTGGCCGCGGCCGGTAACGCCAGGCTCGCCGCAAGCGCAGCCAGGCCGCATGTCGCGACTTTGCCGTGTGGCCGTGCGCGACCGCGAGAACCAACGGACCAGCCCACGTCGTTTCAGTGGCGGGCTTGCTTGCGCGGGTACACCGGCACGACCGGGGCCGGGCCCTTCGGCGCGGCCGGCTTGACCTTGGCGGGCAGGAAGGCGCTCTCCCCCTGCTCGCTGCCCGCGCGCGCGATCGGCCGCTCGTCGACCGGCGCCGCCTGCGCCACGTCGAACGTCGGCAACCTGACGCCGCCCGCGACCACGGCGAGTTGCAGGCCCGCAGGGGCCGCCACGGAAGCGGGCGCGATGCCGACCAGCGGGCTGGCGACGCGAACCGGCGCGGGTGCGGGTGCGGGTGCGGGTGCGGGCTGCGGAAGAGGCGCGGCTTCGATCGGCGGAGGCACGGGCGCGGGGGCAGGCGTCGGTGTGGGGGCCGGTGCGGGTGCAGGCGCGGGTTCTGGGGCCGGCGCTGGTGCTGGTGCGGGCGCCGGGGCTGGTGCGGGCGCTGGTGCTGGTGCGGGCGCCGGCGCTGGTGCGGGCGCAGGAGCCGGGGCTGGCGCGGGAGCCGGTGCTGGCGCGGGTGCCGGTGCTGGCGCCGGTGCTGGCGCGGGCGCGGGTGCAGGAGCCGGCGCGGGTGCAGGAGCCGGCGCTGGCTCCGGCGTTGGCGCGGGAGCCGGGGCGGGCGCGGGGGCGGGTGCAGGAGCTGGGGCCGGCGCGGGAGTCGGCGCGGGCGCGGGAGCCGGTTCCGGGGTAGGAGCCGGCGCGGGAGCCGGAGTCGGGGCGGGCGTCGGTGTCGGTGCAGGCGCGGGGGCCGGTGGCGCGGCGCTGATCGTTCCCTGCGTCCGGTTGCCCGTGGTGCAGCAGAAACTGGCCAACGCGAACTTGTCGGCGTCTGGACCCGCGAGGCTGTAGCCCGTGAAGCTGATCCCGACGTTGGAACCTACCGCGGCCGTGTCGAACGACGCGGTGGCATTAGGTCCGGCGACCAGCGTCACGCCGGTCGGCAGCCCTGAAGCCGCCGTGGTGTTGAACCCGCTCAGAACCGCGTTGGTGGTCCCGTCGAATGCGCGGTCGGCGCTGGGGAAGAGGAGCATCCGCTGCGTCAGCGCGGCGCCCTCGGTCAGGACGAACCTGGTCGAAAAGTCGGTGGGCGCCGAATAGGAGACCGGATTGTAGTTGATCGTCACCGGCGCGGCGGTGACGGTGATCGGCGGCGCCAGCGGCGCGAAGACGATCGTCCCGCCGCCGACGCCCGGGCCCGTGCCGTCCGCGCCGGCGATCAGGGTCAGACCGACGGGGAGCCCCAAGCTCTGCGCCGGGATCGTGGTCCCGCGCGTCAGCGTGACCTTGGCGTCGATGTGGACGTCGTGTCCGGCGCACAAAGCGATATTGCCGTCGGTGGTCGTGATCGCGTGGAAGACCTTCACGTCGCGACCGGCGTTCAACAGCACGCTGCCGTTGGTCGTCGTGATCGGCGCGTTGACGTTCACGTCGCGGCCGCAGCACGCGATCAGATTGCCGTTGGTGGCGGTGATCGCGGCGTTGATGTTGACGTCGCGAAACGCGTTCAGCGTCAGCGTCGTCGGCACGCCGGAAGCCGTCCAGGCGACCGCGTCGTTGATGAAGATGTCGCCATTGCCCGCCGTGTTGTCGCCGGCAGCTGGGATCGTGCTGATGACGATGCTGCTGGTGACAAGCTGCGCCGACAAGGTCGCGCCCGAGATGTTGCCGCCCGCGCCGACGGTGAAGTCCGCCGGGTCGATCAGCCAGGTGCCGGTGAGGCCCCGGGGTGCCGCCGTGGTGATGCGAACGTGGGCCGCGATGCGCACGTTCGCCGCCGACGTTTCGATGAAGCCGCCGTCGCCGCCGTCCGGCGCGCTGGCGTCGAGGACGCCCGCCACGGCCATCGTGCCGCTCCCCATGTCGCCCAGCAGCAGAATCTTGCCGCCCCGGTTCTCCAGCGTCCGGGCCTCGATGACACCATCGTTGTTGACCACCGTCTTGAGCAGCGCGCCGGCCGCCTGCGCGGTCATCAGCACCCGCCCGCCGTCGGCGCGAAGCAGGCCGCCATTGCGGACGAGACCGTTCACCGCGCCCTTGTCGATCGCGACGTTGAGCAAGCCGTCGCCCGCGACGTCGAGCGTCACCGCCTCGCCCGCCGCCAGCGCGACGGTGCCGAGGTTCGCCTGGATGACGCCCGTGTTGCCGACGGTAGCGCCGAGCAGCGCGACATAGCCGCCGTCGGCGTTGATCGCGCCTTCGTTGAGAACGGTTCCGCCGCTGCCCGTGAACACATAGCGGCCGGCCATGAAGTCGGCGTCGGAAATGCCAAGCGTGGACGCGACGAGACCGCCGACGTTCACCGTCGAACCCTTGCCGAACAACACGCCGTTGGGGTTGACCAGGAAGACCTTGCCGTTGGCCGACAGGTTGCCGAGGATCACCGACGGATCGGGGCCGAGCACGCGGTTGAGCGCGACCGATTGGCTGTTGGGCTGAACGAAGGTGACCTTGTTGTCGCGGCCGATCGAGAAGCTCTGCCAGTTGAGCACGACGTTCTGGCTGGTCTGATCGACGGTCAGCGTGGAACCGCCGGTCGTAACGGTGGCGCTGCCGGAGGACACGGAGCCGCCGGTCGGCAGCACCTGTCCGCCCGAAGGCGCCTGGCCGATCATCGCGACTTGCGCGTGCGCCTGCCCGGAAAGCGACGCGACGAGGCCGAACGCGAGAAGCGCCAGCGCTGTGGAGCCGAACAAGGCGCTCCGGCGCGGAGGCTGCGATGCCGCCTGGCCCAGAGTGTTGGAGAAGGGCGGCTGGATGACGAAGTACATGATGACTTCCTTGTGAATTCGGGAGAAAGCGGCGGGCGACCCGCCGGATCAGAACTGCTTGGCGATCTGGAACCAGGCGCGGCCGCCCTTGTCGGGCTGCGAGGTGGATTTCGCGTCGCTCAGCTTGCGCGCGTAGCTGCCTCGGACCAGCAGGTCGTGCGGTCCGAACCAGGTAAGCCCCGCCCCGGCGCCGCTCAACGCGGCGCTGTTGGATCCCGGAAACCAGCGGTCCTGCGCGAACTGCACCTCGCCGGCGTCGACGAAGCCGAAGACCTGGAATTGCCCCGGCAGTCCCTCGTCGCGGCGATTGAGCAGCAACCGCGCCTCGATCGTCGCGATGTAGCCGTGGTCGCCATAGGCCTCGCCTTCGGGATAGGCGCGCACGCCGTAGGCGCCGCCGAGCTGGATCTTTTCCGAACTGTCGAGATTGTCGAAGGCGAGCTGCCCGCGCAACGAACCGTAGAGCGACAACGGCCCGCCGAGCGACTGTGCCCTCGAATAGCTTCCCTGCACCTTGCCGAAGCCGCCGTCGCTGCGCGCGGTCAGCGCGTCCGCCTCGCGTTCGGCGCGGCTGCGGATGTCGAGTTCGCCCACGGCGACGCCTAGCGAAAAGAGGCTGGAGCCGCCGCCCGCGAAGCCATCGCGCCAATCGCCTGCGAGGCCCAGGTTCGCGACACCCAGCCGCTTGTCCGACTTGGTGGAAACGAGGCCGATCTCGTCTTCAAGCGACTTGGCGTCGAACCCGGCCAGCGCGTAGAGATTGGCGCCGCGCGAGCGGATCAGCGGGTAGCTGCCGAAGACGCTGAGGATGTCCGCCGTGCCCTCGCCATCCAAAACCCTGAACTCGCGGCCGAGTTCGTACTGGAGGTGCGTGAAGGCGACCCCGATCGTCGCCTCGCCGACCGGCGCCTGATAGGCGGCGCGACCGTAGGCAAGACCGCCTTCGGAGGCGAGGACGCGCAGGCTGAGAAGATCGCCGGCTCCGGTGGGGTTGTTGAGGTTGATCGTGCCGCCGGCGCGGTACGTTCCAGTGTAGCGGTTGCCAGCATTGTCCGCCTCGACGCTGCCGGTCACCCGGCGGCCTGGTTCGAGGTCGACGACGAGATCGGACGTGCCGACCGTGCCGCCCGGAGACAGCGTCGATCGAACGCGCACCCCCGGGGTATCGGACAGCAGCAGCAGCCGACGCTCCAGGGGCGCGTTGGCGACGAGGTCGCCGCTGCGAAGCCCGCTCAACAGCTCCCGTTCGCGCCCGTCCCGCAGGCCCGACTGGTTGCGCACGTCGATCGTGCCGTAGCGACCTTCGAGTACCGCGATCTCCACCGCGCCGGCGCTGACGTCCTGCGCCGGCAGATAGGCCTGGGCCAGGAAGTAGCCGCGGCTGTTGTAGAAAGCGGAGATCCGCGCGGCGCCGGCCCGCAAGTCGGCCAGCGTCAGGTCGCGTCCGGCGGCAAGGCCGGCCGCCGCGTTCAACTCGCTCTGGGAGAACCGTGTGTTGCCCGTCACCCGCACGCTCTGCACGCGAACCGTGGCGCCTCCGGCCTCGGTCCGGCCGGGCGCCGCCTGCCGCTCCACCCTGATGTCGGGCGCCGCTTTGTCGCTGAGAACGGGAGGCGGGATCTGCCGAAGCTGCTCGCCTGCGTTGGGCGGCTGCTGGGCAAAGGCGCCGGGGCTGGCCGCGATCTGGGTCGCAAGGATCGCGATCGCAAACGGTGTCAGGTTGTTCATAGCTAGCTCACGATGCCGCGTACGGGGATCGTGCCACTCTCACGCAGTCGAGGAGCAGGCACGTAGCTAAGGCTTGCAGATTTCGCGCCTAGGGGCCCGATCACTGCCTCATTTGATATAAGTTAAGAGCCCTAACAAAAGCTTAATGCTCGGACGCCTTCCTCGCGCGCGCGTCAGTAGCGGGCCGGCGTTGGTGCCTGCGGCAATGATCCTCCGTTGCGGTATGCCGCCGCCTCCCCCACTCGGCCGAGTGTTGCCAAGCCCGATGCTCCGCTGGCGGGCGTGCGAAGCGGGATCGTCTCGCGCCGGGCGCAGCATGGCCGCGAGCGCCGACACGGCGTCCCCGCGCCATGGCGGAGTACGGAACACAAATCCGAAAGGAAATTGGAGCGGGCGAAGGGATTCGAACCCTCGACCCCAACCTTGGCAAGGTTGTGCTCTACCCCTGAGCTACGCCCGCTCGGCGCGAAGCCCCTCGGCGCCTTGGCAACCGAACGGCTGGGAAGCGCGGCTGCTAGCATGAGCTTCGGAGCGCGGCAAGCGTCCGTTGCTTGGCTCCCCTGCCCGTGCCGCGCGGGGTTGGCAGACCCCGACCCGCCGCCCCATATCGCTTGGGCGTACGAAGCATAAGGAGAATCATCGCGTGGCAACCCTGGGAATGAGCGAAGCCGATCGCATCGCGCTCGACGGGTTCAAGCGCGACGTCGTCGATCCGTCGATGACCTCGCTGGTGATCGCCTATTTCACCGCGTCCTGGTGCGGCCCGTGCAAGCAGCTGGGCCCGATCATC
>DASQNO010000081.1:0-8950 GCA_035644935.1 Sphingomonadaceae bacterium
CCCGTGCCCAGCTTGGGCAGCGGCTCCTCGTGCACCCACACCGCCGCCGGCTGCTTGAACGCCGCCAGCCGCTCGGCGACGAAGTCCTTAAGCGCTTGCGCGTCCAGCGTCTCGCCCGGCTCCAGGTACACGACCGCCCCCGGCACTTCGCCCAGCCGCTCGTCGGCCAGCCCGAACACGCACGCCTCCGCTACCGCCGGGTGCGCGTAGATCGCCGCTTCCACTTCCTGGCAGCTGATGTTCTCGCCGCCGCGGATGATGATGTCCTTCTTGCGGTCGACGATGAACAGATATCCGTCTTCGTCCAGATAACCGATGTCGCCGGTCAGGAACCAGCCGTCCTCGGTCACCGCCGCGCGCGTCGCCGCCTCGTTGCGCCAATAGCCGCGCATATTGGCGGCGCTGCGCAGGGCCACCTCGCCGTGCGCGCCCGTCGGCACCGGCGCACGCGCGTCGTCCATGATCGCGACCTCCACAAACGGCTGCGCGCGGCCAGTCGATTCGGGCTTCTCCGCGTAATTGGTCCAGAAATTGCTGCAGCCGGTGGCGTTGGTCTCCGTCAGGCCGTAGCCCAGCGCCGGCTGCGCGGCGCCCATTTCCCGGCGCATGCGCTCGACATGCGCCGCCGGGCGCGGCGCACCGCCCGCGCCCAGATCGGTCAGGCTCGACAGGTCGAAATTGTCGCGTTCCGGGTGGACCAGCAGTTCCAGGCTCATCGTCGGCACGCCGAGGAAATAGGTGACCTTGTGCCGCTCGATCAGGCGCAGCGCCTCGCCCGCGTCCCATTTGGGCATCAGCACCATGGTCCGTGCAATGGCGAGGCTGGTGAGCATCAGCGGCACCGCGCCGGTGACGTGAAAGAACGGCACGGACAGCAGCGCCACGGGCGGCGCGACCGTCTCCCCCACCTGTTCCTTGAGGCCGCGCAACGTCGCCAGCGCGGCGGTGAAATTGTAGATGGCGGTGGTCAGCGCTCCGTGCGTCGACACCGCGCCCTTGGCCTCCCCTGTCGACCCGCTGGTGAACAAAATGGTGGCGTCGTCCCCCGCGGCGATCGTCGGCAAGGGGGCGTCCGCCGTTCCCACCGGCTCCATCGCTTCGTCGATCGGCCGGTCGATCGGCAGCGTCAGCAGGCGTCCCGCCCATCCCGCGTCCGCGACCCGCTGCGCGCGGGGGCCATCGGCGACGACCAGCGCCGGCTCGCTGAGCTCCAGCGCGTGTGCGAGTTCGTGCCGCTGCCACCAGCCGTTGATCAGCGTCGCGACCCCGCCCGCGCGCAGCACAGCCATGTACGTCACGATCCACGCCGGGCAGTTGCGCATCGCAATGCCGACGCGGTCGCCGGGCCGGATGCCGTGCGTGCCGACCAGCGCCCGCGCGGCCGCATCGGCGCGGGCGTTGAGGTCGGCAAAGGTCAGGCTTTCCTCGCCCGCGATGACCGCCACGACCGCGCCGTTGAGCTGACCGAACAGGTCCAGAAAACCCGGCATCGTCGCGGGCAGCGCCGGCACCCGCAGCATGCCGAGATCGTCGGGCGCCGCCGCCAGCAGTCCGCCCGGCCCCGTGATATGCGCGAGAACAGCGTCGAATCGGCGGTCGAGTTCGCTCGGCATGGCTTGGAATTTCCTCCACTGCTTTTGCGTTTCTTGGCTTGCCGCTTATGAGAACGCAATCTTCCGGGGGGAAAACCTTGATCCTGTCGTTTCTGGCGCAAGCCGCCGCCGCTTTGCCGCCCGTCTCCCCGTCCGCGATCCGCTTCGAGGACCTCGGCTTGTCGCCGATCGCGCTGGACCTCGGCTTCTTCAAGCTGCGCTGGTACAGCCTCGCCTATCTGGCCGGCATCCTGATCGGCTGGTGGTACCTGTTGCGGCTGCTCGTGCAGCCAGGCGCGCCCATGGCCCGCCGCCATGCCGACGACATGATCTTCTATGCGACGCTGGGCATCATCATCGGCGGCCGCGTCGCCTATATCCTGTTCTACCAGCCTTCGATCCTGCAGAACCCGCTCGACATTCTCAAATTATGGGAAGGGGGCATGTCGCTGCACGGCGGGCTCGCCGGTGTCCTTCTCGGCATCTGGTACCTGGCGCGCAAGAATGACCTGAGTTTCCTGCGCATCTGCGACTATGTCGCCTGCGTCGCACCGTTCGGGCTGCTGTTCGGGCGGCTGGCCAACTTCGTTAACGGAGAGCTGTGGGGCCGCCCCACCGACGTGCCCTGGGCGATGATCTTCCCCACCGGCGGCGAGGTCGCGCGTCACCCCAGCCAGCTCTACGAAGCCGGGCTGGAGGGCCTGCTGCTCGGCGCCGTGCTGCTCTTCATGTTCTGGCGCACCGACGCGCGCTACCATCCGGGCAAGCTCTTCGGCACCGGGTTGATCATCTACGGCGTCAGCCGCTTCCTGGTGGAATTCGTGCGGCAGCCCGACCCGGGCCTCGAAAACCTGTCCTGGGGCTTGTCGATGGGGCAGACGCTCACCGTGCCGCTGATCATCGCAGGGGCGTGGCTGGTCGCCACCGCCAGGGCGCGGCGGGTGCGGGTGGAAGGGGTTGCGGGGACGCAGAGCGTCGCCTGATGCCAGGCGCGGGCCCCGCTTTGTCCGCTGCGGGCTATTGCGGATGCCGGCGTCCGGTGGAATGGCTGGCCCCGAGAGCTGCATCATCGGAACCGATGCGCTGGTAACCCCGATCGCCAAGTGGCTCCGCAGCCCGCCGGTTCCGATGGAGAAAGCGCTTTGACCACCGAAGCTCCAGCTGTTCACGCCCACCGGTGGTCAGTCGAAGACCTCAACCGGTCCGTCGAGGCCGCGGGCATCGCGCTCTGGACGTGGAACGTCGACGACGACGGCTTCACGATGGACGAGGCCGGTTTCCGGCTCTGGGGCATCCCGCTAAAGCAGCGCGTCACGTTCGAGGAGCTCTCCGCCCATATCCATCCCGCGGATCGCGACCGGGTTCGCGCGGCGTTCGCGGCCACGCGGGCGGTTGTCGGAAGTTACGAGACCGACTTCCGCATCCTGCTCGGCGACGAGGTGCGCTGGATCGCCTCGCGCGGGCGGGGCGACGACGTCGGCATGGTCGCCAGGATCATGTTCGGGATCTTCCTGGACGTCACGGGCCGCAAGCAGGCCGAGGAAGGTCACGAGCTGCTCGCCGGCGAAATGAGCCACCGGGTCAAGAACCTGCTCGCCATCGCCGCGGGCCTCGCGCAGATCACCTCCCGATCGACCAGCAGCACGACCGACATGGCGCGCGAGCTGACGCAGCGCCTGACGGCTCTTGGCCGCGCCCACGACCTCGTCCGGCCGCTTCCCGGCGGGCAAGGCAGCGCCGCCCTGCTCGGCGATCTCCTCTCGGTGCTGCTCGCGCCCTATGACGATCTCGGCGCCTTCAGCGGCCGGATCAGGGTCGCGGTCGAGCGCATGGGCGTCGGCGAGGCGGCGGCGACCAGCCTGGCGCTGGTCATCCACGAACTTGCGACCAACTCGCTCAAATACGGCGCGCTGAAGGCGGAAACCGGGATGCTGGAGATCACGACCACATCGACCGAAACGCAGCTAGAGCTGACCTGGATGGAACGCGGCGGCCCGGAAGTCGTGGCCCCGCCCGAAGCCGCGGGCTTTGGAAGCAAGCTGGTCCACCGCAGCGTATCCAAACAGCTTGGCGGCGCCATCGAGTATGACTGGGCGCCCGAAGGGCTGATCGTGACGCTCAGAATCAGCCGGGACAGGCTGGCGTCCTGAGCCGCCGCTCGGGCGTTCGCTACGCCGTTACTCCACCCGAAACTCGGTGACGATCAGCCGCGCCCGCCCCGTCGCGTAGACGCCGTGTCCGGCGCCGTCGCCGCCGCCCATCACGAAGCCGACCTGATCCGCGTCGGCCTTTGCGGCGCGGAACGCGGCCGGTTGCGTGCGGGCGCTGGAACCCTGCACCGCCGTCCAGTTGGCGTCGAGCGGGGCGATCATGACATGCGTGCCCGGCGTCACCGGGGAACGCGTGGCGAAGGTCGCGTACCAGCGATACGTTTCGAACGGCCCCCGCGCGGTCCAGTTGTCGCCGCCCCGCTGAAAGTACAAGGTAATCATCGACGGCAGCGTCGGCGCGGTTCTGGGCACGATACGCGTGCCCGGCTCCGCTTCGATGCGGTAGCGCATGACGATGCGGCGCTTGCCCTGCAGCGAACCGTGGCGGAACGTCACGTAGTGCACGCTGCCGGGCGCCTGCGGCAGATCGATGGAGAACGCGCCGTTGCGCCCAGGCGTCGGGTGCAGGGGCATGCGCCGCGAATAGTTGCGGCCGCGCACCACCGGTCCGATGATCCACCCCTCCGCGCCCGGCGCGGACGCGGCGGCGGCGGCCCTCGCCGGATCGGGTCCGGCGGAGGTGGCGGAAAGCGCGAGCGCAAAGGCGGCGGCGGCACGGAACAACATCGATCGTCTCTCCGGGGGGGTTGTTTGCTCCTTCTGACACGCCGCGCCTAACGGTGGCCTGAACCCCGCCAGCTGCGCTCGGCAGGCTCCATCGCACCCTTATGCGGAGGCGACCGCAAAAAGCGCTGTCCTACAGCGCCGGTACGCGTCAAGGCTGGTCGCATGCCGCGTACGCCGCGCCCGTTCCGAACCACCTTGCACGCCGCGCGCCCTACCGAAGATCATGGATTTGCGTGCAGCACTGTGATCTCCGCGAACTTAGTAGTCGTTTTGGGACAGTTCGCCCGTCCAAACGGTCGGCGACTCGCCGGCGCCGGCCACGGGTGACCGCGCTCGCCGTCGCCTTGGTCCGGCGCATCGCCGAATGCGGGCCCATTTCCGTCGCGGACTACATGGCCGCCGCCAATGCGCATTATTACGCTACGCGCGACCCGCTGGGCGCCGCCGGCGACTTCACCACCGCGCCCGAGATCAGCCAGATGTTCGGCGAACTCGTCGGCGTCTGCCTCGCGGAACTGTGGGGGCGCGCCGCGGCAAAGGGCGCATCAGGCCGGGGTCCTGTGCAATATGTCGAACTCGGCCCTGGCCGCGGTACGCTGGCGAGCGACGCGCTGCGCGTGCTGCACCGTGCGCGGCTGTCGCCGTCCGTCCACCTCGTGGAAACCAGCCCGATGCTGCGCGCGGCGCAGGCGCAGGCGCTGCCCGGCGCATGCTGGCACGACAGCGTCGAAAGCCTGCCGAACGAAGGCGCGCTGCTGATCGTCGCCAACGAATTCTTCGACGCGCTGCCGATCCATCAGCACGTCCGCACCCCGGCCGGCTGGCGCGAGCGGCTGGTGGACGCAACGGCGAACGGCTTCGCCCCGGTTCCCGGCCGCGACGATACCGGCGACGAGGTTCCCGCCGCGCTGCGCGTCAGCCCCGTCGGCAGCATCTTCGAAGCCTCCCCCGTGTCGCTGGACATCGTCCGTACGCTGGCCGCACGGCTCGCCGTGCAAGGCGGCGCGATGCTGATCATCGATTACGGCCACAACCGAACCGCGATCGGCGAAACGCTGCAGGCCGTCCGCCGCCACGCTCCCGCGCCCGTCTTCGCCGAACCCGGCGAGAACGACCTCACCGCCCACGTCGATTTCGACGCGCTGCGCCGCGCGGCGCGCGGCGGTGGCGCGGTGGTCAGCGGTCCCCGGACGCAGGGCGGTTGGCTGGCCGCAATGGGCATCGCGGTGCGCGCCGCCGCGCTCGCCCGCGCCGACCCGGCTCGCGCGGCGCAAGTGTACGGCGCCCGCGAGCGGCTGACCGGCGCGGCAGCGATGGGTCGCCTCTTCAAGGTCTTGGGCGTCCACGCGCCCGCCTGGCCGCAACCCGAGGGGTTCTGATGCGTCCTTCGCCACATGGGGCCGCAACGGAAGACCGCATGAGCCAAACCACCATCGACGTCATCATCTCGCCCCACCTCGCCGGCGCCCGCCATGGGTTTCTCGGCCGCCGCGGCGGCCTGTCCGCCGGCCGCTACGCCGCGCTCAACGTCGGCCTCGGCTCCGACGACGATGTTACGGCGGTAGCCGCGAATCGGCGCATCGCGCGCGAGGCGGTGGCGCCCGGCGCGGCGCTGATCACCCTCTTCCAGGTGCACGGGGCGGAGGTCGTCACCGCCACCGGGCCGATCCCCGACGCGGAACGCCCCCGCGCCGATGCGCTGGTCACGGATCGTCCGGGGCTGGCGCTCGGCATTCTCACCGCCGATTGCGCGCCCATCCTGTTCGCGGACGCGGAGGCCGGCGTCATCGGCGCCGCGCACGCGGGCTGGAAAGGCGCGTTGAGCGGCGTCGCGGCGGCGACGGTGGCGGCGATGGGAGCTCTGGGCGCGGATCGCGACCGTATCGCAGCGGCCATCGGGCCGTGCATCGCGCGCGCCTCCTACGAGGTGGACGACGCCTTTCTCGCCCGCTTCGTCGAAGCGGAACGCGAGCACGAACGCTTCTTCAGCGCCGGCCGCTCCGGTCATCATCGCTTCGACCTCGAAGGTTTCGTCGCCGCCAGCCTCGCCGCCGCGGGCGTTCGGGCGATCCATGCGACGGGGCTGGACACCTATGCCGACGAAACGCGTTTCTTCAGCTACCGCCGCGCTACGCACCGCGGTGAACCCGACTACGGGCGTCAGCTTTCGCTGATCGCCCTGCCGGAGTAGTGAACCCTCTCCCGCATGCGGGAGAGGAGCGAGACTTGGCGGCTCTGCCGACTAGTCGCAGCGGTGATGGTCTTCTCCGCGAAAGCAAGGAAGAAGACCCTCGACTCCCAAGCCGTTAGGCTTGGGCCCCTCCTCTCCCGCATCGTTGCGGGAGAGGATTTATTGGAGCGAATGCATGGAAGACGAATCCACCATCTCCGGCGGCACGCCGGACGAAGCTGCCCTTTCCGGTGGATCCCCCCGCCGCCGCCCCAAGACCGACGTCCGCGAAGTTGGCGGTCGCCGGTTGAAGCCGTCAACGATGATGATGGGCCACGGCTTCGACCCGGCCTTGTCGGAAGGCGCGCTCAAGCCGCCGATCTTCCTGACCTCGACGTTCGTCTTCGAGAACGCCGCGGCTGGTAAGCGCCATTTCGAAGGCGTCACGGGCAAGCGTCCCGGCGGCTCCGAAGGTCTCGTCTATTCCCGCTTCAACGGCCCCAACCAGGAAATACTGGAAGACCGGCTGGCGCTTTGGGAAGACGCGGAGGAGGCGTTGACCTTCTCGTCCGGCATGTCGGCGATCGCCACCCTTTTCCTGACCTTCGTGCAGCCGGGCGACGTGATCGTCCATTCCGGCCCGCTCTACGCCGCCACCGAAACGCTGATCGCGCGCATCCTGGGCAAGTTCGGGGTGACCTGGCTCGACTTCCCGGCGGGGGCGACGCGGGGGGAGATCGAGGGGGTGCTGGAGGAGGCCAAGGAGAAGGGGCGGGTGTCGCTCATCTATCTGGAATCGCCCGCAAATCCCACCAACGCGCTGGTCGACGTAGAGGCGGTGGCCGCGGCGCGCGCCGCGCTTTTCCCGGAAAATCCGCCTCCGATCGCCATCGATAACACGTTTTTGGGGCCGCTTTGGGCCAAACCGCTCGATCACGGGGCGGACCTGTCGATCTATTCGCTGACCAAATATGCGGGCGGGCACAGCGATCTCGTCGCGGGCGGCGTTGTCGGCGCGAAGCGCTTCCTCGATCCCATGCGCGCGATGCGCAACACGATCGGCACGATCACCGATCCGCACACCGCGTGGATGCTGCTGCGTTCGCTGGAAACGCTGGAGCTGCGCATGACCCGCGCCGGCGAGAACGCGGCCAAGGTCTGCGCCTTCTTCCGCGACCACCCGAAGGTCGAGTCCGTCGGCTATCTCGGGTTCCTCTCCGAAGGCCGCCAGGCCGACATCTACCGCCGCAACTGCCTGGGCGCCGGGTCGACCTTCTCGCTCTACCTCAACGGCGGCGAGCGGGAGGCGTTCGCGTTCCTGGACTCCTTGAAGATCGCCAAGCTGGCGGTCAGCCTCGGCGGCACCGAAACGCTGGCCAGCGCGCCCGCGGCGATGACGCATCTGTCCGTGCCCGACGCCCGCAAGCTGGCGATGGGGATCACCGACAATCTCGTGCGCATTTCGATCGGGGTCGAGGACGCCGAGGACCTCATCGCCGACTTCGACGCGGCGCTCAGCGCGGTCTAGGCGCGGCCTTCGAGAACCGCGGTGGCGAGTTCGAGGTCGGCCTGCTTGTCGACGTCGACCGCCGCCAGCGGGTCCTCCAGCGTCACCGCGCGCACGGTGACGCCCAGCCGCCCGCCGACGGCGTCCAGCGCGCCCTGCATGCTCAGCCGCCGCAGCAGGGCGCGCAGGAGCAGGCCGGGGCCGAGCTTGGCCAGCAGCCGCCACCCCTTCTTGCGGTCCTGCTCGACCTCCGCCCAGAACCCCAGCGCGGCGAGCGACCGGGGACCTGTCAGCGCGAACATGTTGGCCCCCGTGAACTGCCCGTCGCCAAAGCGCAGCCACGTCCGCTTGTTGCCCGGAAACCGCCGCCGCACCACGGCCCGGGACACCAGCCCGACCGCGACATCGTCGCTGGCGCGCACCGTTCCCAGGAACGCATCCACCGTGTCAGCCGTCAGCAGCGCGTGGTCGGCGGTGGTGACGAACAGCGGCCACGGCGCCAAGTCGTGGTCCGCAAATCGGCGCAGCGTCGCGGCGATGGTTTCGGCGGAGCGGCCGACGTCGATCCGCGACGACGGCGGCAGCAGCGGCCGCAGCGCATCGGGCTCCTGCGCCAGCACGACGATGCGCGCGACGCTGCCGCTGGCAAGCAGCGTTTCGGCGACCCGCGTCACCATCGGCACGCCGGCCACCGCAATCTCCGCCTTGGTCGCGACGCCGTGCGCCCTCGCGAACGGGTCGCCGCCAGGCCGCGATCCCGCCAGCAGCACCGCCGTCCAGCCGCCTACCCCAGCCAGGAGACGACCTTGCCGGTGCGGGCGTTGACGACCTCGGCCTGCACCAT